>JAFMQY010000090.1 GCA_017354415.1 Nocardioides sp.
TCCGCAAAGCCCTGGGTGTGATCGCCGACGCCCAGTCCCACCCCGACCTCTACGGCACCCCGCCCCAGGTCGCCACCACCGACGACCGCACCGACCGCCCCGCCGGCACCGACCGCACCGGCGGCAGAGACCGCACCGCCGGGCGGGTGCGGGTGCGGCGGCCGTCGTTGGCCAAGACCCGCATGTACCTCCACCTCACCCTCACCGACCTCCTCGACCCGACGGTGACCGTGGCCGAGGCCGAGCGGTTCGGCCCCGCCACCCAGACCACGATCCGCGACCGGCTGACCGGCTCCCGGGCCACCATCGTCCCCGTCCTCGACCTGGCCCGCGACGACCCCGTCGACGAGCACGACCCACCGGAATGGACGCGGGAGAGCGTGGTCCTGCGCGACCGGCACTGCGTCTTCCCCCGATGCACCCGTCACGCCAGAGCCTGCGACCTCGACCCCATCACCCCCTACATCCCCGTCGACCAGGGCGGGCCACCCGGCCAGACCGCACCCACGAACTCGCCCCGCTGTGCCGACGACACCACCGCGCCAAGACACCGCGCCAAGACCGCCCGCCGCTGGCACTACCGGCGACACGGCGACGGCACCTACACCTGGCACGGACCCCACGGATCCGCCTACCTGGTCACACCGCTTGGCACCAGGCCACTCCCACCTGCCTGAACCCCACCCAGGGCCGCCAACGAACTCTTCGGTCATCGCCCGGGGGGCGCAGGTGCGCACCCGCGGTCTCGACAGACCCGACCGACGGGTGGGCAGTCCCATGGCACGTCCGTGGGACCGATGACCGCGACCCCCAGGCCCACCGACCTCGTGACGTATCTGACGCGCCGAGGTGGGCTCCTCACAGCCGACGGTCTGCAGGTGTCGGGCTTTTCACATACGATCCAGCCGGACGACACGATGACCGAGCGAACCGCCGATCCGGGGCGTGGCCACGTCTCGCCGACTTTCACATCTCGAGGAGAGGTCATGAAGATCCGCCACGCAGCGGGAACCGCCCTGCTTGTCTCAGCTCTCGTGGCCGCCGGCACGACCGGCGCATGGGCGGGTGCGGACGGGGCGCACGGCAAGATCAAGCAGCTCACGGTGCTCAAACCCCTGTACGACGTCGGGGTGCAGCCACACCTCAGCCGCTTGTCGAACTCGAAGGCGGCGGCGGCTGCTCCCTCCATTCCGCTCTTCCACCGAACGGTGACCGATGGCACCAAGACGTTCCCGTACACGATGGTCGGCAAGAACCCGTTCAAGAGCCAGGCGAACGGCGCCGTCAACGTTCCGACGGTCATCGTCCCCGTGATCATCAAGCTGGCGAACGGCGACACGTTCAACCCCACGGTCGCGGACTCGTGCGCACCGTCGAGCTCGGTGACGCGGATGCTCAACTCGCCGATCTTCAAGTCCAAGAAGTACACCTGGGGCGGCACGAACGTCGGTACGGGTCAGTACGTCAGCGTCTTCCGCAGGGCCGAGTTCTGGTCGAAGACCAAGCCGTCGGGACTCAACCCCGACCTTCAGGTCACGCTCAAACCCACCACGACCACGCCCATCACCGTCACCGTCCCCGCTGTGGACTCTGCTTTCGAAACCATCACCTGCGGGGATCTCGGCGCGATGGAGGTCAACTGGTGGGACAACGAGGTCCAGAGCGTCCTGATGCCCGAGCTCGCCGCGAGGGGATTCGGATCAGGAGACTTCCCCATCTTCCTGCTGAGCAACGTCGTCGAGTACGACACCACGACGACGAACTGCTGCATCCTCGGCTACCACAGCGCCTTCACCAACGCGTCCGACGCCGGTACGACGACCTACGCGACGGCCATGTACGACAACACCCACAACGCCTTCGGCAAGGGAGTGAAAGACATCTCGGCCCTCAGCCACGAGGTGGCGGAGTGGATGGACGACCCGCTGGTCGACGGAGTCAACAACCAGACGAAGCCCTGGGGCAACATCGGGCAGGTCGTCGGATGCCAGGACAACCTCGAGGTCGGCGACCCACTGAGCGGAACGCTGCAGCCCACGAAGCTCGGCGGCCAGACATGGCACCCCCAAGAGCTCGCCTTCTTCTCCTGGTTCTACCACCAGAGCCCCAGCATCGGGGTCAACCACTGGTACTCCAGCGACGCAACCTTCAAGAAGTCAGCCGCTCGCTGCCGCTGAGAACGCCAGGACGGACAGATCCTCCAGCGTGCGACGAGCGGTCACGCGGAGGATCTGTCCACCCAGGCGCTACGTTCTGAGGGTGGGGTGACCGGCCCCGCAGGCCACGACCGTCCAGGAGACACCCATGAACGCGGCAGTCTGGGGGCTCGCGACAGCCGTGTTCCTGGCCGCGATGGTGGAGATGGTCGAGGCCCTCACCATCGTCATGGCGATGGGCATGACCAGGAGCTGGCGCTCGACCCTGATCGGCGCGGGCACTGCTCTCGTCGCGCTGGCGGCCTTCACCGCCGTGTTCGGCTACGCCATCACCACGTGGCTCCCCGAGGCAGCACTCCAGCTCGCGATCGGCGGACTGTTGCTCATCTTCGGCCAGCAGTGGCTGCGCAAGGCGATCCTTCGGTCGGCCGGCCTCAAGGCGATGCACGATGAAGACGAGATCTTCGCCAGGGAGGTGGCGGACGCTGAGCGGGCTGGCGCGGTTCCTCGGGGCCTGGACTGGTTCTCGTTCGTCGTGAGCTTCAAGGGCGTCTTCCTCGAGGGGACCGAAGTCGTCTTCATCGTGCTCACGTTCGGCCTCAGCGCCCGCAACATGCCGGTGGCCATCGTCGCCGCGGTGGCCGGCTGCCTGGTCGTCCTCGGCCTCGGTATCGCGGTCCGCGGGCCCCTCTCCCGAGTCCCGGAGAACACTCTCAAGTACGGCGTGGGGTTGCTCCTCGCGTCCTTCGGGACGTTCTGGGCCGTGGAGGGCCTCGGGGTCTTCCGCTCCGGCCGCGAGAGTCTGGCCTGGCCAGGTTCGGACCTCGCCATCCTGGCCCTGATCCTGGGGTGGTTCGCGCTGAGCCGGCTCATGATCATGTCGCTTCGTGGCGGGCAGACTCGTGGTCGCGACAGCGCACCCGAGCCCGCTGAGTACGGCGCCCACCGAGGAGACTCCTGACCATGCGGTTCGTTCGGGGCTTCGGCCAGTTCTGGTACGACTTCCTGATCGGCGACGACTGGAAGATCGCGGCCGCCGTCGTCACGACGTTGGCGGCCGGTGCGGTTGTTCTGCTGACGGTTCACCCTGATGAGAAGGTCTTCACGGTCTGCCTCGGCCTGGCCGTCATGGCGGCGTTCGCGCTCGTACTGCGGATCGACGTGAGAGGCAAAGACTAGGAAGGCTCCCTGCCTTCGGGACCCGCCTCACCCACGATGTCCTCTGCCGACAGCTCGGCCGGCACGTACTTCGGCAGTCTCGAGGCCGGGAAGATCGACAGCAACGAGATCCCTCCCACGATCAAGAACGACGCCCGCAACGCGCGCAGGCTGGCGTCCTTGTTGATCGCGACCGCCTCGTCCACCTGCTCCGGCGTCGCGGAGGTCGTACTGAGCGCGCTCCTCAGCTCGTGATCGGTCACGAAGTCGACGTTCTGGGATTGGGCTCGTGTCTTGACCTCGGGCGGCAGGTCGGACCGGCTGAAGGCCGCGGCGAGGAACACACCCAACAGCCCTACCGCCACGACGCTCGCAAACGCCGCGCCGAGCGCGTTGGAGACGTTGTTCGCCACGCCGCGCAACGCCCCCACGTCGCCGGCGAGTCTCTTGGGAGACGCCGAGACCAGCACGTTGAACAGCAGTGTGAGCAGTGTGCCCTCACCGATGCCGACCAGGAGCAGGCCCAGGATCACCACGACCGTGCTCCAGCCGGTACCGACGGTGAAGGCGACCACCGCCAGGCCCACCGCGGTCAGGATGAACGAGGCGATCCCCAGACTGCGTGGCGGGAAGCGATCGTAGAGTCGCACCGAGAGAACGCCCGAAGCCGCGATGGTCACGGCGTACGGGAGGATGGCCACTGCCGACGCCAGGGGCGTTCGGCCTTGGACGATCTGCACGTAGAGCGGGATCAGAAAGCCCACTGCGAGACCGAGGCTGCCTGCGACGAGAAACGCGATGACGGCGTTCTTCTCCTCCTTGCTGTCCATCACCTCCGTCGCGAGGAGCGGCTGCTTGCGCAGGGAAACGCGCCTGTTGGACCACGCGAAGAACGCTTGGCCGAGCACGATTCCCAAGAGGATGAGTATCGGTGCCGGCGACAGCTTCAGCAGTGAGAACGGCGCCGCATCGTGCGCGACGAGCACCCCCCACGTCTGGAGGTTGTTGAAGCCGTACAGGATGAGCGCGACGGCTACAGCCGAGAGAACGACCCCGACACCGTCGATCCTGATCGTGGGTTGGCGCGGGATCGGCCTCAGACGAAAGCTCAGGACGAAGACCGCGACCGCCAGGAGGACGATCAACCAGAACGAGAAGCGCCAGCTCAACGCCGTGGCGAGGAAGCCCGCGATGACGAAGGTGACTGCGCTGGCGACAGCAGGGATGCCTGCCAGAACGCCCAGTGCCGTCTCCTGCTGCCGACCGTGGTAGTTCGCGGCGATCAATACCACCAACGTCGGAACCAGCGCCGCAGCGGTGACTCCCGCGATCGCCTGGGCGGCGTTCATCGTGCTCGTGTTGGTGCTGGTGGCCATCAAAGCCATCGCCAGGCCGTGCACGACGACGCCCACCTGGAGCACGAGACGCTCGCCCACGAGCTTGCCGACCTTCGCGCCCACCATGACGAACGCGGCGACGAACAGCGAGTAGAGGAGGAGCGCCGTTGCCGCGGCTGTGGACGGTGCGTTCAGGTCGTCGGCGATCGGCCCCAGCGACACCGGCAGGACACTGATGTTCATGTTCATCTGAAGCTGAGCGAGGACGATGACAACCAATGGCAGCCAGGGTGCCTGGCCGGCGCGCTCGTCCCCTACGGCGGAGGTGGCGGTCGGATCCGGTTGTGTTGTCATGTGATCCATCTCTGAGCGGTCTGACCCCGTTGCTGGTTTGTCGTTGCTCATACCGGGTTCGACACAGAAGGTGCCAACCCGCAGCCTATGACCCCACTCCCGCCCGCCTCGTGACACAGCAGGGCCGCAAACTCGGTGGTCCGATCCGCGGGCGCGGACGAGCATGGTCGCCGTGGCGAGTGATCGGAGGTTGCCGCTCCAGGGCGGCCTGCCGCCGATGGAGGGGGTCGGCGGCGTCGTCGAGATCGCCTGTGACGAGTCCGGGTTCTCCGGCAGCAACATGCTGGACGCGGCCACCCCGGTGTTCACGCACGCAAGTGTCGACTTGAGCGTCGACGAGGCAGTGGAGCTGATCGGCGTTCTGCGGTCCGGGTTCCGGCGCTCGTGGACCGAGCTCAAGTCGGGGACGTTTCTGCGCGGCCCGCAAGCGGGTGAGGCATTGGGGAGGCTGCTGGCGGCGCTGGACGGCCGGGCCCACGTCCTCGTGGTCGACAAGGAGTACTTCCTCGTCACCCGGATCGTCGACCTGTTCCTCACCGAGCCCTCCTACGCGGCCGGTACTCGCCTCACCCAGGAACGCCGTCCCGCAGCCCTGGCTCTGTACCGGGGCGGGCGCGCGGCGGATGGCCGCGAATGGCGCGCCTTCCTCGCGGCCTTCGTCGAGCTGGTCCGGACCAAGCGGACCCGTCCGATGGATCACCATGCCGTGCTCCGCTTCTTCCAGGCGCGCGACGCGCTGCAACGAGTCGGGCTCGGCGGGGAGGCCGATGACGTCCTCGACGGGCTCGACAGGGCGCGGGTAGGGGAAGTCCTGACCCGGCTGGCACACGACGACCGGTCGATCCCGCCACCACTGGAGCCGATGCTGCCGGCGCTGGCCGAGACCGTGCTGTTCTGGAGCGGTGGACAGCACCGGGTGCTGGTGATCCACGACGAGCAGAGCGCGCTCACGGCCGGGCGACTGAGGCGTCTCCAGCAGGTCCTCACCGACGGCGCCGCGCTGGCGGGCAGGGTGTCGCCATTGGCCGGGCTGGTAACGGTCGACTCGCGCGATGATCCGCGGATCCAGGTCGCCGACCTTCTGGCCGGGGTCGCCCGGCAGGAGCGGAACGACGGCGACGACTCCCTGCTCCGGCCGTTCGTCTCTCCGACCTCGCTGCACGATCGCGAAGCGATGCCGGACCGTTCCTGACGCCCCGGTCAGTCGACCAGCACCGGGATCCGCATCTCGACCGGAGTCAGAGAGCCGTGCAGGCCCACCAGGCGCAGCTCGTAGGGGAAGTCGACCGAGGAGAACAGCCCCCAGTTGTCGCGGGCAGCCGCGACCACGTCACCCATCCGCGGGAGTACCGAAGCGGTCACGTCTCCGAACCAGCCGCGGGCGATCGCTTCGTCACGGGTCAGAACCAGGGCCCGCCCCTCCAGCAGCTCGCTCCAGGACGCCGCGACGTCGGCGACCGCCCCGGCGGCGCAGTAGACGTGCCGGAACCTCGCCTCCCCGCCGATCAGGACGACCCCGGTCCGGTACGACGGGTCCGCGTCGAGGTCGATGCGGCGCCCGGGCGGGGAGTCGACCATCCCGTGGTCGGCCACGACCATGAGCCGCGCATGCTCCGGAAGTGCGTCGCGGAGCTGCTCGGCCTCGGCGTCGATGATCGCCAGCTGCTGCAGCCACTGGGCCGACGCGACACCGTAGCGGTGACCGGTCCAGTCGAGGTCGCCGTCGTAGAGGTAGGTGAGCGAGGGCCGCAGCGCGGTCGCGGCCACGGCACCGGCGACGCGTTCTCCGACTCGGTCGGCGTCAACCCACTCGCCGCCTCGTTGGGCAGCGACGGTGAGCCCCGAGCCACGGAACTCGCGCTTGTTCACCGTCGTCACGTGAACCCCGGAGGCCGCCAGCCGCTGGAAGCCGGTGGGGTGCGGCTGCCACTGGACCGGGTCGACGTCCTTGTCCCAGAAGAGCGCGTTCAGCAGCCGGTCGGAGCCGGGCACGCGGGAGGTGAACCCGACGACACCGTGCGCGCCCGGCGTGAGCCCGGTGCCGAGGGAGGTCAGGCTCGTGGCGGTCGTCGATGGGACGCCGGCGGTGCCGGTGGCATCCGGGCGCAGCAGCGACGAGAGGTACGGCGCCGCGTGCGCGTGCGCGGCCAGAAGATCGGACCCGAGTCCGTCGACCAGGAACACGACGTATGCCGGCGCCTCAGGGAGGACGAGCGCGCCGTTCTGCGCCTCCGCCGCTCGCAGGGAGACCGGGGCGCCGATGGCCGCGGCCACGGCCGGTAGAACGTCGGCGAGCGAACGCCCGCCGTACGCGGGCTCGAGGAAGTTGGTCACGCCGTGAAGCTCAGCCGTGTGTACGAGCCGAGAGGGATTCCGCGAACGACAGCAACGACGGCACGGCGTCCGGACCGTCGGCCGCGGCCGAGACGCGGAGGGAGAAGTCGTCGGCAGACATGGTGCCGGTGTAGCCGTGGTCGGCGTCGCACTCGGGGTCGCCGCAAGTGGCGGGCTCGAGGTCGAGCCGGGACACACCACCCCACCCGATCGTGAGGACGGCCTCCGCCGGCGGGGTCGGGCCGTCGGTCGGGTTCGTCACCATCCGGGTGACGACCACCGACTTCACCGACGACAAGGCGATCGCCTCTGTCGAGGTCGAGGTGTACGGCGCCGGCAGCATGTCGTCTCCGGCGTGCTCGTCGGTGTGGGCCAGGATCAGCCGGCTCGGTGTGAGGACCACGACCGTCAGGTGGCGGCGTACCTCGTCGCGGTCGAACGTCGGCTCGTGGTGGACGAAGAACGAGACCACGTCCTCGTCCGCCACCGCACGCATCACGCCGTCGGCGACGACCTCGGGGTAGTACCCGGTGCGGTCGATCGCCTCCTTCAAACCCTGCATGGGGCGAGTCTGTCACGACCTCCGGCTGCGGCACCCACGAGATCCGGAGCGTGCTGGTGGGTAGGGTTTCGGCATGGTCCAGGGAGGACCTCGTACAGCCAGGCCCTTGCGTGAGATGCGCCTCCTGGTCGTCGGCGCCACCGGGCTGATCGGCCGACCGGTGGCACAGCGCCTGCTCGCAGACGGCCACCACGTGCGCCTGCTGGTCCGCCACCCCGCGCGAGCGCGGGAGACCCTCGGCGAGGGCTTCGAGTACGTACCAGGCTCGGTCACCGACGTGCAGGCCGTGGACCGCGCCGTCCGCGGGACGGACGCGGTTCATGTGAGCCTCGGAGCGGAGGATCCCGCACGGCTCGAAGCCGTCGAGCACCGGGGGACCGCCGCGGTGGCCGCGGCCGCGGCTCGCCACGACCTGCAGCGGATCAGCTATCTCACCGGGAGCCTGGTCCGCGTGGACTACGGGCGCAAGATCCTCGTGCACCGGGTCAAGCTCGCGGCCGAACACGCCATCGAGGACTCCGGCGTACCCTTCACGTTCTTCCGCGCCACCTACTTCACCAACACCTTGCCTCGCCACGTGCGGGGCCCGTTCGTGGTCATGCTGGGCCGTCTACGCCAGCCACTGCACCCGGTGTGCGCCGAGGACTTCGCCGCCCAGGTCTCCCGCGCATTCACCACGCCGGCCGCCGCCGACCGCGACCTCTACGTCCTCGGCCCACAAGCGCTCCATCTGCACGAGGCGCTGGCCGTCTTCCGGAGGACCGTGGTGCCGCACCACCTGCTGGTCACCGTCCCGATCGGCGTCGTGAGCCTGCTCGACCGGCCGTTGGTGCGGGGCCGACTGGCACCCAGCCTGCAGATCATGCGGCTCATCGCCCGACTCGGCAAGGTCGGCGACCCCGGCCCGGCCAACGAGCTGCTCGGCGCACCCACGACCACCGTCGAGGCCTGGTGCCGCCGGCAGGCCGCACTCCTGTAGCCCCGTGGGCCGTGTCTAGCCCGGGATCGTGTCGTCGACCGCAGCGGGAAGACGGCGAACGAACCAGTCCGAGCGGGGGTCTGCGACGGGGTCCACCCGAGCCCGGGCGGTCAGCACCGAGCAGTGGTCGGCTCCTGCCAGCACCAGCGAGAGATCGAGCGACGAGACCTGTGGCAGGTCATGCTGGAGCTGTGCCACCCGCGCGATCAGGTCCTCCACGACCGCCACGTCGACCACCTCCGAGCCGCGGTAGCCGAACAGCATCGGGGCCGCCTTGATCTCTCGGGTCATCGCCGCAGGGTCGCGGGCCCCGAGGGGGGGAATCCGGTACGAGCGGTCCTCGAGCAGCTCGGTGAGCGGCCCGGAGATCCCGAACGACACGACCGGTCCGAAGAGGGGGTCCTCCATGCTGCGGATGCTCACGGGCACCCCGGGCGGGGCGTTCTTCTGTACGACGAAGCCCGCGTTGTCGTCCGCGTCGATCAGGGTGGTCAGGCTGGCCCAGGCGTCCTTCATCTCCGACGGCCGGTCGATGTTGCGCCACACGTGGGCCAGGTCGGGTCGCTCGCGCAGACGGTCGGTGGTGGCCTTGAGCACCACGTCCCACCCGAGCTCGCGACCCGCCCTCGTCGCCTCGGTGATGGTGGACACGGGCCGGGACTCCCACAGGCTGATTCCGTACGCCGCGAGCAGCGCGCGCAGGTCGTCGAGCCCGAGCTCGGCGCCGTCGGGAATCTCGACGAGCAGCCGTTGCACCAGTGCCTTGGCGGCGGCGTGGTCGATGTCCTCGGGGACGACCGTCGGTCCGTTCGGGGTGCGCAGCCACACGGCGTACTCGACGACGCGCGCGAGCGCCCGCACCGCCGCCTCGACCGCGGGGTACGACGGGACGGAGCCGCGCCCGGCGGTGGAGCCGGCGACGTCGGGGACGCGGAGGAGCTCGGGGACACCCTCGGCCCCGAGGAACGACGACACCAACGGCTTGTCGGACTGCTCTCCCACCGCAGCCAGCACGTCGGCGACCTCGACCCCGGAGACGTCGATGGGCGGGATGTAGACCGCGACCACGGAGTCGACCTCGGGGTCGTCGATCGCGGCGTCGAGCGCGTCCTCGAAGTCGGGTCCGGACGCGTCCGCACCCAGGGCCACCGAGCGGTTCACCACGAGGCCGACCGAGGCGGCGGCGTCCGCGGCCAGCAGCCCGAGCGCGTCGGAGTTGCCGACGATCGCGACCCGGCGTCCACGCGGCAGCGGCTGGTGGGCCACCAGCTGCGCGACGTCGAACATCTCGTCGAGGGTGTCGACCTGGATCACGCCGGCCTGGCGGAACATCGCGTCCACCGCCCGCTGTGGCGCGCCGATCTTGCGCACGGCATGGCCCATCGGCACGCCCTGGGTGGTGCGGCCGGACCGCATCGCGATGATCGGCTTGCGCAGCGAGACCCGGCGCGCGATGCGGCTGAACTTCCGTGGGTTGCCGATCGACTCCAGGTAGAGGAGCACGACCTCGGTGGAGTCGTCCTCCTCCCAGTACTGGAGGAGGTCGTTGCCGGACACGTCCGCGCGGTTGCCCGCACTGACGAAGGTCGAGAGGCCCAGGCCGCGGTTGTTGACCTTCTCCAGGATCGCGGTGCCGAGGGCCCCGGACTGGCAGAAGAAGCCGGCCCGGCCGCGTGCTGGCTTCTGCGAGGAGAGCGAGGCGTTCAGGCTGACCTCGGGGTCGGTGTTGATGATGCCCAGACAGTTCGGGCCGATCACCCGCAGGCCGTAGGAGCGCGAGAGCCCGACCAGGCGGCGCTGCCGTTGTCGTCCCTCCTCGCCGATCTCGGCGAACCCGGACGAGACGATGATCAGGCCGTGCACGCCCTTGGCCGCGCAGTCGAGTACGACGTCCTGCACCGACTCGGCGGGCACGGCCACGATCCCGACGTCGACGTCGTCGGGGATGTCGCCCACGATGGAGTACGCCGGAAGGCCGGACACCGCCTTGGCCGACGGGTTCACGACGTACACCCGGCCGGTGTAGTCGCCGAGCACGAGGTTGCGGACCAGCGCCTGCCCGACCGTGTCCTGGCGCCGGGACGCTCCGATCACGGCGACCGAGCGCGGGTTGAAGAACTTCTGGATCGACGCCGCCTCGGCATGGTGCTCGCGGCTCGTCATCACCCCGATCGCGGTGTCGGTCGCCTCGATCGGGAACTCCAGGGTGATCACGCCGTCCTCGTAGCCGCTCACCAGCCGGTATCCGGCGTCGCGGAAGGTCTGGATCATCCGGTGGTTGTCAGGGAGCACCTCGGCGACGAACCGCACGATCCCGCGCTCCCGGCCCGCCTGGGCGAGGTGCTCGAGCAGCAGCTGGCCGATGCCGCGCCCCTGTTCTGCGTCCTCCACCAGGAACGCCACCTCGGCGTCCTCGGCCGGGGCCGATTCGGGGTCCTTCGGGTCGGACGGACGGCCTTCGTAGCTGCCCAGTGCGATCATCCGGCCCGACAGCATCATCACGAACGCGACCCGCTTCACGTGGTCGACCTGCGTGAACCGGGCGACGTCCCGGTCGGAGAGCTGAGGCATCGGCGAGAAGAACCGGTAGTACTTCGACCGGTCGGACACCCGGGCGTAGAACTCCACGAGCAGCTCGGCGTCCTCCGGCCGGATCGGGCGGATGTGCGCGGTGCCGCCGTCGCGCAGCAGGACGTCGGCCTCCCAGTGCTGGGGCGCGACGTTCGCGTCGGCGTTCGCGGTGACCACGGACGAAATCTACAAGGCTCCGGCGTCCGCCGACCGTGCCGAGACCACGACCGGGTCAACGTCGCAGGGCGTACCTGAGGTGGAGGACGCGGGTGCCCTGAACCACCGCGCTCGGGTCGTCCAACACGATCTCGTCGGTCAGCGAGCCGAGGAACTTCTTGCCCTGACCCAGGAACACCGGCGCCAGGTCGACCGCGATCTCATCGGCGAGACCGGCGGCGACGATCTGACCTGCCACCTCGCCGGCGCTGACGATCACCGAGCCCTCACCGGCGTGCTCGGTCGCCTGCTTCATGGCGTCCTCGATGCCGTCGGTGCAGAACGTGTACGGCGCCTCCGGGTAGCGGGCTCGCCACTCGTCGGCGTCGCGGTGGGTGACGACGAAGACGTGGTCGCCCACGATGGGACGGCCACCCCAGCCGTCGACGAAGTCGAACAGGTGCCGGCCGATCACCTGGCAGCGGACGTCGGAGACGTCGAGGTGGTCGGCTGACTGCTGCGAGACGTGGAACTTCTGGTCCGGGTCGTTGAAGGTCATCTCGACCTCGCCCGCCTCGTACCAGTCGAAGATGGGTCCGGGCATGTCATCGGGACGGGCGATGAAACCGTCCAGCGAGGCGACGGCCTGGACGACGACGCTGGCCATGATGGCTCCTCTCGTATTCAACCACTGGGTTGAGCATCACTCAACCAGTGGCCTCCTGCTTTGTCAACCGCATGGTTGTGAAAGGTTCGCGACTTCTGGCGGCGTGCCCGGTCTCCCGCCGTCGGTGTCACCCGGGAGAATGCGCCCATGGCACGTGGCGGCACCCGGCAGGACCTCCCCGACGACTTCGAGGAGAACATCCTCGACACCGACATCAAGCAGGAGATGGAGGCGTCGTACCTCGAGTACGCCTACTCCGTCATCTACTCCCGGGCCTTGCCCGACGCCCGCGACGGACTGAAGCCGGTGCAGCGCCGGATCCTCTACACGATGAACGACATGGGCGTGCGACCCGACCGCGGCCATGTGAAGAGCGCGCGCGTCGTCGGCGAGGTGATGGGCCGCCTGCACCCGCACGGCGACGGCGCGATCTACGACGCGCTGGTGCGGATGGCGCAGCCCTGGGCGATGCGACTGCCCACCGTCGACGGCCACGGAAACTACGGATCTCCCGACGATCCTCCGGCGGCGATGCGCTACACCGAGTGCCGGATGGCGCCGCCGGCGATCGCGATGACGGCGTCCATCGACGAGGACACCGTCGACTTCAAGCCCAACTACGACAGCCGCGAGTACGAACCCACCGTGCTCCCCGCGGCGATCCCCCACCTGATCGTGAACGGCTCCACCGGGATCGCGGTGGGCATGGCCACCAACATCCCCCCGCACAACCTGGTCGAGGTGGTCCAGGCGCTGCGCCACCTGATCACCCACCCCGACGCCACCCTCGACGACCTGATGCGCTTCATCCCGGGCCCGGACCTGCCCACCGGCGGCATGATCGTCGGTCTCGACGGCGTGCGCGACGCGTACCAGACCGGGCGCGGCTCGTTCCGGATGCGGGCCACCGCCCGCGTGGAGTCGGTCGGCCGGCGGAAGGGCATCGTCGTCACCGAGCTCCCGTACGGCGTGGGCACCGAGAAGGTTTCGGAGCGGATCAAGACCCTGGTCCAGTCGAAGAAGCTCCAGGGCATCGCCGACATCAAGGACCTCACGGACCGCGACCACGGCCTGCAGCTGGTGATCGAGGTCAAGAACGGCTTCGTCCCCGAGGCGCTGCTCGAGCAGCTCTACCGGCTCACGCCGATGGAGGACTCGTTCGGCATCAACGCCGTGGCCCTGGTCGACGGGCAGCCACGCACGCTGGGGCTGCAGGAGCTGCTCCGGGTCTTCCTCGATCACCGGTACGACGTCGTGCGCCGGCGCTCGGCGTTCCGGCGCCAGAAGGCCGCGGACCGGCTGCACCTGGTCGAGGGTCTGTTGATCGCGATCCTCGACATCGACGAGGTGATCCAGCTGATCCGGTCCTCCGACAACGCGGCCATGGCCAAGGAACGGCTGATCAGTGTCTTCGACCTGACTCCGACCCAGGCCGACTACATCCTCGAGATGCCCCTGCGTCGGCTGACGAAGTTCTCCAGGATCGAGCTGGAGAAGGAGCAGTCGGAGCTGGAGCGCACGATCGAGGCGCTCGACGCGATCCTCGGCGACGACCACCTCCTCCGCAGGGTCGTCTCCGACGAGCTCGCCGAGGTGGCCAAGACCTTCGGGACCCCCCGCCGTACCGTGCTCCTCGAGTCGGCCGGGGTCGCGGTCTCCGCGACCGCCGCCCCGCTGGAGGTGGCCGACGACCCGTGCTTCGCCTACCTCTCCTCCTCCGGTCTGCTGGCCCGGTCGACCTCCGACGAGCTCCCGAGCGGCGACGGCGGGCGAGCCAGCCACGACGTGATCGTCTCGGCGGTGCGCACCACGGCCCGCGGGGAGATCGGCGCCCTCACCTCGCGCGGGCGCGTCGTACGCCTCAGCGTCCTCGACCTGCCCGCGCTCCCGGCCTCGGCCAGCCACCCCCATCTGCAGGGAGGCCTGCCGTTCGACCTGGTCCACTCCCTGGCGGCCGGCGAACGGGTCCTCGCCCTGTGCGCCCTGCGCAGCGACGGCCCCGGCCTCGCGCTGGGCACGCGGCTGGGGGTCGTGAAGCGGGTCAACCCCGAGGTCCTCGGCAAGGACGAGTGGGACGTGATCGGGCTCAAGGAGGGGGACCAGGTCGTCGGCGCAGTGGAGCTCCGGTCCGGCGACGAGGAGCTGTGCTTCATCAGCTCCGACGCCCAGCTCCTGCACTTCAACGCCGCCGGCGTCCGCCCGCAGGGCCGCAGCGGCGGGGGCATGGCCGGCATCAAGCTCGCGGCCGGCGAGTCCGTGGTGTGGTTCGGCGCGCTCGACCCGGCCTCATCCGTCGTGGTCACCGTGAGCGGGTCGTCGACGGCGCTCCCCGGCACCGAGGCCGGAGCCGTGAAGGTGACGCCCTTCTCGGAGTACCCCCCCAAGGGTCGTGCCACCGGGGGCGTGCGCTGCCATCGCTTCCTCAAGGGCGAGGACACGCTCATCTTCGCCTGGGCGGGTGCGGCGCCGGCGCGCGCGGCCGCCGCCAGCGGC
>JAFMQY010000091.1 GCA_017354415.1 Nocardioides sp.
AGCGAGGACCGAGCGACGAGGCGGAGCCGAGTCGCTCGACCGCGGGAACGGCGCAGCGCGCTCGCGCGCCGGCCGCCACGGAGGAAACGGCTCCGGCGTAGACGCCACGCGATGTGCCCGGCTTCCCGCGGCCTTCCCGCGCGAGCGGGCGGCCCACGGCGGCCGGGAAGGTCTCGGGAAGGTGGCCTCCCTAGCGTCCCGCTCGTCCACATGTCACACGACACGGACCCGGACCGCACCGGCCTGGGTCTCACGAGGAGAACGCATGAGCACCACCAACGTCGAGAACCCTCACATCAACGGGGTCGACATCGACAAGCTGCTGGCCACACGCGAGGCGGTCCGGAGCAACCCGCCGATCGCCGAGTTCGTCTTCCGGGCCACGAACACGTGGGATGCCGGCACGCAGTCGACATCGACCATCTCGGGCTTCTACGGGGTCGGCCAGGAAATGGCCCACCAGCAGCCCACCACGCTGGTCGCGGACCACCCGGAGGTCCTGGTCGGGACCGACCACGGCCCCGCCCCGGTGGAGTTCCTCCTGCCCGCGATCGCCGCCTGCCTGACCAGCGGCATCGCCAACGTCGCCGCCGCACGCGGCGTCACCCTGACCAAGGTGTCCTCCTCCGTCGAGGGCGACATCAACCTGCTCGGGATCCTCGGTCTCTCCGACCTGGTCCGCAACGGCTACGAGCAGATCCGGGTCAAGTTCCACCTCGAGGGCGAGGCCGACGACGAGACGCTGCGCGGCATCGTCGAGCAGTCCCGTCGGCGGTCTGCCGTGTACGACGTCCTCACGAACGCCACGCCGGTGGTCATCAACGTCGAGACGGCCTGAGCGGAGCCTCCATGCCCACCGTCGACACCCTCGTCATCGGGGCCGGTCACGCCGGACTCGCCACGAGCCGCCTGCTCGCCGTCGCCGGGCACGACCATGTCGTGCTCGAGCGCGGGCAGGTCGGCGAGCGCTGGCGGTCCGAGCGCTGGGACTCCCTGCATCTGCTGACACCGAACTGGATGCTGCAGCTGCCCGGGTCCCGGTACGGCGGGTCGGACCCCGACGGGTTCACCCCGGCCTCCGGGTTCGTCGAGATGCTCGAGGCGTACGCCGCCTCGTTCGCGGCGCCCGTTGTCGAGGGGACGACGGTGGAGGAGGTGCGCCACTCGGAGCGCGCGACCTCGCGCTACGCCGTGAGCACCGACGCAGGGACGTGGGACGCACGCAACCTGGTGATCGCCACCGGCGCGCATGGACATCCGGTGTTCCCGGCCGGGACCGACCGGTCGCACATGGGGCCGGCACGGGTGATCGCCGCCCGCGACTACCGCAACCCCGACCTGCTCGCTCCCGGCGGCGTCCTGGTCGTCGGCGCCTCGGCCTCCGGCGTCCAGATCGCCGACGAGCTGGTACACAGCGGGCGACAGGTGACGCTGGCCGTCGGTCGCCATACCCGGATGCCCCGGACCTATCGCGGCATGGACATCTACTGGTGGCTCGAGGCCACCGGGCGCCTGGCCCGCACCATCGAGGAGCGTGCCGACCTGGCGGCCGCCCGGCGCGAGAACTCACTGCAGCTGATCGGCCGTCGAGAAGGGGACCAACCCGACTCGTCCGTCGATCTCGGCGCGCTGCAGCGCCGGGGGGTGCGTCTCACTGGGCGCCTGGTCGAGACCTCGGGCCACGTCGTACACCTGGCCGACGACCTCCCCGAGTGGGTGCGCGAGGCCGACCGGGCGATGCACCGGTTCCTGGACGCGGTGGACGATCATGTCCAGGCGTCACGACTCACCAACGAGGTGTGGCCTCCACTCCGCCCGGGACCGGTCCCGCTGTCACCGTCCCCGACCCGGCTCGATCTGCGCACCGAGGGCATCACGACGGTCGTGGTCGCCGCCGGTTACCGCCCCGATCACCCGTGGCTCCGGCTCCCGATCCTGGCCGCCGACGGGAGCATCGCCCAGCGGCGCGGCCGGACGGAGCTTCCCGGGGTCTACACCGTGGGTCAGCGGTTCCAGCACCGCCGGGACTCCGCGTTCATCCGCGGTGCCACGTACGACGCGGCGGCCGTCGTGGCTCACCTGACGGACCACAGTCCAGAGGACGCCTCGGCGATCACGCCGGAGTCAGCGGCATGACGACCTACGACGTGGTCGTGGTCGGTGGCCGGGTCGCCGGCGCCTCCACCGCCCTGCTGCTCGCCCGGGCCGGCGTCCGGGTCGCGGTCGTCGAGCGCACCGCCCCGGGCCGGGACACCGTGTCCACCCACGCCCTGATGCGCGCCGGCGTCCTGCAGCTCACGAAATGGGGGATCCTCGACTCGGTCGTCGCGGCCGGGACGCCGCCGGTCCGCCACACGACGTTCTCCTATCCGGACGGCGAGCAGACCCAGGTGTCGATCCGGGCCGGCCACGGGGTCGAGGCGCTCTTCGCACCCCGCCGAACCCTGCTCGACCGGCTGCTGCTCGACGCCGCCGCCGACGCCGGGGCCGACGTCATCTCCCGGGCCACCGTGCTCGGACTCGAGCGTGACGCGGGCCGCCGGATCCGCGGCGTGACTGCGCAGTCCACCCCCGGGTCGTCGTACCGGCTCGAGGCCGACCTGACCGTCGGCGCCGACGGCCTGCGCTCGGTCGTCGCACAGCAGGTGGGAGCGCCCGTCGTGCGTCAGGGACGCTCCGCCAGCGCCGTGCTGTATCGCTACGTGCGCGGCCTGGGCACGACCGGCTACGAGTGGGTGTACGGGCGGCGGGCGGGTGCCGGACTGATCCCGACGAACGACGGGGAGACCTGCGTCTTCGCGAGTACGACGCCCGCCGTGATGCGCCGCCTGCGGCGCCTGGGCAGCGAGGAGACCTACCTCCACCTTCTCGAGGAGTCCCGGCCGGGGCTCGCCGCCCGCATTCGTGGCGGAACCGGCTGGAGCAGGATGCGCGGGTGGCGGGGCACCCCGGGGCACGTCCGCCGACCGTTCGGTCCCGGGTGGGCGCTGGTCGGCGACGCCGCGTACTACAAGGACCCGATCACCGCGCACGGGATCACCGACGCGCTCCGCGATGCGGAGCTGCTCGCCGACGCGGCCGTGGTCACCCTCGGTGGTGGTCCGGACGCCGGCAGCGCGCTCCCGGCGTACCAAGAGACCCGGGACCGGCTGTCGCGCCAGCTCTGGGACGTCACCGAGGAAGTGGCGACGTACGCCTGGGACGCCGATCGCGCCCGAACCCTGCTTCGCGCCGTGAGCGCATCGATGAGCGACGAGGTCGACCACCTGGCGGGGCTGCCCCGGGCGGCGCCCCCCGAGCTCGCGGGCTCGGCGTTGGCGCGGCCTGACAACCAGGCGGTGCGTCGGTAGCGTGACCAGTCCGAAGGGGGACGGCGCCGTGACTACCCGGATCACGCTTCTCGGCGGCTTCGGCGCGACCGTGGACGGCGAACCGGTGCCCCCGGACCGGTGGTCCCGGCGCCAAGTGGCGACGCTGGTCAAGGTCCTGGCCCTGGCACCCGGGCGTCGCCTGCACCGCGAGCAGGTGATCGAGGCCCTGTGGCCCGGGGCCGACGTGCCGGAGGCAGGGCCGAGGCTGCACAAGGCCGCCCACTACGCCCGGCGTGCGTGGGCGGACGACGACGCCGTCGTTCTCCGGAACGAGACCGTGGCCCTCCTCCCCCACCGCGACGTCGAGGTCGACGCCGACGTCTTTCGGTCCCTGGCCCGCCGGGCGCAGGCGTCCGGTGGGCAGGGTGACCTCACCGAGGCGGTGGCGGCGTACGGCGGCACGCTGCTGCCGGACGACCTCTACGAGCCGTGGGCCGAGCGGCCCCGCGAGGAGCTGCGCCACCTGCACCTGGACCTGCTCCGGGCCGCCGGCAGCTGGGAGCGTCTCCTCGAGGAGGAGCCTGCCGACGAGCAGGCCCACCTCGCGCTGATCCGCGGACATCTCGACCGGGGCGACGTACGGGGGGCCGAGCGGCAGTTCGAGCGTCTCGACCATGCCTTGCTCCGCGAGCTCGGCACCCGGCCGAGCTCCGAGGCGGAACAGCTGCGGTCCCGCCTCTCGGGTCCGCATCGCGACGCCCCGCGCACTCAGGGGGTCCACCTCGTCGGCCGGCGAGCCGCGGGCGACCGGATCCGAGCGGCGCTCGCGCAGGCGGGCGACGGCCGTGGGACGACGTTGCTGGTCTCCGGTCCTCCCGGCATCGGCAAGACCGCGATGCTCGGGCTGGCCGAGTCGCTCGCACGGCGGCAGGGGTGGCGCTCCGGGCGCGGCACCGCCTCGGCGGTCGAGGGCCAGTGGCCGTACGCGACCGTGCTCGAGGCGTTCGCCGACCTGTGCCGCCAGCACCCCGCGTTGCTGGACGGCCTCGACGACGCCTACTACGACGAGATCGAGCGCGCGCTGTCGGTCAAGGACCTCGCCTGGACCGGTGAGTCCCGCCACCAGCGACTCTTCGTCGCCGTCGCCGAGCTGATGCGCCTCGCGGCGAGCGGGAACGGCCTCCTGCTCCTGATCGACGACCTGCACGACTCGGACGAGGCGTCGGTGCGGCTGCTGCACTACCTCTCGCGCTGCGCCATGACCGAGCGCGTGCTGATCGTCGTCGCCCACCGTCTTCGTCTCCCCCAGACGGCCCGGCAGGTCGAGGAGAGCCTGCTGCGCAAGGGAGCGGGATCGAGGCTGGAGCTGAGCCCGCTGGAGCCGACGGCGGTACGCCGCCTGCTCGCCGAGCAGTTCGAGCAGCTCGACGCCACCCGGGTGGAGGAGGTCGTCCAGACGAGCGGCGGCGTGCCGTTCGCGGTCCTGGAGCTGGCTCGCAGCCCGGACGGCCGCGACCTCGCCGGACTCCCGACGCTCTCACTGCCGACCAGCGAGACGATGCAACGTCTCGCGCTTCTCGGCACGACCTTCACCACCGACGAGGTGCTGGCACTCGCGCACGCGACGGAGGACGACGCCTACGCACAGCTCGAGGAGGCGGTGACGGCCCTCGTCGTCGAGCCGGCCGAGGCCGGCTACCGCTTCCGCCACCCCTTGTTGCGCGATCGGCTGCTGGACGCGGTGCCGGCGTACCGGCGGGTCGGCGTCCACCGCGACGTGGCCGAACGGATCGCCGCGCTCGGCGGTCCACCGGCCCGGATGGCCCATCTGTTCGTGGGTGCCGGGCTCTACTCGCGCGCCGTGCCCTACGCCCTGCGCGCGGTCGAGACCGCTGGGGCGCTCGGTGCCTACCGGGACGCACTCGCCCTGCTCGACGCCGTACGCGACCACGCCGGGCCGCAGGAGCTGCCGCGGCTCCTCGCGCGCCGTGGCGACCTGCTGCAGGCTCTCGGCGATCCGGACGCGGTCACGGCGTACCAGGAGGCGGCGGCCATCACGACGGGCTCGGAGCAACGCCTCGTGCGTGCCCGGCTGGCCCGTGCGGCGGCGATGGCGGGAGAGCAGGCCGTCGCGGAGGAGGCGATCGCCGGTCTCGAGCCCGAGGGCGATGAGGCCGACGTCGCGATCCTGTTGGCCCGCGGCCACCTCGCGTACTTCAGGGGCGACGTCGAGGAAGCGTCGCGGATCGCGCACGAGGGACGGCTGCTCGCGTCGGCCACAGACGACCCGGCCCAGCGCATGGAGCTGGTCACTCTCCAGGGCCTGGTCGCTCACGCACGCGGCGAGTGGTTCGAGCGGTTCCGCATGGAGCTGCGCCGGACTCGCGGGCGGGAGCGGCTGACCACGGCGGTCTTCGACGCCCACCTCTGTGTGGCCGAGTACGTGCTGTACGGACCGGTGCCCTACCAGGAGGTCATCGACGACGCCCAGGAGCTGCTGCGGCTGTCGGAGCGGTCCGGGGCACTCCGCGGCGTCGCGTTCGCACATGCCCTGATCGGCGAGGCCGCCATGCTCATGGGCGACCTGGTCCGGGCAGAGACCGAGCTCACCGAGGCCGTGGAGCTGCACCGTGAGACCGACGCTCCGGCCGGGGAGGCGCACAGTCTGCAGCGGCTCGCGGAGATCCGGTTGGCCCAGGGCCACGCGGAGGAGGCTCGTCGGCTCCTCCGACGTGCCCTGCCGCTCGCCCGCTGGTCGGTGATGGCGAGCCACCTGCTCCAGCGCATCTTCGGCACCATGATCGACGCGGCCCCGACCCCGGACACCGCCCGGGCCGTCGTGGACCAGTCCCAGGCCTCTCTCGGCGACCGCGACGCCTGCAGCTTCTGCGTCGTGATGCTGGCGATCCCCGCAGCCATCGCTTGCGCCGCTGTGGGTGACCTGCCCGAGGCGAGGTCCTATATCGAGCGCGCCGAGCGCTCGACCGAGCGCTGGCCGGGCACCGCGTGGACGGCCGCCCTCCAGGAAGCCCGGGCTCACCTCGCGCTGGCCGAGGGTCACCCCGACGAGGCGTCGTCCCTGCTCCGGAGCGCCGCCGTCGGCTTCGAGGAGGCCGGCCAGCCCGTGGACGCAGCGCGCTGCCGGCGTCCGCTCCGGGCTCGCGTGCCACACCTCACCTCCCTCGACTGAGGTGACCCTGGGCCCGCGCTCCGGCCGTCGATCCCAGTGACAGGATGGGAGCCACCGGGAGGACAACCGATGGCCCACGACCACTCCCGCGCGCCGAGCGCGGACCCCGACCGGCGACTGCTGCTGGCCGCCCTCGGCCTGATCGTCGCGTTCATGGCCGGCGAGGTCGTGGTCGGCCTGGTCATCGGCTCCCTGGCCCTGCTCGCCGACGCGGGCCACATGCTGACCGACGCCGGGGCGATCGCGCTGGCCCTGGTGGCGATGCGACTGGCGGCACGGCCGGCCGCGGGGGCCTACACCTTCGGCCTCAAGCGCGCCGAGATCCTCTCCGCGCAGGTGAACGGGCTGACCCTGGCCGTGCTGGTGGTGCTGTTCGTGATCGAAGGGGTACGTCGCCTCCTGCACCCGCCCGACGTACCCGGTGCTCCGGTCGCCGTCGTGGCCGCCGTCGGCATCGTGGTCAACCTCGCCGCGGCGTCCCTGATCGCCCGGGCCGACCGGCGCAGCCTGAACATCGCGGGCGCCCTCTGGCACATCGTGACCGACCTCGTCGCCTTCATCGCCACGTTGGTGGCCGGCCTGGTGATCTGGTTCACCGGCTGGACCCGGGCCGACGCCGTGGCGGCCCTGGTCGTGGCCGCCCTCATGGCGGTGGCGGCGTACCGGTTGCTGCGCGACAGCTACCGGATCTTCCTCGAGGCCTCCCCGCGCGGCATCGACCCGGGGTCCGTCGAGTCGGGCATCCGCGACGTCGCCGGCGTGATCGACGTACACGACCTGCACGTGTGGGAGGTGACGTCGGGCTTCCCGGCGCTGTCCGCCCATGTACTGGTCGACCCCAGCGTGGACTGCCACGAGCGCCGGCTGGCCATCCAGGGCCTGCTGCACGAGCGATTCGACATCGACCACACCACGCTTCAGGTCGACCACCACACCGAGGTGATCCCGACCTCGAGCCTCGGCCGGCGTCTCCACCCCGGGTCGGATGTTCACCACTGAGTCGCGCGGCCGAGGCACCTGGCGGATCCGATCGGGATCTATGAACCGGCGAGTTCCCGTGGTTCCCTGTGCCCATGAGGTACGCGCGGCTGCCTCGCAAGCGCATCCCGCCACGGACGTCGCGCCAGCAGCAGACCCGGATGGCTCGCCGCCATCCACGCCGCCTCGAGAAGTCTCACGACATCGACGTTGACGCTGTCGTGAAGTCCGCCGCCGAAGCCGTCCGACGGGCGTGGGAGCAAGACGTCAACCCGTGACCTGCCGGCCGCGGCTAAGGGGCGAAGAGCTTCCACTGCCCCTCGGAGACGACGTCGACGGTGCCGTCGGTCACCTTGATGGCCGTCTGGTCGTCCATGGCGTACGCCGGGCCGCCGATGTCGGCGGCCCATCGCCCGGCCGCCTCCAGGGTGTTCGACGGGAAGACATCGAGGTGCGGGAAGATCGAGAAGTCGACGACCCCGAGCGTGCGGTCGTCGGGTGCGGACGGCCACTCGACGAAGTCGTCACCGATTCGGGGGGTCATCACCATGCTTCCGGCGCTCACGCCCACCCACACCGTCTCGGGCAGTGAGGGCAGGAGGTCCGCCAGCCCGGACTCCCGCATCCAGTGACACAGGTACGTCGCATCGCCGCCGTCCACCAGCAGGACGTCAGCCTCCCGGACCCAGGGAACCCAGCGCTCCTCGCCGATGCTGGGCAGCGCTGTGAGTTCGAGGACGCCCACCGACTGCCAGCCGAGGCCGACCATGGAAGGCTCGCCCGCGACGAACTGCCAGGCCGAGTCCGGCGTACACATGGGATGGCCGTACTCCGCTGTCGGGATGCAGAGGGCACGGGAGTCGGCGATCGGCTTGCCCAGCAGGTCGACCAGCGCATCGCGGATGCTCGTGTTCCTGACGCCCCCGGACGTGAGTAGAAGTTTCACGACGCCTCCCGATTCGAGTGCGATGGACGGTGTGGCGTACGGACCGTGGACCACCGCGAGACTCCTGGCTCATGGACGGGCCAAACCTATCGGAGACGGGCCACCCGCATCGGGTGAAGCGGTCCGCCCGATCGCGGCGAAGACTCGGCATGGCGTCCCCGAACACGCAGAAACGGAGGAACACCCATGTCAGAGGACCAATCCGTCGAGACGCCGGAGAGCACGAGCATCTCCGCAGCAGCACTCTCCGACGGTGCCTACACCCTGCTCGTCGCAGACTTCAGCGACACCGACCTCGCCTGGCAGGCCTACCAGGCCCTGGAGGCGGTCGAGGACGGACGCACCGTCGAGGTCGAGGGCGTGATCGTGGTCAAGCGGACGGCCGAAGGTGAGCTGGAGATCCAGAAGGCCACCGACCACAGCACCAAGTCCGGTCTCAAGTGGGGTGTCGTGGGCGGGATCGCACTGGGTGTGATCTTCCCGCCGTCGATCATCGGTAGCGCGGCCGTGCTCGGCGCCGGCGGCGCCGCCGTCGGCAAGCTGCGTCAACGCCATCACCGCAGCGAGCTCGCGGCCTCGCTCCAGGACGCGGTTGCTCCCGGCCACTCCGGCATCCTCGCCCTGGTCTCCGACCCCGGGGAGGTCAAGATCCGCGAGGCGCTGGCCCGCGCCGACCGGATCGTCGAGAACGCGATCAACAAGGTCGAGGCCGACGACATCAAGGCTGCCGCCAAGGAGGCGCAGGAGTCCGACTGAGCTGTCACCAGCTGTGCCCTATTCGAGCCGGTAGGCCCGGATCGCGGTCTCCCGCAGGCTGTTGCCGTGCGCGTCGTGGGCGGTCACCCGAACGCTCATGTAGCGGACGCGGCCGTGGGCGGCCGGGTTGCGGTACGCGACGTGGAACGTGAGGCCGGAGGTCCGGGTCACCCGTGCGCGTTGCCACGTGTGCCCGCCGTTCGTCGAGAGCTCCACCGAGACCTGTGTGACCGGCGGAGTGCGGTGTCGAGTGGAACGACAACCGGTAGCCGGTGTGTCCGGGCCTCAGGTTGCCGGCAAGGTCCGTGGGTGGCACGTAGCTCGGCGTGAGCAACCCGACCGCATGCCGTCCGGCGCGTGAATGGAAGGTCCAGACGTCGCGCACGTGGGTCGAGGATCCCAGGCCTTGCCCGGATGGGTGCTGGCGAACAGCCGGTAGCTGCGGGGGCCGTGGGGGACCGCGATGTCGCGAGCACCACCTGATGCCCACGCGCGAGCGTGGTCCGCCCCTGATGCAAGACCCAGGTCGCGTCCCTGCGGTTGGCGAAGTCGAACGACGGGCCCCCCGTTCCACCGAAGAGCGGCACCCGAAAGCCTCGGCTTGATGGACCACCTGCGGTGGCTTCGAGACGGGCGCGGGGCGCCCTCCTCAACCACCGACTGGGCGTGCGTTTCCACGCCCGGCGATCCCTGGGGTGGTTTCGAGACGGGCGCGCCCTCCTCAACCACCGATGGGCGCGCGTTTCCGGGCCCTGTGATCCCCGGGGGTGGTTTCGAGACGGGCTCGGGGGGCGCCCTCCTCAACCACCGGTGGGCGTGCGGTTCATCCAAGCCCGGCCTCGCGGTGGGCTGGGTCGGGTCCGTCAGACCGTCACGCCGTAGGTCTCGGGGAAGAACGACGCCTCGATGTAGGCCGGGCTCACGTAACCGAAGCCCTTGTCGCCCCAAGTGGTGCCCCAGCTGTTGCGGACGATGAAGCGGCCGTCGCTTCGGTACCCGACGACGGCGACCGCGTGGCCGCCCCGCACCGTGTTCGGATCGAAGGCATCGATCTTGCCGCCGTTCATACCCGCGTCGTCCCAGTTGCTGTCGACCTGCAGTGCGACCAGGATCGGGCCCTGCTCGGCCAGCCAGTGCTTCCAGGCAGTCAGGTCGTGCTGGAGGTTGTGGTACGACGCGGTCCGGTGCTGGGCCGCGCGCGCGTAGAAGTTCTGCTCGGAGCCGCTGTACATGGTGGTCTGGATGTGGAAGGGCAGGTCCGACTCCAGCGCGACCCCGAAGTTGCGTGCCACCTTCATCGCCGCCTTGGTCATCGTGCCGGCCTCCTCCAGGAAGGTCTCCGGCAGCGCCGTCAGGGCGTCGGTCTCCTTGCTGGCCATCCAGACGTGACGCGGCGAGAGCATCGCGTTCTTGGCGAGCTTCCCAGCCTGGACCATGTGCCAGCGCACCACCCCGTCGGCGGTCGCCCAGCCGACGCACGACCCGGTCTGCTCCTGGTCGTTGATCTTCCACCAGGATGCACGGAGGTCGACGCTGGCAGGAAGCGCGGCTCGGGCCGTCACGGCACCCGAGGCAACGGAACTGGCGTAGTCGAAGTCGGTCGCGGTGTCCTTGGACGGGACGACGTTGCAGATCCGATCATGGAACCGGCCAGCGGACGCCCCCCGACGCGTCGTGGTCTTCTTGGCAGCAGTCTTCTTGGCAGCAGTCTTCTTGGCAGCCGGCATGGCTGTTCCCCCCTTGTCGCGCAGGCCACGGGATGGGCCTGCTTGAAGGAGAGTGTGGACCTTGCCGGAGATACCGTGTCAGCCCGCAGCGGCGCTCGCGGCGACGAGCTCGGCGATCTGAACGGTGTTGAGGGCAGCGCCCTTGCGGAGATTGTCGTTGCTGACGAAGAGCACCAGCCCACGCCCGTCCGGGATCCCCGGGTCCTGGCGCAGACGACCGACGTACGACGGGTCGCGGCCTGCGGCCTGGAGCGGCGTCGGGATCTCGGACAGCTCGACACCCGGGGCTGACGACAGCAGCTCGGTCGCACGGGCCACCGACAGTGGGCGGGCGAACTCGGCGTTGATCGAGAGGCTGTGGCCGGTGAACACGGGGACCCGGACGCAGGTGCCGGAGACCAGCAGGTCGGGGATGCCGAGGATCTTGCGGGACTCGTTGCGGAGCTTCTTCTCCTCGTCGGTCTCGCCCTCGCCGTCATCGACGATCGAGCCGGCCAGGGGCAGGACGTTGTGGGCGATGGTCCGGGCGTACTTCACCGGCTCCGGGAAGGCGACCGCGGACCCGTCATAGGCCAGCTCGCGGGCCTTCTCGCCCGCAGCCGCGATCTGGTCGGCGAGCTCGTCCACCCCTGCGACTCCGGTGCCGGAGACCGCCTGGTACGTCGACGCGACCAGCCGGGTGAGGCCGGCCTCGTCGTGGAGCGGCTTGAGCACCGGCATCGCGGCCATGGTCGTGCAGTTGGGGTTGGCGATGATCCCCTTGCGCGCCTCGGCGATCGCCTCCGGGTTGACCTCGGAGACCACCAGCGGGACGTCGGGGTCCATACGCCAGGCCGAGGAGTTGTCGACGACCGTGACGCCCGCTGCGGCGAAGCGCGGTGCCAGGACCCGAGACGCTGTCGCACCGGCCGAGAACAGGGCGACGTCGAGGCCACTCGGGTCGGCGGTCTCGGCGTCCTCCACACGGACCTCGCGGTCGCCGAACGGCAGCACGGTGCCGGCCGATCGGGCCGAGGCGAAGAAGCGGACCGAGGCGATCGGAAAGTCACGCTCGAGCAGGATCTGGCGCATGGCAACGCCGACCTGGCCGGTGGCGCCGACGACGCCGACGTTCAACGAGTGCGTCATCGGCCGGTCCCGCCGTACACCACGGCTTCGACCTCGGCGCTGTCGAGGTCGAACGCCGTGTGGGCGGCCTGGACGGCGGCCGCCACGTCGGACTCGTCGACGATCACCGAGATCCGGATCTCGGAGGTGGAGATCATCTCGATGTTGACGCCGGCGTTGGCCAGCGCGGCGAAGAACTTCGCGGTGATGCCCGGGTGGGACCGCATTCCGGCACCGATCAGCGAGATCTTGCCGATCTCGTCGTCGTACAGCAGGCGGTCGTAGCCGACCTCGCCCTGGAGCTTGGCCAGCGCGGACATCGCGCTCTGCCCGTCCGCACGCGGGAGCGTGAACGAGATGTCGGTGAGGCCGGTGGCCTGGGCGCTGACGTTCTGCACGACCATGTCGATGTTGATCTCCGCCCCGGCCAGGGCCTCGAAGATGCGCGCCGCCTCACCGACCTTGTCGGGGACGCCCACCACGGTGACCTTGGCCTCGCTGCGGTCGTGGGCGATGCCGGCGATGATCGCCTGCTCCATGTCGTCTGCTCCCTCCAGGGGGTCGGGCAAGATCCAGGTGCCCTCCTTCTGCGAGAAGGACGACCGGACGTGGACCGGGATGTTGTAGCGGCGGGCGTACTCGACGCACCGCAGGTGCAGGATCTTGGCTCCCGACGCGGCCATCTCCAGCATCTCCTCGGTGGAGACGTGGCCGAGCTTGCGCGCGGTCGGGACCAGACGCGGGTCGGCGCTGAACACGCCATCGACGTCGCTGTAGATCTCGCACACCTCCGCGCCCAGCGCTGCGGCGAGAGCGACCGCGGTGGTGTCGGACGCGCCGCGGCCGAGCGTCGTGACGTCCTTCGTGTCCTGCGAGACGCCTTGGAAGCCGGCCACGATGGCGACCGCGCCCTGCTGGATGGCGTTCTCGATCCGGCCGGGGGTGATGTCGATGATCTTGGCCCTGCCGTGCGCGGAGTCGGTGATCACGCCGGCCTGGGACCCGGTGAAGGACTTCGCGGTGTGACCGAGCTCCGCGATCGCCATCGCGAGCAGCGCCATCGAGATCCGCTCGCCCGCGGTCAGCAGCATGTCGAGCTCGCGCGGCTCAGGCGCAGGGCTCACCTGCTCGGCGAGGTCGCGGAGCTCGTCGGTGGTGTCTCCCATCGCGGAGACGACCACCACGACGTCGTGACCCGCGGCCCGGGTCTCCACGATCCGCCGCGCGACCCGCTTGATGCCGCTGGCGTCGGCGACGGACGAGCCGCCGTACTTCTGCACGACAATGCTCACTTGCGGATCCTCGGGGAAGGGGTGGAACGGCTGGCGCGACGCTGCGACCGGTGCCCGAGTCTACCGGGGCGGGTCGGTCCACCCGGGCGGCGTCTCAGCCTCAGTCAGTGGTCTCGGGGGCGCCTTCGAGCATCTCGTTGGCGGCAGCGACACGGTCGAGCTCGCCGGTGAACTCCACGTCGAGACGGTCGTGGGCGACGATCGAGAGCAGTGCGTTGAGCACCGCACCGGCGAGGTTGCCCCAGGACGAGACGTAGGAGAACTGCCACCACCACAGCGCCTCGGCGGTGTTGCCCAGGGAGAAGTGGCGCAGGCCGTTCTCCAGGTCGGCGGCAATCTGGGTGAGGTCGTCCGACAGCAGGCTCTCGACCTGCTCCGGGTCATAGGGGTCGAAGACGAAGCTGTAGGTGTCGACACCCCCGAAGAGCTCGGCCAGCCGCAGCCGCAGCTCGTCGAGGTCGGCCTCCGGACCGACATCGGGCTGGTAGTCGGTGGTCGGGGTGAAGTCGACCTGAGCGCCGAGTCGCGCCCCCGCCAGCAGCAGCTGGCTGATCTCGAGGAGAAGCATCGAGATGCCGCGCCCGGCGTCGCCCTCGGAAGCCACCGCTTTGAGTGACAGCAGGAAGCTCTCGACCTGATCCGCGATCTGCACCGCGAACTCATCGGTCGGGTCGACGGGTGGCAGGCTCGCGCCCCCGCCGATGATCTGTTCGGTCGTCCGGTCGGTCATTCTGCCGATCGCCTCCCCGCGAAGGCCCGCCCGAGGGTGACCTCGTCGGCGTACTCGAGGTCGCCTCCGACCGGGAGGCCGCTCGCCAGGCGGGTGATCGTGAGCTCCATCGGTTTGAGCATACGGGTGAGGTACGTCGCCGTCGCCTCTCCCTCCAAGTTGGGGTCGGTGGCGAGGATCACCTCGGTCACGGTGCCGTCGGCCAGCCGGGTGAGCAGCTCGCGGATGTGGAGCTGGTCGGGACCGATGCCGTCGATCGGGGAGATCGCGCCCCCCAGCACGTGGTAGCGGCCGCGGAACTCCTTGGTCCGCTCGATGGCGACCACGTCCTTGTACTCCTCGACGACGCACAGCACGGTCTGGTCACGCCGTGGGTCTCGGCAGATCCGGCACTGGTCGTCCTCGGAGACGTTGAAGCAGGTCGAGCAGAACTTCACGCGCGCCTTGACCTCGAGCAGCACCTCGGCCAACCGGCGTACGTCGGCCGGCTCCGCCTGGAGCAGGTGGAACGCGATCCGCTGCGCCCCCTTGGGACCCACGCCCGGCAGCCGGCCGAGCTCGTCGATCAGGTCCTGGACGATGCCTTCGTACAACGCGGGGTCCTGACTCAGGTGCTCGGCCCGAAGCCGAGCGTGCCTGGACCAGCACCGGGACCAGCACCGGGACCAGCACCGGGACCGGCGTCGGGGCCGGCGCCGCCGGCGCCGGGCAGGCC
>JAFMQY010000326.1 GCA_017354415.1 Nocardioides sp.
CCGGGGCGCTCGCCGGGCTCGCAGTGCTGCCGCTGCTGGCGCGCCGGCAGCGTCCCGAGCTGACCTGGCTGGCGAACGCCGCGGCGGTGACCTGCTACTTCGCGCTCGGGTACGCCGACGGCCCGGTCTACCTCAGCACCCTCGCCTCGGCGTACGCCCTCACGTCCCGGTGGGCACCGCGACGCTGGTGGCCCTATGCCCTCGCCGTCGTACCGATCGTGGCGGCCATGGCCGGCCGCTGGTCGGACTCGTCGGTCGTCTCGGTGGCCGCGCGGATCACGTGGTTCATCGCCGTGCTCGCGGCATCCGCGGCCATCGGCATGGCGATGCGTACCCGCACGGAGACGCGACGCGAGCAGGCACGTCGTACGGCGACGGAGGAGAGGCTCCGGGTGGCCCAGGACCTGCACGACGGGGTGGGGCACGGGTTGGCGGTGATCGCGATGCAAGCGGGAGTGGCGCTGCATGTGCTGGAGCGTGACCCAGCCCGGGCCCGAGACTCCCTGCTGGCCATACGCGAGACCAGCCGCGAGTCACTGGACGCGCTCCGTGCGGAGCTCAGCCGGCTGTCGACGGAGCCCGGAGGTGGACCACGCACGGCACGCAACGGCCTCGATGACCTTCCCGGGCTCGTCACCCGCGTCCGGGCCGGCGGGCTGGACGTCGACCTCGAGGGGGGCCGACCGGAGGTTCCGGACGATGTCGGAGCAGCGGCCTACCTGGTCGTGCAGGAAGCGCTGACCAACGTGCTGCGGCACAGTCGAGCCACGTCAGCCCGCGTCGAGGTGACCGAGGAGCCGGGGTCGGTCGTGGTGACCGTCGTGGACGACGGGCAGGGTGGCGACGTGAGCGAGGGCCTGGGGATCGGCAGCATGCGATCGCGCGTCGAGCGCCTCGGCGGGACGTTGACGGTCGGCCCCACCGGACGCGGGTTCGAGGTGCGGGCGGTCATCCCGTCCGTCGGGCCATGATCCGGGTGGCGGTGGTCGACGACCAGGCGCTGGTGCGCACGGGACTGCGCACGCTGATCGAGTCGGAGTCCGACCTCGAGCTCGTCGGCGAGGCGGCCGACGGGCGGGCAGGGCTGCAGCTGGTCCGGGCGACCGGTCCCGACGTGGTGCTGTGCGACATCCGGATGCCGGTCATGGACGGGTTGGCGTTGCTCGCCGAGGTGGGCGCCGACGCGCGCCTGTCCGACGTACGCGTCGTGATGCTGACGACGTTCGAGCTCGACGAGTACGTGTTCGAGGCGCTGCGGTCGGGCGCCAGCGGCTTCCTGCTGAAGGACGCCGAGCCGACCGCGCTACTCGATGCGATCCGGGTCGTCGCCGACGGCGGCTCGTTGCTCTCCCCGTCGGTGACCCGGCGGGTGATCGAGCACTTCGGCGCGGCGGCACCGGCGGCGGAGCCGCACCCGCGTCTGGGCGACCTGACAGAACGCGAGCGCGAGATGGTGTCGTGGGTGGCGACCGGGATGTCGAACGCCGAGATCGCCCGGCAGCTCGTGGTCAGCCCGGACACGGTGCGGACCCATGTCAGCCGGGCGATGGTCAAGCTCGGTGCCCGCGACCGGGCTCAGCTGGTGGTGTTCGCGATCCGCTCGGGGCTCGTGCCTCCTGCCTGACGTTCGCCAGCCGGACGGTTGCGCCGCGAGTCGCCGCGGCGTACGAAGGGACCATGATCACCGCCGTCCACGCCATGGTCATGGCGGACGATCCCGAGGCCGCCCGCGCCTTCCTGAAGGACGTGGTCGGGCTGCCGCACGTCGACGCCGGCGGTGGCTGGCTGATCTTCAAGTCGGGGCCGAGCGAGATCGGGGTCCACCCGAGCGCTGAGGGCGGGCCTTTCGACGTCTCACTGATGTGCGACGACCTCGACGCCACCATGGCGGACCTGGCGTCGCGGGGTGCTGAGTTCGGGCCCGTCGAGAAGGCCCGGTGGGGACGGCTCGCTCGGATGTCGGTGCCCGGCGGCCAGCCGATCACGGTGTACCAGCCGACCTACGACCCGCCGGCCACCTCGCTCTGACCGCTGCCCCTTGCCGCCCGCCCGACGGCCATCCCTCACCCCGCCCAGGCCGGGTTCCAGCCCTCGAGGGAGGCGGCCGGACGGGACGTCGGCCCGGTGTAGATCGCGGAGGGGCGGATCAGGCGCCCGGTGCGCTTCTGCTCGAGGATGTGTGCCGACCAGCCGCCGGTGCGCGCGCAGGTGAACATCGAGGTAAACATGTT
>JAFMQY010000092.1 GCA_017354415.1 Nocardioides sp.
TGTTGGGCTCGCCGTCAGCGGCCAGCAGAAGCGCTTCCGCGCGTTGCACCTGGCGGTGCGGCGCCGACTGCGAGCGTGCGATCGCCGCCAGCGACTCACGCTGAACCGAAGACATCACCAACGCGGGTGCAGCCGGTCTGACCATGCACAGACCCTACCCCGCAAACGGTTGACTATTTGCGAGACACACCACTAGTTGCCGAAGTCGGGCATCGCTGATGCCGAAGTGGTGGCCGACCTCGTGCACCACGGTCTGGCGGACCTGCTGCACGACCTCTGCCTCGCTGGAACAGATGGCGCAGATGGCGCGCCGGTAGATCGTGATCCGGTCGGGCAGCACGCCGGAGTATGTCGTCGTACGACGGGTCAGTGGGATGCCCCGGTACAGCCCGAGCAGGCCCCTCGGGCCTTCGTCGTGCTCGACGACGACCGCCACGTTGCTCATCAGCTCGCCGAGCTCCTCGGGCAGCCCGTCGAGCGCCTCGACGACCATGGCCTCGAACCGCTCGGGCGCAACCTCGACCACACCCCGATTGTCCGACGCCATGCCCGGGTCACGAGCGACGGCGAGCCCTCTCGAGGATCTCTCGTCTGGGTCGAGACCACGGTCGACACCGTGGGCGACGACGGCCTGGCCGGGCTCGAGGTGTCGCCGGACGCTGTCGAGGTAGACCTCGACCTTGTCCGGCTCGAAGGAGACCACGTCGGAGATGCGGCCGACCTCGGGCCAGGCGTCGCGGTAGGACCACGCGGCTCCGTGGTGCTCGCCGATGTCGTAGTAGCCGGCGAGTCCCTTGTAGGGGCAGAAGGTCTGGACGTCGACCGGCGTGCGCGCGGTCTCGTCGACGTCGGCGCGGGGAACGTACGAGCGGGGCGCGAAACCCGACTCGTACAGGACGCGAGGGCTGGTCGAGTCGGCGATGACGGCGAACCAGCCAGCGGCGTCGCCCGCACGCCCACCTTCTTCATCAACGGCCGTCGCCACGACGGACCGGCCGAGCTCACCACGCTCACCCATGAGATCGCCGAGGCCTGCACCCGCCAGCTTGCGATCACCCCCGCGGCACCCATCCATCTGGTGGCGTGAGCCGCGAGCACAACCCGGGGTCACGACTCGTGATATCGGTGCTTGACAGACGGTGTGGCGGGCGTCACCTTCTGTGGAAGCGCTCTCACAACCGTCAGGAGCCCCATGCGAACCCATATCGCACGGCCGCTTGCCGTGTCTCTCGTCGCAGTCGCCACGGTTTCGGCGACGGCCTTCCTCGCGACGCCGGCGACCGGCGCACCGCCCGCCGTGAACCAGTCGGTCATCGGCGACAACACGCAGTTCTACGTGCCCCAGATCAAGCACTACAAGGAAGCCCAGGCGCAGATCGCCGACCTGACGCAGAAGGGTGACAAGGCCGATGCCAACAGGATCCGGTCCATGATCACCACGCCGCAGGCGGTTTGGCTGACCCAGGGCACGCCGAAGGAGGTCGAGCAGCAGGCGCGGCAGGTGACCTCGCGGGCGGCCGACAAGGGACGGGTCCCCGTCCTCGTCGCCTACAACATCCCGTTCCGCGACTGCGCGCAGTACTCCGCCGGCGGCGCGACCGACGCCGCGTCGTACGGCGCCTGGATCGACGGGGTGGCCCGCGGCATCGGCGGCCGGCCCGCCGTCGTACTCCTCGAGCCCGACAGCCTGGGGATCATCCCCTGGTACACCTCGATCAACGGCGCCACCGAGTGGTGCCAGCCCGCGGATGCCGACCCCGCCACCGCGGCGGCCGACCGGTTCGCGATGCTCAACCACGCGGTCGACGCACTCAAGTCGAACGCGGACACCGCGGTCTACCTCGACGGCACCCACAGCGCCTGGCTCGGCGCGGGTGACGCGGCGGACCGGCTGTTCAAGGCGGGCGTCGAGCGCGCCGACGGCTTCTTCCTCAACGTCTCGAACTACCAGCCCACCGAGAAGCTGGCCAAGTACGGCGACTGGATCTCGCAGTGCCTGTGGTTCGGCACCAACCCAGCCGAGGGCGGCTGGAGGCTCGGTCACTTCGACTACTGCGCGAGCCAGTACTACCCGGCCGACCCGAACGACTTCTCGACCTGGGGGCTCACCGACCAGTGGTACGCCGACAACGTCACCCACGCCGCCAATCCCCCGGCGTCGAGTGACGACCTCACGCACTTCGTCATCGACACCAGCCGCAACGGCCAGGGACCTTGGACACCGCCCGCCGGCGCCTACCCGGATCCACAGGACTGGTGCAACCCGCCTGGGCGCGGACTGGGAGCCCGGCCCACAACGGCGACGGGTGACCCGTTGGACGATGCGTACCTGTGGGTGAAGACCCCCGGGGAGTCCGACGGCCAGTGCAGCCGTGGCCTGACCAGCAACGGAGGAGTGGATCCCGAGTGGGGCATCGTCGACCCGGCCGCCGGCGACTGGTTCCCGCATCAGGCGCTTCAGCTGGCGCAGCTCGCGAACCCGGCTCTGTGAAGCGCAGCTGATCGCCTCAGCTCTCGAGGGAGATCCGAGACATGGAGGCGGCGTTCCGGCTGCCGGGACGCCGCCCGTCTCTCCTACGGCGTTCCCTCCCGGTGCTCGGAACCGACCTTCAGCCACAAGCGAACTACTCGTCGCGGAGGCCGAGGACCGCGCGTGTCATCTGGTTCCGAGTGTCCAGCAGGTCATCGAGCGCGATGTCCGCGCCGGTGGGTCCGGGCGTCCGGTCGCAGGCTCCTGGTCGACCGGAGAGCGTGCGAGCGCCCATATCGGGGTACGGGGCTGCTCGGCGTCCACAGCAGTGTGGTGCGCATCTCGGACCGAGCGCGAAAGCAAGTGACCCCATGCCCCCATCCGCCCGAGCCACGACGTACGTCGAGACGCCGATCTACGAGAGCGTCCAGACCGACCTCGACTGGCAGCCCGACATGCTGCGCGAGCCGTTCGACCTGAACCTCGTCATCGCCCGATCGTACGACCGGCTCGCAGGAGGGAACGCGCCGTCAGGCGGCTAGTCCGAATGTCTTGGCCGGTATCGCCTCGACGAGGCTCTCCATCAGTTCGAGCTGATGCGGACCCGACTGACGCCGACTCTCTTGTTGGAGCACGGGCGCGGGCGAGAAGGGTTCGCGATGACTGAGGCAGTCACCGGTGCTTTCAGCTACTCCGGCTCGGCCATCGCAGATGAGCTCATCCGCCGAGGACACACGGTGCGGACCCTCACCAACCACCCCCGACCCGATGCCCGAGGCATCGAGGTGCATCCGCTGGACCTCGCGAACGCCGAGGGCCTGCGCCGGTCGCTGGCCGGCGTCGACACCCTCTACAACACCTACTGGGTGCGGTTCCCGCACGGCGAGGTCACCTTCGAGTCCGCGGTCCAAGGCAGCGCCAACCTCTTCAGGGCCGCCGCGGAGGCCGGCGTACGACGGATCGTGCACGTCTCCATCACGTCGGCCGACGTGGCCTCGCCCTATGCCTACTTCAGGGGCAAGGGCCAGGTCGAGCAACTGCTGACAACGAGCGACGTTCCGTATGCGATCGTGCGCCCGGCGATCCTGTTCGGCGGTGACGGGGTGCTGATCAACAACATCGCCTGGCTGATGCGTCGCTCACCACTGACGCTCATCGGTGACCCGGGGGACTACCGGATCCGGGCGATCCACATCCACGACCTGGCATCGCTCATGACGGACCTCGGCGAGCAGCACGCGAACACCACGGTCGATGCAGTGGGACCACAGGCGATCACGTTCGCCGACCTTCTCCAGCACATTCGGGCCAGCATCGGCAGCCGTACTCGGATCGTGCACGTGCCCGGCACAGTCTTCCCGGCCGTCACCTGGGCACTGGGCTTGGCGCTACGCGACATCCTGCTGACCCGCGAGGAGTACCGGGCCTTGACCGACGGCCTGGCCGACTCCGACGCGCCCGCCACCGGAAGCATCGACCTCGCCGAATGGATCACCCAGAACCGGCACACGCTCGGCAGAACCTACGCGCACGAACTGCGACGACACTTTCGACCCGACACACCCTGACACGGCACGGCACAGGTCGATGTCACACCAACGAATAGCCTTCGGGAAGCCCCGGGCGCCCGGTGGCCGCCAGCATGAGCGGCCCGGCGAGGCCGTCGGTGATGGCAAGGTCGGTGATGATCTGCAGGGCCTGCGTCGCGGCCGTCGTAGGCACGTCCAAGGGTTCACCGAGCGCCGTGGCGAGGTCGGCGGTGTGGACGGCCAGCTCGAAGCTCCGCGTCGGCAGGTAGTCCGCAAGGCGCATGCCGCCCACCAGGGTGGTCACCCACTCGGATCCGTCCAGAGTGTCGATGAGCGCGAGCACCCGGCGGGCGATCTCGGCCACCGCGGCGGTCGGATCAGCGCCCAACGCATCGCCGGCCTCCCGCCCGCGCTCGGCCACGGCCGGGCCGGCGGCGACGGATCTGGTCGCGCGGACGTAGTCCGCAGGGGAGCTGATCTCGATGGACGACGCCGGGCGGTCGAGGTAGCTCTCGACAGTCAGGAACGACCGGCTCGTATGGCCCACGAGCGCACGCACATCCCATTCACCCAAGCCCGGCCGGTCCCAGCGCTCGCCCACGAGCGGGACCGTCCGCACGAACCACTGAGCGGCGTCGCCGAAAGCCCGACGCGAGTCGTCCCAGGAGAAGTGCATACGTCGACGCTAGCGTCAGGGCCGATCGGATCCCGCTCGGCATATGGTCCCTTCCATGAGCTCGCTCGAGTCATGGAGCCTCGGCGGCCACACGGTCGACGGGGTCACGCACCCGACGTACCGCAAGGGCAGCGGGCCCGGGGTGATCGTGATTCACGAGATCCCTGGCATCACGCCCGCGGTGCTCGAGTTCGGCGAGGACCTGGTGGCCCGGGGCTTCACTGTTGTGATGCCATCGCTCTTCGGTCGGCCTGGGGCCGAAGCCACGGTGCGCGAGACCGTCAGGAGCATCGCGTTCGTCTGCGTCAGCCGGGAGTTCACGATGCTCGCCCTGGGGCGCACCACACCGGTCGCCACCTGGCTGCGGTCGCTGGCACGTGAGCTGCATCGAGAGCTGGGCGGGCCCGGCGTCGGTGCCGTCGGCATGTGCCTCACCGGCGGCTACGCCCTGGCCATGCTCGCCGATGCGCCCGTGGCGGCACCGGTGGTCGCCCAGCCGGCGTCGCCCGCCGCAGTAGGCAAGGCTCGCCGAGCCGATCTCGGTCTCAGCCCCCACGACCTGGAGTCGATCAAGGCCAAGGTCAAGGCCGGCTGCCAGGTCCTCGGACTGCGCTACGAGGAGGACCCGGCCGTCGGCACCCGCTTCGACACCCTGCGCCGCGAGCTCGGCGACAACTTCATCGCGGTGGAGTTCCCGGGGCGCAAGCACTCAACGCTGACCGAGCACCCCCAACAGGTGGGCGTCGACCGGGTCCTCGCCTTCTTCGACAAGAACCTGAGGATGCCGAGGGAGTAGTCCGCCCCTGATCGCGCACGATGGATTCGAAGAAGCCGATGACTGACTACACCACACTGCCCCCCGACCTGCCCGTCCCTGCGGACGACGGCGCCGCCGACCATCTCCCCGGTCAACGCATGCCGACCATGGAGCTCTCAGACAGCAGCGGACATGCCGTCGACCTGGGAGATCTGGGGCCTGGCCGCTCCATCATCTACCTGTACCCGCTCACCGGTCGTCCTGGCGTCGACCTGCCGGAGGGCTGGGACTCCATACCCGGTGCGCGTGGGTGCTCCACCGAAGCCTGCGACTTCCGCGATCATTTCGAGGACCTTCAGGAAGCCGGCATCCACCGGGTGTACGGCATGTCCAGCCAGAGCGCTGCCTACCAGGCCGAGGTCGTCATGCGGCTGCGGCTCCCGTTCACGATGATCTCTGATGAGAACTTCGCGCTGGCCGATGCTCTCCGGCTCCCGAGCTTCGGCGCCGAGGGCCATCCGCGGCTCTACGTTCGCCTGACCCTCGTTGTCACCGACGGTGTCATCGAGCACGTGTTCTACCCGATCTTCCCGCCCAACACGCATGCCCAGCAGGTGCTGGAATGGGTGCGACACAACCCCCTCTGACCGCGGACTGGCATCAGGCCGGCGTCCTCCACGGCGCACGCTTCGCTCGCACTCTCCGCGGGAGGTGTACAACACGAGGATGACCGACCGAAGCTGGCCGAGGTGGTCGGAGCTGGCGCCTCTGCTGCGTCCACGCCCCGGGATGATCGGCACCGGGTCTCGGCTTGCGCGCGCCGCCTCGATTCGCGACCTCCGGGTGTTGGCCCGACGTCGAGCACCTCGGGCCGTGTTCGACTACGCGGACGGGGCAGCCGGAGACGAGATCAGCTTGCGCCGGTCGCGGGCGGCGTACTCCCGAGTCGAGTTCGTCCCGCAGGTGCTGCGCGACGTCTCGTCCGTGGACACGTCTACGACGATCCTCGGGCGCCGGTCGACGATGCCCCTGGTCTTCGCCCCGACCGGGTTCACGCGGATGATGCACACCGAGGGGGAGTCCGCGGTCGGGCGCGTGGCGGCCGGTGTCGGGATCCCCTACGCGCTGTCCACGATGGGCACCAGGTCGGTCGAGCAGCTCGCGGCCGAAGTCCCGACGGGAAGGCTGTGGTTCCAGCTCTATCTGTGGCGTGACCGGGACGCCAGCCGCGACCTCGTGGAGCGCGCCAAGGCCGCGGGGTATGAGGCGCTCGTGCTCACGGTCGACACGCCGGTCCCCGGTCCCCGTCTGCGCGACGTACGCAACGGGTTGACCATCCCGCCCTCCCTGTCGGCACGAACCCTTCTCGATGGCGCCCTGCACCCGGCGTGGTGGTTCGATCTGCTGACCACCGAGGCCCTGGAGTTCGCCTCGCTCAATCGTTTCGACGGCACGGTTGCAGAGCTGGTCGCCCAGATGTTCGACCCGACCGCGACTCTCGAAGACCTCACGTGGCTCCGCTCTGCGTGGCCGAGGCCACTGGTGGTCAAAGGCATCCAGACGATCGTCGACGCGCTCGCAGTTGTCGACGCCGGTGCCGACGCCGTCATCGTGTCCAACCACGGCGGACGTCAGCTCGACCGAGGGCTCACTCCGCTGGAGGTACTGCCCGGCGTCGTCGACGCCGTGGGGGACCGTGCCGAGGTGTACATCGACAGCGGCATCCTCTCCGGCAGCGACGTCGTCGCAGCCGTGGCCTTCGGCGCCCGGGCGGCATTGGTCGGCCGGGCGTATCTGTACGGACTGATGGCCGGCGGTGAACGCGGCGTACGGCGGGCTGCAGACATCCTCCAGGCCGAGGTGGCCAGCACCCTCGCACTGCTGGGCGTGACGCGGGTGGACGACCTCTGCCGTGACCGTATACGCCTGCGCGCCGTCTGAGTAGGTTGCGCTCATGGACGTCATCGAGTACACGCCTACCCGCGATCAGTACGCGTACACGTTCGGCGGGGTCGAGCCCGCCATGAAGGTCGCGCCGGGCACTGCTCTGCGGCTCTGGTCCGACGATGCGTTCGGCGGGGTGCTGCGCAGCATCGACGACCTGTCCAGCGACAAGGTGGACCTCCGGTTCGTGAACCCGCAGACCGGGCCCTTCTACGTCGAAGCGGCCGAACCCGGAGACACCCTGGTCCTTCACCTGGTCGACGTGGAGCCTGCCCGCGACTGGGGAGCCTCGGCCGCCATTCCGTTCTTCGGCGGTATGACGAGCACGGACCGGGTCGTGACGCTGCAGGAACCCCTGGCCGACACGACCTGGATCTACGAGCTGGATCGTGACCGCAACACCGTCTCCTTCGCGGCGCGGCACAGCGACCACCGCATCGACCTGCCCGTCGAGCCGATGCTCGGCACGGTCGGAGTGGCCCCACCCGGCGGCGAGGTGCGCTCGTCGCTGGTCCCCGACCGCTTCGGAGGCAACATGGACACGCCTCAGATGCGGGCCGGGTCGACGGTCTTCCTGGGCGTCAACGTCGAGGGCGCCCTGTTCTCGATCGGGGACGGTCACTACCGCCAGGGCGAGGGTGAGGCGTGCGGTACGGCGGTCGAGGGCGCGATGACGACCACCCTGATCGTCGATCTGATCAAGGGCGGCGCCCCGGGCTGGCCCCGGATCGAGGACGACGCGCACTGGATGGCGATCGGCTCCAGTCGGCCGCTCGAGGACTCCTGGCGGATCGCCAACGCCGAGGTCGTGCACTGGGTCGCCGAGCTCTACGGGCTGCACACGATGGACGCCTACCAGCTCTGTTCGCAGGTCGCCCAGGTCCCCATCGCCAATGTCGTCGACGCCAACTACAGCGTCGTCGTGAAGGTGGCCAAGGCGCTCCTCCCGACTGCGGACGCCTGCGATGGCATCCACGCAGACCTGCGAGCCCGCGCCCAGTCTCTCGGGTCCCACTGAATCCAGGGCCACGGCCCGCACCTGAAAGGCCAGTCATGGATCTGCAGCTCAATGGCACTCGCGTCCTCGTTACCGGTGGCACGCGTGGGATCGGCAGGGCCATCGTCGAGGCGTTCCTCGAGGAGGGGGCCACCGTCGGCTTCTGCGCGCGCAGTGCCGACGAGGTCAAAGCGACGCAGGACGCGCTGAAGGACGTGGGGAGCGTCACCGGCAGCGTGGTCGACGTGGCTGACGCAGGGGCCCTGGCCGCCTGGGTCGAGGACTCTGCCCAGGCGTTCGGTGGGCTCGACGTGATCGTCGCCAACGTCAGTGCTCTGGCCATTCCCGACACCGAGGAGAACTGGCAAGCCAGCCTGAATGTCGACCTGATGCACACTGTCCGATTGGTCCGCGCCGCGATGCCGCACCTCGAGCGCAGCAACGCCGCCTCGATCATCGCCATTTCGAGCGTGTCCGGACGCGAATCCGACTTCGCGTCAGGACCGTACGGCACTGCGAAGACAGCCATCGTCGGCTACATCAGCGGCCTGGCCCTGCACCTGGCCGAGAAGGGAATCCGCGCCAACACGGTCTCCCCGGGCAACACCTATTTCGACGGTGGCGTCTGGCAGAACATCGAGACCGGTAACCCCGAGCTCTACGACATGGCAGTCGGGCTCAACCCCACGGGTCACATGGGGAGCCCCCAGGAGATCGCTGGGCCTGTCGTCTTCCTCGCGAGTCCCGTGTCCCGCCGGGTCAGCGGCACCAACCTCGTCGTCGACGGTGCGCTCACCCGAGGCATCCAGCTGTAGGCAATATTCCGCCGATCGAGGCGTCCCTTGCGTGGAGTCGCTCGGTCAACTTGAGAGCGGGACGTGCGTCTGATCCTTCCAGTCGGGCCATGTGGCGGCAGCCGCACGCCTGGTCCGCCCGCTCAGACGCATGTTGGCCCATTTGCTCGGCGAACGCCGCATGAGGGACAGCGACGAGTGGTCCCACTTCTATGTGTTGGAGGGCGACGCGCAGGCCGCGCTCGCCACCTTGAGCAGAAGCTCTCGGATCCGGTGCACAGCGTCGACGACCACCTCGCGGTCTGGAGGGCAGCAACCATGCCCAACGTCACGGCCTCGCTTGCGCTCGAAGCAGATGCCCCGCGGTCGCAGCGAGTTGCTGCCCCCCGGCGCGCACCGCCGCCAGGTCGAGGATGAGGAGCGCCACCGCACGTTGAGCGGCCAGCGCTCCTTCCGGGACGACACCCCGGCCAGTGCCGAAATCCGGGCGGCGGGACGGCCGAGCTCGGCAAGCGCCTCGCCGAGAAAACCGATCGCGGCGAGGGCTGAGTATGCGGCACTGCATCTCGCCGAACTCGCACTGTCACGCCGATGAGCGTGCATCCGCGCACCGGCGGTGCGAGGCTGCCGCCATGGCCGAGTACCCCTGCCCGTGCTGTGGCTACCTGGTGTTCGACGAGGAGCCTGGGTCATACGACATCTGCGCGGTGTGCGGCTGGGAGGACGACCTGTCGCAACTGCGCTTCGCCACCTGGGAGGAGGGGCCAACCAGGCGGCACTGGCCGAGTGTCAGCAGCAGTTCATCGCGGCGAACGGACCCCAGCCGGGCCGTCGGCGCGATCCAGGGTGGCGGCCCCTCGACCTCGCCATCGACCAGATTGAAGTGCCGGAGCGCGGGCGCGACTACGGTGCGACTTACGCCGACGACAGGACGACGTACTACTGGCGAACCTGACCAACCGACCGCTGTCCGCGCGCGTCCCGATGAGCGGGCGTGCGTTTGGGCCTGGCTTAGTCGTGGACGCCGAGGCGCGGGGCGGCTTCTGGACCGACGTGTTCGGAGATGAACGCCGCAATATCCGCCCTGGTGAGCTGACCTGTTGCCATCAAGCGCTGAGCAGTCAGCAACAACTCGTTGGGGGCCAAGAGCTCCAGGGCTATGCCGTCGGGATCGCGGAAGTTGAGGTGGTAGCCCATCTCCATGTCACGGATGGGCGTGTAGGTGACTCCGTGTTCGTCAAAGCGGAGCTCCCACTCGACCAGCTCCTCGCGTGACTGCGCGGCTAGGCCGAGGTGGTCCATGCCGGTTCGCAGTTCGCTGAATCGGCCTCCGTGCGCCCCGGGGTACTGGACCAGGGCGAGGGTAAATCCGGTGGACGGGTGCATGCAGACGCGGGCGTAGGCGACATCAATAACCACGACAAAGTCGAGCACTTCCGTGTAGAAGTCCTCGCTGACGTCGAGGTCGGTGACCGTTAGCGCGACGTGATTGATGCCAGCGAAGGTGACCATACGGACCAGCATGCCCGATACCCCGGGCCGAGCGAGCGTGTACAGCTTTCGGCCCCGCCGACGCGGCACCCCAGTCGGGCCCACGGCGGCTGAGGTTCCGCCCGCTGTCATTGCGCCGACTGCGACCCGGGGTATCGGATCTCCCAACGCACCGGGCCCGTGGGGCTCAGATGGGGACCGAGTCATATTTTGCGGAGATCGCCTGGCGGGTGTCGTGGTCGGTCAGGCCGGTGCCGGGCAGCTCAGCGAGCTCGAGGAACATCTGCTCCAGACCACCCGGCACCATCAATGTCAGGAACCTGCCGCCGCCCTGGCCGGCCTCGATCATGTGGGAGGTCGCGTGCGGGACGACGAGATAGGTCCCCGCGACGGCGTCGACCTGCTGCTCGCCGACGGTGAACGTGAACGAGCCCTCGAGCACGTAGAAAGACTCGATCATCTGACGGTGCAAGTGCGGGACCGTCCAGGCGCCGGCCGTGTCGCCGCTGAACTCCACGAGGCTGAACTCACCCCCGTCGGTCACGTCGGCATCGGCAAGCACCCGCATCCGCGCAACCCCGAGATCGACGGTCTTGCCCTCGCCGGTGGCCACCGTGTGCACGGCGTGGTGTCCGGGGTTCGTGTCGATCATGATCCGCACCTCCTGGCGCTCTCGGTCGTCTTCCACAGGTTCGCGTCACGCTCGAGACCGAGCAAGTTCACAAAATGAAGTTGCGTGGTCGACGGTCCGGCGGGAACCTTCCCGGTGTGGGCGACTACGGCCAGTACTGCCCGATTGCTCGAAGCGCCGAGGTGCTCGCGGAGCGCTGGACGCCGATCATCGTGCGCAACATGCTGAATGGCTGTCGGACCTTCGGCGAGATCCGGCAGGGCGCGCCGGGGATCCCACCCGCGGTTCTCACCCGTCGCTTGCACACCCTCGAGCGAGCCGGCGTGCTGGTCCGGGTTGCTGGTGACTCCGGTCGCGGTCACCGTTACGAGCTGACCCAGATGGGGCTCGAGCTGCGCGACGTCGTGGACGCGATGGGGCAGTGGGGCGCGCGCTGGATCGAGATCGAGCCGCGGCATCTCGACGCAGCGTACGTGCTGTGGGCGACCAGCAAACTCGTCGATCCCGATCGGATCCCGGACACGACGACCGTGGTGCGGTTCGATCTCGAGGACGCCCCGAACGACCGCTTCTGGCTGCTGGTACGCCGACTACAGTCGGAGCTGTGCACCCGACCCACCGGCTACGCCGAGGATGTCGTGTGCACGACCACCACACGATGCCTCGTGGAGATTCACCTACGCCGCACCTCGTTCGCGAGCGCCCTGAGGTCCGAGCGCTTACGGCTGGCCGGACCACCACGGCTTACGCGGGGGTTCGGCTCATGGTTCCGGGCCAGCCCGTTCGCGCCATACGACGCGGTCCGTCAGCCCCCGCTTCCTGAACCAGTCTCCCCCCGGTAGCAGCCCGGAGAAAGCGTACCTACCCACACCGGGAGACAGCCCGGAAGCCGCTGCAACTCGAGGTCCGCACCGCCGACCGACCCACGGTCTGTTCGCATCGGCCCTCGGCGCAACTTGCCCCGGGCAAGCTCCCCACAGCAGCCCTCCAAATCGCAAAAGAAGGTAAGCGCCTATGCCGCTGACCGCGCTCGCACGTGCGGATTAGCGGTAGATCAGTTCTTCGTGATCGCCGGGAGCAGGACCATGTGCGGGGCATTGACCAACTGGACTGGAACGTCAGCACTCGTTCGAGGTTCGCAACAAGTGCAGCGCGGCGGGCGGGGCTCAAGTGAGGCAGGCCGCGCACTCGCACGATGATGTGCGACCCATCAGTCGGGTAGTTGAACGACCGGACCCTGTCTCTGTCCGCGAACGTCGCTCGCCCGATCGCCGAGATGGAGCGCTCATAGCCCCTGGTGGACACGGTCGCCTTTAGCACGCTGACCTCCAACCCGCCGACGACCTGCCCTTCCACACCTGGCCAGGGCTCTGAGGTCGGATCAGGGACGGACAGGATCAAGTGTCCGGCGCTCCAGTCGGCGACCGGGTGAAAGACGACATGATCGCTTCTGAGCCCGTCGATGAAGTGCCTGACTGCGATCTCATCCTTGGCATTGGCGGTGGGAAGAGCACTCGGCGACGGAGTATCGGCATCGGCGTGCGAGCCGGGAGCGAATCCGCACGAGGCGACGAGCGCAGCGCTGACTGCGACGATCAGCAATCGAACTTGGTCGCACCGTATGGCGCTCATGATCGCTCAGACGCGAGGCGGACGCATCGGGTTCCCACGAGACCGCCCGCTGACATGACGGCATAGCGTTCCGCTCATGCCGCTGAGATGTACGGACGTTCGTCATTCAGAAGGAGCGGCGCCTCTGCCAAACCGTTGTGAGGCGGCCTGCTTGGACGTGCCCAACGCTGCCCCGATCACCGTCCAGGAGTCGCCGGCATCTCGTGCGGCGGCCACGGCGTCGCGCAGCTCCCTCTCGGCCGCGTCGAGGCCCTTCCTGGCCTCGATGATCCTGCGGAAGTGGCTGGCATCCCGCAGGCTCTCGGGCGCCACGGCGTCCAGACCCGTGTCGTCCTTCCTGTTCGTCAACCTCATCTTCATCACCGCCTTACAGTGCGTCGTAGAACTTGGGGCGTAGTCGGTCGGCGTGAATGATGCGCACAGGCTCCTCGACCGGGACGGCCACGAGCTCGAGCAGGTTTCCCGACGCATCGGGCCCGATGACGAACAACCGCTCTTCGCCGTCGTACTCGAACTCGGCAAGCTTGATGGCGTTCTCCCATGCGTGAACGATCGAGCTGTCCCCTATCCCGTGCTTGCGGGCCGAGTCCGCAATCTCCACGTCGTCAAGGATACCTTGACGACTCTCGACGTCAAGACTGTCTTGACGACTCAGCATTAGCCGCCGTGCGTGCATAATGCCGATGAGCGTGCCCTCCGGCGCAGTGGCAACTTGGGGTTCGAGCGCCTATTGGACCTTCTCAACGCGGGCTACCGATGGCTCCGCGCGGATTGCCGCCAGTGCCGCAGACACTTCTGAGGCGGTTGCGTCGGGCGTGCTGTAGACCCAGACGTGCTGACCTGCATCACCGCGGGTACCAGCCACGCCCTTCAGGTCGATGAACTTCTGCGCGAGACGGGCGGCTGTCGCACCAGTGGCTTGAGGCCGAAGGTCGGCCTGTAGCACGACTCGCGCATCCCGCTCGACGTCGCCCGAGGACGTTGATGCTGAACCCCCGCCGCAGCCAGACGCGGCTAGGAGCAAGGCCGCAACAGCGACGGCCCTCGGTGCCCGCCCTGACGCCAGCAGCATGCGTACATCATGGAGCACCGGTGCTGCACTGCGCCATTGAAGCGACCGCTCATCGGCCGCTATCCGCGCTCCCCTCATAGCCGATGTGAGGGCGGTCGCTGACGCAACCAGTCATGATGATGAAGCGTCTCAGGGGGCGAGTCCTGCAGATGGGAGTGGGTCGGTGGCGGGAACCTACAAGCCGAAGACGATCTTCTGCGTCGCCACAGCGGTATCCGTTGCAGTTCTCCTCACGGGCTGCGGCCCGGCGACCTCGGCCCACACGTCACCCGACTCCACATCTCCCCACCGGACGGCATCAACCAGCCGAGCCTCCGGCGTGACCAGTCCGCCGGCTCATACCACCACCGTGCTCGGCTCCGTTGTCCGGCGTACCAACACAGACACTGGATACCGAATCGTCCTCGCGCCGGCCAAGCTGCGCAATGACGGCTCGGTGCTCGCCTTGCCTGGACGCGCCACCGCGACCTACCTGATTCCGAAGTCGTTCGTCCCCCACGGCTTCATGTTGTCCGGTCTGATCCGCGTCACCGTGGACGGCCATCGCGTCACCGCAGTTTCAATCATGGGGTGAGGGCTCCCCTGTCGAGAAGCGAACGCTCATCAGCGTAAGGCGGTTTGCGTCAAGGTTCTGGTCGATGCCGCCGCCTGTCGTCTGTCCCTGCATAGCTTGATCGAGTTGGTCCTCGACAGCGT
>JAFMQY010000217.1 GCA_017354415.1 Nocardioides sp.
CAAGACGGGGTCGCCCTGCGCGAGCCCCATGTTCACGTAGCGACCCGCCGCGGCGGCCAGCTGGTGGTCGTCGACGAAGAACCCCACGCGGTGGTCGTGCACCGTCATCGTCATCTACCTCATGCGCCCCTCCGCACGTCCCGTCCATCCCCATGCACCGAGACCCCCACACATTAGGTGGTGAAACGGTCAACCGGAAGTTCTTTCGCAGAGTCGACGGCTGCCCCGGGTACGCCGGCCGGGGCGCTCAGGCCTCGATGACCACCGGGATGATCATCGGGCGGCGGCGGAGCTCGCGGTTGACCCAGCGGCCGACCACACGGCGTACCACCTGCTGGAGCTGGTAGGTGTCGTCGGTTCCCTCGCGGATCGCCAGGTCGAGAGCGTCGACGATCGGCTGCTTGATGTCGTCGAACGCCCTGTCGTCCTCCGCGAAGCCGCGGGCGTGGATCTCTGGGCCGCTCGACACCTTGCCGCTGACAGAGTCGATCACCACGATCACCGAGACGAAGCCCTCTTCGCCGAGGATCCGGCGGTCCTTGAGGTCGGACTCGGTGATGTCGCCGATGTTGGAGCCGTCCACGAAGACGTAGCCGCAGTCGACCTTGCCGGAGATGCCGGCGACGCCGTCGACCAGGTCGACGACCACGCCGTCCTCCGCGATGACCACGTTCGCGACCCCCGTGGCCTTCGCCAGGTCGCCGTTCGCCTTCATGTGCCGGAACTCGCCGTGGACGGGCATCACGTTGCGCGGCTTGACGATGTTGTAGGCGTAGAGCAGCTCGCCGGCGCTGGCGTGACCGGAGACGTGGACCAGCGCGTTCCCCTTGTGTACGACGGTCGCGCCGAGCCGGGTGAGACCGTTGATCACCTTGTAGACGGCGTTCTCGTTTCCCGGGATCAGCGAGCTGGCCAGGATTACCGTGTCGCCCTCCTCGATCTGCACGAAGCTGTGGTTGCGCTGCGCGATCCGGCTCAACGCCGACATCGGCTCACCCTGGCTGCCGGTGGAGATCAGCACCTGCCGCTCCGGCGCGATGTCCGACAGGTCCTTGGCGTCCACCATCACGTCAGGAGGGACGTGGAGGTAGCCGAGGTCCTGCGCGATGCCCATGTTGCGCACCATGGACCGCCCGACGTACCCCACCTTGCGGCCGTGCCGGACCGCCGTGTCGAGCACCTGCTGGACGCGATGCACGTGCGACGCGAAGCAGGCGACGATGATCCGCCGGTCGCTCTCGTGGAAGACCCGGTCCAGCACCGGCGCGATGTTCTTCTCCGGAGTGGTGAAGCCGGGCACCTCGGCGTTGGTGGAGTCGGTGAGGAAGAGGTCGACGCCGTCCTCTCCCAGCCGCGCGAACGACCTCAGGTCGGTGATCCGCCGGTCGAGCGGCAGCTGGTCCATCTTGAAGTCACCGGTATGCAGGACCAGGCCGGCACCGGTGCGGATCGCGACCGCGAGGGCGTCGGGGATCGAGTGGTTGACCGCGACGAACTCCAGCCCGAAGGGGCCGAGGCCCAGGCGGTCACCCGCCTCGACCTTGTGGTGCACCGTCTCCCGAAGGCGGTGCTCGCGGAGCTTGGAGTCGAGCAGGGCCAGGGTCAGCTCGGACCCGACCAGCGGGATGTCGTCGCGCTCGCGCAGGAGGTACGGCGTGGCGCCGATGTGGTCCTCGTGCCCGTGTGTGAGGACCAGCGCCTCGACCTTGTCGAGCCGGTCGCGGATCGCGTCGAAGTCGGGCAGGATCAGGTCGACACCGGGGTGGCTCTCCTCGGGGAACAGCACCCCGCAGTCGACCACCAGCAGTCGCCCGTCGTACTCGAAGACGGTCATGTTGCGGCCGATCTCACCGAGCCCGCCCAGCGGGTAGATCCTCAAGCCTCCCTTCGCCAGGTCGGTCGGCGCGGAGAGCTCGGGATGCGGGTGGCTCACGGTGTCTCCGTGTGGTCAGAGGAGGTGGGACGCCTCGAGGCCGGCGCGCAGCGCGTCGACCTCGTCGTCGGTGAGCGGCACGAGCGGCCCACGGACGTTGCGGTTGTCGAGGACCCCGAGCAGCTGCAGGCAGGCCTTGGCGGTGGTGGCGCCGTAGTTCGGCACCCCCATCATCGCCTTCGTGGCAGGCAGCAGCCGCTGGTAGGTGCGAAGCGCGGCGACGGTGTTCCCGTCGAGGAAGTCCTCGATCATCGACCGGATCTGACGGCCGGCGGCGTGGCCCACGACGCTGATCACGCCGCTCGCGCCGTGCGCCAGCCAGCCGAGGTTGCTGGGGTCGTCGCCGCTGTAGATCGCATAGCCCATCTGTGTGAGCTCGACCCCGCGCGCGAAGTCGCCGACGGCGTCCTTGACCGCGACCACGGTGTCGCCCTTGATCCGCTGGTAGGTCTCGAGGCTGATCTGGGTGCCGGTGCGCGCGGGTACGTCGTACAGGACCACCGGCGTGCTGGTGGCTGCGACGACCTGCTGGAAGTGCTGCAGCACCCCCGCCTGGCCCGGCTTGTTGTAGTACGGCGTCACCAGCAGCAGTGCGTCGGCCCCGAGCTTCTCGGCCTGCTGGGCCAGCTCGATGCTGTGCGCGGTGGCGTTGCTGCCGACGCCGGCGATCACCGTGGCCCGGTCGCCGACCGCGTCCTTGACCGCGCGCAGGATGTCGGCGCTCTCCGCGACAGTGCAGGTGGGGCTCTCCCCCGTCGTACCGCTGACCACCACGCCGTCGTGCCCGTGCTCGACCAGGTGGTGTGCGATCGCTGCCGTGCCGTCGAGGTCGACCGCGCCGTCGTCGGTGAACGCCGTCGCCATCGCCGTGAGCATCCGCCCGAAGGGCGCCGGGGACGTCATGGGCTCAGGCTACTCGGGAGCGGCCCCCGGCGAGGGATGCCTCCGTGCCGGGTCGGCGGGGTTCTGACCTCGCGCGGCGACGTTCTGCTGCGGCATGCTGGGGCGATGGTCGTGCTCGTGCCGAGGCAGCTCCGGATGTCGGGGATGACCGGCCCCGTCCCCTACTACGGCGGGCGCTTCACGCCGGCGCAGGCGTATGCTGCGGCGCATCCGGCCGCGCTCGCGCACGCTGCCGACCGGCCTCCGGCGTCGAAGGATCCGGCGGCTGCCCTGGACGCGCTGCTCGAGTCGGGGGTCATCACGGAGACCGAGTACCAACAGCTGCGTGACCGGCTGGCTCCATGACCGGCCCTGTTCAGGTGCTCGTCGTGGGGTTCGACGAGCCGTCGTTCAGCGGTGAGGTGATGGCCGAACTCGCCAGGCTCCGGCAGGCGGGCGTGGTGCGGGTGGTCGACGTCCTGCTCGTCAGCCGGGACGCCGACGGGACGTTCGAGACCCTGCCACCGCCCCCGGGCGCCGACCCCGACCTGGGGCGCATCGCCTCCGACCTCCTGGGACGCGACGACAGCGCAGTCCCGCCCGACGAGGGCACATGGTCGCTGTCCGACGCGGTCGAGCCCGGCAGCGTGGCCGCGGTTGCGCTGATCGAGCACCTGTGGGCCGGTCCCCTCGTCGACGCGATCCAGGGTGCCGGCGGCCGGGCGCTCGCCGAGGCGTGGCTGTCACCCGAGGACCGCGCCCGGCTGCCGGTCGACTCCCCGTGACGGCGTGTGGTCGGATGGCCGGATGTCAGCGGACGACGAGCTACGCACGACGGCGCGCCGGGTGATCGACGCCAACCGATACCTGGTGCTCGGCACCCTCGATCCCGATGGGCGGCCGCGGTTGTCACCGGTGTACTTCACACCCGCGAGGTACCGGGATTTCTACTGGGTCTCCTCCCCCGACGCGCACCACTCGCACAACGTGCGGGAGAGACCGGCCGTCGAGATCGTCGTCTTCGACTCGTCGGTGCTGCCCAACCAGGGGCAGGCCGTCTACATCTCGGCGACCGCTCGCGAGGTGCCGCCCGACGACCTTCCGGACGTCGTGGGCGAGGCGTTCGACCCCGGGGGCCGCGGCGGGAAGGCGTTCGCCCCCGAGGAGCTGAGCGGTGACGGGGACCTCAGGCTCTACGTCGCCACCGCCACGGCGTACGACGTCCATGTGGGCGCCGGCCATCCCACTCACGGGACGGGCATCGACCGGAGGGTGGCGACCGACCCGACTGAGTAGCCCGACCCCATAGCCTCGTAGCCCGACCTCGTGAGGAGGAGCGCCATGGCCGTCGTCTCGCACCACACCATGTCGTTGGACGGGTTCGTCGCCGGACCCGACGACACGATGGACTGGGTGTCCGGGCACGGACGCGCGACGGACCTCGCCGAGCGCACGCGCTCTCGCATCGACGCCATCGTCGCGGGACGGCGGTGGCACGACCTGGCGCTCGACCGCGGGAACGGCGTCGACGGCATCTACGGCGGCGCCTTCGAGGGCCCCGTGTTCGTGGTCTCGCACCGGCCGCCGCCTGGGGACGTCGACCCGCGCGTCACGTTCGTCACCGGACTCGACGACGCACTGGCGGCGGCCGGGCGGGCCGCAGGGGAAGGTGACGTGGCCGTCTTCGGAGGGAGCCTGACCCGGCAGTGCGCCGCGAAGGGCGTTCTCGACGAGGTCGTCGTGCATCTCGTACCGGTTCTGCTCGGCGGGGGCGTCCGCCTGTACGGAGAGGACGGCGACCCGACGGTTCGTCTCGAACGGGTCGAGTGCGCGCCGGCCGAGCAGATCACGGACCTGCGGTTCCGCGTCGTGTGCTGAGCATCAGACGTGCGGCATGACCTCGGCCGCGAGCAGCCGGATGTGGTCGAGGTCGTGCTGGTCGAGGACCTGGAGGTAGATCCGCTCCGCGCCCAGCGCGGCGTACCCGCCGATCTGCTCGACGACCTCCTCCGGGGTGCCGGCGAGGGCGTTCGCGCGCAGGTCCCCCGGCGTCCTGCCGATGAACTCGGCTCGACGCCGGATCTCGGCCTCGTCCGCGCCGCAGCAGATGGTGTGGGCGTTCGAGTAGACGAGGTCGCCAGGGTCGCGGCCGATCGCCTCGCAGGCGGTCCGGACCCTCGCGATCTGCTGTGCGGACTCCTCGAGGCCGACGAACGGCAGGTTGAACTCGGCGGCGTGACGGGCGGTCAGCGCCGGGGTCCGCTTCGCCCCCTTGCCGCCGATGATGATCGGCGGATGGGGGCGCTGCGCCGGCTTGGGAAGCCCTGGGGAGTCGACGACCTGGTAGTGCACCCCGGCGTAGGAGAAGGTCTCGCCGTCGGCGGTGTCCCACAGTCCCGTCAGGATCGCGAGCTGCTCCTCGAGCCGGTCGAAGCGTTCGGGAGTCGGCGGGAACGGGATGGCGTACGCCGTGTGCTCCGCGCCGTACCACCCGGCCCCGATGCCCAGCTCGACCCGGCCACCGCTCATCCGGTCGACCTGCGCCACCGAGATCGCGAGCGGGCCCGGGTGGCGGAAGGTCGCCGACGTCATCATCGTGCCCAGCCGGATCGTGCTGGTCTCACGGGCGAGCCCGGCCAAGGTCACCCACGAGTCGGTCGGTCCGGGGCGACCGTCGACGCCCATCGCGAGGTAGTGGTCGGACCGGAAGAACGCGCCGAAGCCCAGCTCCTCGGAGAGCCGGGCGACCGCCAGCTGGTCGTCGTACGTGGCGCCCTGCTGGGGCTCGACGAAGATGCGCAGCTCCATGGCGTCACCCTGCCACGCCCGCTCACGACGGCTGTTGTCCTCGGGACGCCAGCATCGTCATCACGTCGTGGTGGTTGAGGTAGACCACGATCTGCCAGCCGGCGTCCTCGCGCCGCAGCACGTAGGTGGCCGACACCTCGGTCGACGGTCCGGGCTGCGACCAGTCGACGCTCCAGGTGGTGCGGGCCAGGGTGTGACGGTCGTCCAACGGCTCCTCGGTGAGGTCGGTCAGCCGCAGCCCTCGCACGCCCAGCTGGTCGAAGGCCTGCCTGCGGCCCGGCAGGATCCCGGCCAGGGTCGCTCGGTCGAGCGTCAGCACATGCTCGGGATCGAGGGTCAGGAACGACGAGGCGAAGTACTCCGCCGCAGAGGGGTCTGCACGGGTACCGGCCTCGTCGTACTGACGGAAGAACTCGGCGATCTCCGGGCGGACTTCGGCTCTCTGCTCCACGTCTGCCAAGCCTCGCCTAGGGCGTGTCTCCTTATTGACGAAGCCAGAGGGTGATCGCGCGCAGGACGACGCCTCCTCGGTAAACAGCGGCGAGCTTGTCGTAGCGGGTGGCCAGACCACGCCACTGCTTG
>JAFMQY010000093.1 GCA_017354415.1 Nocardioides sp.
CGGCCGCGTGCTCGCCGACGTGGACGTGGTCGGCCTCGGACGCCGAGCCGAGCTCGAGCATCTCGCCGAGCACGGCGACGGTCCGCCGCCCGCCCCGGGCGCCGATGGCCGCCAGCGCGTCCAGGGCAGCCTGCATCGACGCGGGGTTGGCGTTGTAGGCGTCGTTGACGACCACCAGTCCGTCGGCTCGCTCGTGCACGGCCATCCGCCACTGCGAGAGCGAGCGAGCAGTGGCCAGGGCGTCCACGACGTCGGACCAGTCGATCCCGGCGGCATGGGCCATCGCTGCCGCGGCCGCGGCGTTGGGGACCTGGTGTGCGCCCGCCTCGAGCAGACGCACCGGCGTCCACCGCCCGTCGTACCCCAGCTCGAAGGCCGGCCGACCAAGCTCGTCCAGCTCCAGCCCACGCCAGCGCACGTCGCCGCCGGTGCCGAAGGTGACGACGCGGGCGGACGTGCGCGACGCCATCGCCGCGACCAGCGAGTCGTCGGCGTTCAGAACTGCGGTGCCGTCGGCCGGCAGGGCCTCGACGATCTCGCCCTTGGCCCGTGCGATCGCATCTCGGGAGCCGAACTCGCCGATGTGGGCGGTGCCGACGTTGAGGACGGCGGCCACATGCGGCGGGGCGACATCGCACAGCTCGGCGATGTGCCCGACACCGCGGGCCCCCATCTCGAGGGCGAGGAAACGGGTCTCGGGAATGGCGTGGAGCACGGTCAGTGGGACGCCGATCTCGTTGTTCCGGTTGCCCTCGGTCGCGATCGTGGCGCCTCCGCGGCCGAGCAGCTGCGCGAGGTAGTCCTTGGTGCCGGTCTTGCCCTGGGAGCCGGTCAGGGCGAGCACGGTCGGGCCGAGAGCGTCGACCACGTGCCGTGCGAGCACGCCGATCGCGACCACGGGGTCGTCCACGACCACGGTGGGCACCCCGGTCGTGCGGTTGCCGAGCACGCCGGAGGCGCCCGCCTCGACGGCAGCCGCGGCGTAGTCGTGGCCGTCCACGTGCTCGCCGCGCACCGCCAGGAACAGCCCACCGCGCTCGGGCGTGCGGGTGTCGACGAACGCCGGCGCGGTGACGGTCGCGCTTCCGTCGCCGGCGTCGGCAACCCTGCCTCCGACCACGGCCGCGATCTCGGTCAGCGTCATGGGGATCATCCGCGGAGCACCTCGCGCGCGACCTCGCGGTCGTCGAAGGGATGGAGGACCCCGGCGACCTCCTGACCGGACTCGTGGCCCTTGCCGGCGACCAGGACGACGTCGCCGGGCCCGGCCCGGTTGACGGCCTCGGCGATCGCCGCTCGCCGGTCACCGACCTCCAGCACCTCGGCACGCCCGCCCGTCGTGCCCTCGAGGATCGCGGCCCGGATCGCCGCGGGGTCCTCGTTGCGAGGGTTGTCGTCGGTGACCACCAGGAGGTCGGCGCCCGCGGCCGCGATCTCTCCCATCAGCGGACGCTTGCCGGCGTCGCGGTCACCTCCGGCCCCGAGCACGATCATCAGCCTCCGCTCGGTGAGGGGGCGCAGGGTGGCGATGGCGGCCGACAGCGCGTCGGGCTTGTGGGCGTAGTCGACGACCACGACGAACTCCTGGCCCTCGTCGATCCGCTCGAGCCTCCCCGGGACGCCCGGCCCCGCCGCGATCCCGGTGGCGACGGACTGGGCGTCGTAGCCCGCGGTCGCCGCTGCCGCGACGGCGGCCAGGGTGTTGGCGACGTTGAAGCCCCCGGGCACGGGGCAGCCGGCCGCCACCTCGACACCCGGCCCGTGGACCCGGAACGTCGCGCCCGTCGGGGCGAGGTCGACCCGGTCGACCCACCAGTCCGCGTCGCGGTGCCTGGTGGACAGGGTCTGGACCGGAACGCCGGCCTGCCTCGCCAGCCGCAGCCCCCAGTCGTCGTCGACATTGACCAGGCCGCGCCGGGCGTGGTCGGTCTCGAACAGTGACGCCTTCGCCGCGAAGTAGTCGTCCATGTCGCGGTGGAAGTCCAGGTGGTCGCGACCGAGGTTGAGGAAGACCGCGACGTCGAAGACGAAGCCGCCGACCCGTCCCATGACCAGGGCATGGCTGGAGACCTCCATCGCGCACGCCTCGACTCCGCGATCGGCCATCCGGCGCAGCAGTCGCTGCAGGTCGGGTGCCTCCGGCGTGGTCAGCGCACTCGAGACGTCCTCGCCGAGCATCCGCGTGCCGACGGTGCCGACCACGGCGGCCGGGACGCCGGCCTCGGTGAGCCCGCTCTCCAGCAGCCGGGTCGTGGTCGTCTTGCCCTGCGTGCCGGTGACGCCGATCATCCGCAGCGCCGTCGCCGGCTCGCCGTACACGAGCGCGGAGACGCGGCCGAGGACCGGTCGCACGATCGGGACTTCCAGGGTCGGTACGCCGGCGGCGTCGTTCTGGATCAGGGCGACGCCATCGGCGTCGGTGACGACCGCGACAGCGCCGGCGTCACGTGCCTGCGGCCAGTACGCCGCTCCGTGGCCGTGGGAGCCGGGGACGGCGGCGTACAGGTCTCCCGGCGAGACCCGGCGCGAGTCGAGGGTCACCCCGCTGACCCGGATGTCGAGGTCACCGGAGCCCCGAACGGTCAGACCTTCGCGCACCAGTCGGCCGGTGAGGTCGGCGAGGGACCGGCCATCGGCCCGGGGCACGAAGTCGCTCGCCACGGGCCGAGGTTAGCGGGACGTGGCGTCACGTCGGTCACCACGTGGTGGGGAGGTGCGAGGGCGTCCCTCCCGTCGGCGGCACGCCGTACCGCCGCAGGGCGAACGACATGATCTTGCTGAACGCCGGGCCGGCCACTGACCCGCCACCGCCGCCGTTGCGGGGGTTCTGCACGACGACGTACACGGTGAAGCGCGGCTTGTCCGCGGGTGCGAAGCCGGCGAACGCGACCGTGAACTGGCCGTTGTAGCAACCGCACCTCGGGCCGACGCGCTGCGCCGTACCGGTCTTGCCGGCCACCACGTAGCCGGGGACCTGGGCGAGGGGCGCGACCCCGACGTTCGGGTCGACGACCCGCTCCATCATCTGGGTCATCTGGTGAGCGGCGTTGGCGCTCACCACACGACGCCGCGTGGTCTCGTCGGTGCCCACGACCTGCCCGGTGTTGGTGGTGGCCCGGCCCTGGATCAGGCTGGGCGACACCCGCACGCCGCCGTTGGCGATGGTGTTGATCGCGGCCGCCTCCTGCAGCCCGTTCACCGAGACGCTCTGGCCGAAGGCGATCCGGTCCTGGAGCATGCCGTTCCACGCCGCCTTGCTGGGGAGCAGGCCGGCGGTCTCACCGTTAACGCCGACGTCCGTCCTCTGCCCGAGTCCGAACCTGGTCAGGTAACTGCGGAGCTGGCCGGGTGCGAACAGCCGCGACGACTTGGCGGTCCCGATGTTGGAGGACTGTGCGATGACACCGGCCAGCGTCATGTGCAACGTGCCGTGGGGGAACCAGTCGTGGATGATCCGGTCGCCGCTCTTCAGCTGTCCGGGCACCACCAGCCGGGTCCGGTCGGTGACCTTGCCCGCGTCGATGAGTGCGCTCAGCGTGAGCACCTTCTCCACCGAGCCCGGCTCGTACGGACTCGTCATCGCCAGCGAGTTGCGGTCCTTGGGAGGCGAGGCCTGCGGGTCCGACGCGTCGTACGTCGGGTAGTCGGCGAGCGCGAGCACCTCACCGCTCCTGCGGTCCATCACGATCGCGAATCCGGAGTCACCGCGCGCACCCAGCACCGTCTGCCTCAGCACGCGCTGCGTGTACCACTGCAGGTCCTCGTCGATCGTGGTGTGCAGGTCGGTACCGTTGCGAGCCGGCGTGACCGTGCTCCGCCCGAGCGGGATCCGGTTGCCGGCACCGACCTCGTAGGTCTCGGACCCGTTGGTGCCGGCGAGCTCCTTGTCGAACGTGAGCTCGAGGCCCGCCAGTGGGCCGTCCGTCCCCATGAAGCCGACGAGGTTGGCGGCGACGTCGTGGTCGGGGTAGGACCGCAAGGGGTCGTTGCGGGTGTCGAGCCCCTTGAACCCCCTGGCCGCCGCCTCGTTGACGACCCGGACCGCGAGCGACGCCGGCACGCGCATCGCGATGTAGGCGAACCGGGTGCCCTTCCGGCTCAGCGCGTGCAGGGTCTGGAAGTAGTCGATGTGCAGGCGGGTGCTGAGGAACCTCGCGAGCCTGGCGGCGTGCGGGCGGGTGACCAGCGGGTCGGCGACAACCATGCGACCGTCCACCGAGTCGGCAAGCGGCCGCCCGTTGCGGTCGAGGATCTTCCCGCGGGTGGCCGGGAGCTGGACGGTCACCGTGCCGCCGGTGGAGGCCGCGAGGGTCGCGTACTTCTGCTGCTCGACCCCCTGGAGCTGCACCAACCGGGCGCCGAAGAAGGACAGCACCAGGGCGATGAGCACGAACCCCGTGCGCAGCCGCAGCTGCGCGGAACCGCGGAGCGACCGGCGCTTGCGGCTGCGCGCCGCACGACCCGGACGGCGGTTGCGTCCGCTCGTCGTACGGCCGGGACGCCCGCGTGGGCTGGTCTGGGGCACGTCGCTTCCTGATCAGTGGGCGATGTCGGTGTGATGGATGTTGCGTGTGTGGTTGGTGTGACCCGTGTGGTCCTGTCTACCCCGAGCGTGCGACTTCTGCTGCGAACCGTGCGTCGTGTTGCCCGACGAGTTCTGCCCAGGGTGGGTCGAAGCCGACTCGTGGACGACCGTCACGTGGGCGGGTGGGTCGAGCTCGGCGGGCTTGGTCGGCGGTGGTGCGTTCAGCCGCAGAGGGTCGAGCCGGGTGGCCGGGGCCGGGTCGCCGAGGATCTTCCCGGTGCGCAGGTCGAGCACCGCAGGACTGCTCGGGAGCACCATCCCCATCCGCTGGGCCTTGAGCGCGATCACCTGCGGGTCGCGGAGCCGGTCGAGCTGCATCTGCAGGGACTGCTCCCGGGCGCTGAGGGTGTCGGCCTGCGACTGGAGGTCGGTCGCGGCGAAGGAGGCCTGCTGCATCGAGGTGTTGAACAGCAACAGCCCCACGATGCCGCCGACGGCCAGCATCGAGACCACGACCAGGAACGGCACCGAGCTGCGGCGTCTGCGTCGGCGCTTGGGGACGACGGTCAGGCGGGCCCGCTCGAGGGCGGCCCCGGCGAGGCGTGGGACGCGGGCCCGGAGGGCCGGTGCGGTGCTGCTCATGCTGCTCCCCTGTTGGTAGTGCTGGGCCGGATCCGCTCGATGGCGCGGAGCCGGACTGAGGCGGCGCGAGGGTTGTGCGCGATCTCGTCGTCGCCGGCCCGTTCGGCGCCCCGGGTGACGAGCCGGAGGGCGGGTTCGCGGTCGGGCGGGACGACCGGCATGTCGGGCGGGACATCGACCCGGGTGGCTGCGGCGAACGCCCGCTTGACCAGTCGGTCCTCGAGCGAGTGGTAGGACTCCACGACCACCCGGCCTCCGACCGCCAGCGAGTCGATGGCGGCCGGTATCGCCCTGCGGAGCCCCCCGAGCTCGTCGTTGACCTCCATGCGCAGCGCCTGGAAGGTGCGCTTGGCGGGATGTCCACCGGTACGACGTGCCGGCGCGGGGATCGCGTCGTACAGCAGCTCGACCAGCCGTGCCGACCTGGCGAACGGCTCGCGCTCCCGCTCCCGGACGATCGCGCTCGCGATCCGTCCCGCGAACCGCTCCTCGCCGTACTCCTTGAGGATCCGGGCCAGGTCGGCGCGCGGGTAGGTGTTCAGGACGTCGGCGGCGGTGGTGCCGCGCGTAGGGTCCATCCGCATGTCGAGGGGCGCGTCCTCGCGGTAGGCGAAGCCGCGCTCTGTCACGTCGAGCTGCATCGAGGAGACCCCGAGGTCGAACAGCACTGCGTCGGCGTGCGCCAGGCCGAGCTCGGCGAGCACGTCAGGGATGGCGTCGTACGTCGCGTGTACGCCGGTGAAGCGGTCACCGAACGGCGCGAGCCGCTCCCCCGCCCGCCTCAGGGCTTCGGGGTCGCGGTCGATGCCGACCACGCGCGCCAGCTCGCACCGGGTGAGCACCGCCTCCGTGTGCCCGCCGAGCCCGAGGGTCGCGTCGACCATGACCGCTCCCTCGTGGCCGAGGGCAGGCTGCAGGAGGGCGACGACCCGGTCGAGGAGCACCGGGACGTGGGCGGGGGTGGCCATCGCGTCGCCTAGCGCCCGGCCCGGGAGAGATGGGCCAGCAGCAGGAGGGCCGCGGCCACCGCCGACGAGGCCGTGGCGGAGAACGCCATCAGCACCACCACGTCCCGCGCCTGGTGGCGCAAGCGGCGTACTCCAGGTGGCGCGGCGCCGGTGACCGGCGGTGCGGTGGGTATGAGACTCATCGGTTCGACCCCGTTCGATGCCCTGATGGACGGCTTGCTCGCGGCGACGCTGTTGCTGGGTGCGGCTGGTTCTGATGGGTGGTGCTGATGGATGGTGCTGGTGCCGAGGGGACTCGCCCAGCCAGGTCCCTGCCCGCTCCCGGATGCCCGGGGCCCATGGGCAACGGACTCGGTGTAGGGAAGGTCGTCTGGAGCCGGGGAAGGTGCCCCAGAAGACACAGGGAGCGGGCGCGAGACCTCGCTGTGCGAATCCCTCTACTGGTCTCTTCAGTTGCTGTGGTCGGTGGACTCCTGTGGGAGCGCGGCTCCCCCGCTAGCCGGGGAAGACGTCCTCGCTCATGTCGGCGAACGTCTGGCTGTGCTCGGCCTCCCAGGCCGCGATCCGGTCCGGGTCCCAGATCTCCACCCGGTTCAGCGCGCCGATCACGACCACCTCGCGATCGAGGCCGGCGTACTCCTTCAGCAGCGGCGGGATCGTGATCCGGCCCTGCTTGTCGGGCTTGTCCTCGGTGGCCCGCATCGCGAGGAACCGGCCGTACTCACGCGCCTGGCGGACGGTGAGCGGCGCTTCCTGGATCTTGTTGGTCATAGCCGCGAAGTCGGCGATCGGGAAGACGTTGAGACAGAAGTCCTGACCCTTCGTCACCACGAGTCCTTCCGCGAGCTGCTCCCTGAACTTGGCGGGAAGGAAGAGCCGGTTCTTCTCATCCAGCTTGGGGGTGTAGGAGCCCACGAACACCGGGCACCTCCACCTGACTCGATCCTTCCTCCACTTCGCGCCACTGTACCCCACTTTCCTCCACCGTCAACCACATCCGACCCTGGCGACGGGGTGTCACCGCGTGACGCACCGGCTCCGGATGCGGCCGTCGCATCGCTGCTCCCGGGCCTCGGGAGGTCGCATCCGCCCAGGTCATCGGCGACGACGACGGCGCTGACTCGGCGAGGTGGGGCAAGGCGCGGACGACGGGTGGAGGGAAGTGGGGCGGTGGGGGAGGATGGGTGTGCGCCCGGGAGAGGGCCCGGCGCGGACGTGTGCCCGCGGGGGCGATCCGCAACCGAACCGTTATCCCGGGAGTCAGAACCGACGTGGCGTTCAACACGTAGGTTGTGCTGCACGACCTGTCCCGGCCGGACGCCTGAGTGCGCCCAGGGGCGGGTCTTACGGGTGGGCGCCCACGGAGAGCCGGGCGCGAGGACGACGGGAAGGGACGGCTCGTGACCGGTCCGGTTTCACAGGGAGCCGACCTCGACACGCTCGCCAGAGTGGTGGAGAAGGTCCGCAGCAACATCAAGCGCGTCATCGAGGGGAAGCCCGACGTGATCTCCTCGGCGATCACCGTGCTCCTGGCGGAGGGGCACCTCCTCATCGAGGACGTGCCGGGAGTCGGCAAGACGATGCTTGCCAAGTCGCTGGCCCGGAGCATCGACAGCTCGGTGCGCCGCATCCAGTTCACGCCGGACCTGCTGCCCTCGGACGTCACCGGTGTGTCGGTCTACAACCAGGAGAACCGCCAGTTCGAGTTCCGCCCGGGCGGCGTGTTCGCGAACATCGTGGTCGGCGACGAGATCAACCGCGCCTCGCCCAAGACGCAGTCGGCGCTGCTCGAGTGCATGGAGGAGCGCCAGGTCACCGTCGACAACACCACGTACGCTCTCGAGGCGCCGTTCATGGTGATCGCGACGCAGAACCCGATCGAGATGGAGGGCACCTACGCGCTGCCGGAGGCGCAGCGCGACCGGTTCATGGTCCGGCTGTCGGTCGGCTACCCGGTCGAGGCCGCCGAGATCGCGATGCTCGACTCCCACACCTTGTCCAACCCGCTGGACGACCTCGAGCCGGTGACCGACGCCGTCGAGATCACCAAGCTGATCGGGATCGTGAGCCAGATCCACGTGTCTCAGGCCGTGCAGCGCTACACCGTTTCTCTGGCCGCGGCCACACGCCGTACCTCCGAGCTGGCGTTGGGAGCCTCACCGCGCGCGTCGCTCCACCTGGTCCGGGCGGCCAAGGCGTCCGCGGCGATGCAGAGCCGCGACTACGTGCTCCCGGACGACGTGCTCGGTCTCGCGCCGTCGGTGCTCACCCACCGCCTGCTGCCGAGCGTCGAGGCGGCCATGGGCGGGCGCACCACCGCCAGCATCCTGGAGAGCATCCTCGCCACGGTCCCGGTCCCCGAGGGGAGCCATGCGTGAGGCCCTCGCCGGTCTGACCGTCCGCGGACGGGCGTTCCTGGCCGCCGGTATCACCGCTGTCGTCTGCGCGATCCTGCTCGGCCAGCCGACGTTGACGCGGGTCGGCGTGCTCGTCGCTGCTCTCCCCCTGCTCACCGCGGCGACGCTCGGTCGGAGCCGCTACCGGCTGTCGCTGGTCCGCAGGGTAGGGCCGCAGACGGTGACCGCGGGTCAGCCGTCGACCGTGCAGCTGACGATGACCAACGAGGGTCGTACGCCGTCCGGTGTGCTGATGCTGGAGGACCACGTCCCCTACGTCCTCGGCACCCGACCGAGGTTCGTGCTCGACGGCATCGGGCACGGCTGGCGCCGCCACGCGACGTACCAGGTGCGTTCGGACGTGCGCGGGCGCTACGAGATCGGCCCGATGAGCGTGCGGGTCAGCGACCCGTTCGGCCTGGTCGAGCTCGGCCGCTCCTTCCGGAGCACCGCCACCCTCACGGTCACCCCACGGACCGTGCCGCTGCCGCCCATCCCGCTCGGCGGCGCGTGGACCGGGTCTGGCGACAACCGTCCGCGCGCTTTCGCGATCGGCAGCGCCGAGGACGTCACGGTCCGGGAGTACCGCCGCGGCGACGACCTACGACGAGTGCACTGGCGGAGCTCGGCGCGGGTCGGCGAGCTGATGGTGCGCCGCGAGGAGCAGCCCTGGCAGTCGCGGGCGACGTTGTTCGTCGACAACCGGATGAGCGCCCACCAGGGCCAGGGCATCGCGTCCTCATTGGAGGCCGCCGTCTCCGCAGCCGCGTCGATCGCGGTCCACCTCGGCCAGCGCGGCTTCACGGTGCGGTTGGTGACCTCGGCCGGTGACGACCTCAGCACGACGTGGCACACCCGCGACCCGGAGCTCAACACCCGGGCGATGCTCGAGGCGCTCGCGGTGGTGCAGCCGGTGACCAACCGCCGCATCGACACCGGCTGGCTGGCCGAGTCGACCCACGGTGGTCTGCTGCTGGCCGTGGTCGGTGCGATCACCAAGGCGGACGGTCCGATGCTGCGCCGGATGCACCACCACGCCGGGTCGGCCCTGGCGCTGGCGCTCGACGTGTCTGCCTGGGCGCCGTTCAGCGACGCCGGCCTCTCCACGGTCCCCCACTCCGCACGGCCGATGCTGGTCCGGCAGGGCTGGCGGGCCGTGACCCTGCGCCCCCGTGACCGGCTCGACCTGGTCTGGCAGGACCTCGGCCGCACCAGCGCCCACGCCGCACGGTCCGGTGCCGCCGCCGACGAGGTGCGGCCGGTCAGCGAGGGAGTCCGATGAGCGGTCTCTCCTCCGACGCCCGTCGAGACCTGCCGCTCGCGCTGGTGGCGGCGGGGACCACCTGGCTGACGATGCTGTCCTGGCGCGGGTTCAGCACCCTGTGGGGCGAGTACCTCGGCCCACTCCTGCTGGTGGCCGTCGTGGTGGCGACCTCCGGCGTCGTGCTCCGAGCGGCACCCATCCCGCGACGGGTGGCGCTGTCGTTGCACGTGCTCGTCGTCGTCGTCCTGGTCTGGCTCCTGCTCGGCGGCTCGGTGTTCCACCCGATCGGCAGCGCCCACACCATCTCCGAGCGGCTCGACAACGCCTGGACGTCCGCCGAGGCCTACCACCCCCCGATCCCCGACAACGTCGCCAGCATCGCCCCGCTGCTGATCCCGTCCGGTGCCGCCGCCCTGCTCGTGGTCGACATCCTGGCGTGCTGGCTCCGCCGGGTGCCGCTGGCCGGTCTTCCCCTGCTCGCGGTCTACTGCGTGCCGATCAGCGTGATCGGCCATGGCGTCTCCTGGGTCGTGTTCCTGTTCGCCGCCGCAGGCTTCCTGCTGATGATGTTCCTCCACGAGTCGGCCCACATCACACGATGGGGACGTCCACTCGGAGGCACCGGCACCACCGAGGACCCCCAGGGGTTCGGCGTGCGCACCGGAGCGAGCAAGACCAGCGCGACCACGGTCGGCAGTGCCGCGGTGGTCCTGGCCGTGATCGTGCCGTTGTTCATCCCGACCCTGCGCCTCGACGGTCTCGGGCTGTTCGGCCCCGGGGGCTCAGGCGACAACGTCCAGGTGATCAACCCGATCACCTCGATGCGGCGTGACCTCCACCGTGGTGACAACGTGGCGCTGCTCGACGTCCACACCAACGACCCGGACCCGTCGTACATGCGGATCGGGGTGCTGACGCAGTTCAACGGCGTGGAGTGGACCAGCGGCAACCGCGAGATCGTCTCGAACCAGACCGCCAGCGGACTGGTCCCCCTGGAGACCGGGCTGTCGGCTCCCACGCAGCCCTACCAGTACCAGGTGACCGCGACCGAGGCCTTCGACTCGACCTGGCTGCCGACGATGTTCCCCGTCTCCAGCATCTTCGCCCCCGGCAGCTGGCACTACGACGACTCGACTATGGACTTCATCGCCACCAACGGCACGAACGCCCGCGGCCTGAGCTGGACGATGACCGCGGCGAAGCCCGAGCTGTCGGCGTACTCGATGCTGCACTCGCTGACGGCGCCGCTCTCGATCCAGGAGCCGTACACCGCCCTCCCCAGCTCGCTGCCGTCGTCGGTCAAGGCGCTCGCCGAGAAGGTCACCCAGGGCGCGGACTCCCGCTTTGCTGCCGCGGTGATGCTGCAGCGCTGGTTCCGCAGCACCGGCGGCTTCCGCTACAGCCTGAAGTCCGCGCCGGCATCCGGTTCGAGCAACGCGGCCCTGCTGCAGTTCCTGGGCACCGGACCCGGTAGCCGCGTCGGGTACTGCGAGCAGTTCGCCTCGGCGTACGCCGTGATGGCACGCACCCTCGAGATCCCGGCCCGCGTGGCCGTGGGCTTCCTGAGCCCGAAGAAGGTGGGGCCGGACTCCTACCTCTACTCCGCCCACCAGATGCACGCCTGGCCGGAGCTCTACTTCCGGGGCTCGGGCTGGGTCCGCTTCGAGCCGACACCTGCGGCGCACGGGACGACCGCGCCGCAGTACACGTCCGGCTCGGTCCACAAGCCGAGCAACGCTGCACCGAGCAACCGCGCCGGTGGTTCGGTCCCCACCGACCCGGCCAGCGCCTCCTCCACGCGCATCCACGACAAGCTCCCGAACACCACGTCGTCCTCGAGCCAGTCGCACGTCCCGTGGAGCGCGATCCTCACCACTCTGGGGGTGCTTCTGGCCCTGGCGCTGCTCGGGCTGGTGCCATCACTGGTCCGGCAGGCACGACGGCGTCGGCGGCTCGAGGGCAGGGCCGAGGATGCCTGGGCCGAGCTCCGTGACAGTGCCATCGATCTCGGGGTCAGCTGGCCGGTGAGCCGGTCGCCGCACGAGACCGGCGTCCAGCTCGCCGCGTGGTTCGGCCCCGAACCCGACGGAGCGCCGCTGGTGCGGCCCCCGCGCGGTCGCGGCCTGGCTCCGGGCGCCGAGGACGCCCTGGACCGGATCGTGCTCACCCTCGAGCTGGTGCGCTATGCCCGCACGGCCGACGACATACCGGGTGCGCTCGCCGCGGACGTGCAGACCTGTATCCAGGCGCTGGAATGGGGGAGCACCCGCGGTGCTCTCCGTCGCGCCCGGTGGCTGCCACGCTCGGTGATCGGGGGTGGCCGGAAGGTCGCCCTCGCGGACGTGCCGACGTCGGAGGCCGTCTCCCCGGGTGGGGTCGTCGACCACGTCGGGTGACCGGCCCTTTCGGCCGGGTCAGGCGTCAACGTCCTGGACCGCGGTCCCCCGGTGGTTGAGCATGTCTCTCTGCGACGTGTCCTGAGGGGATCGCTCTGCGCGGTGTCCTGAGGGGATCGCACTGCGACCGTCTCGAAGGGACCGTCTCGACGGGGGCCGTCTCGACGGGGGCCGTCTCGAGACCACTCGAGCTCTGCACTGTCGGGACCACGTGGTCCCGACAGTGCAGTACGGCCCAGAGGTCTGGCCGGTGGTCGAGGAGGAAGGCTGGGCGGACTCCCGGGGGACGCGACGGCGATCCGTCGTCGGTCAAGCAGGGTCGGTCGGTCCGTCATATGGCGAGCTTGTCGAGACCACGACGTGAGGCTGGAACGACCACCTCGTCGGAGGCTGGCTCGTCTGACGTGCTCGTCGGAGTCTGGCTCGTCGGAGGCTGGCTCGTCGGACGTTGGCTCGTCGGTCGTTGGGAGAGGCGGGTGGAGGTCAGGACTGGTCGTCGTGGCGACGACGCCAGGAGGTGCCGAACCGGTCGAGCATCGAACCCGGCTGATGGCCGGCCCGGCTGGCGGGGCTGTGACTATGGGAGGTGCCGCGGATCGCGGCGAGTCCGATCGTGGCCGCGGCCAGCATGATCAGGAAGCCGAGGACGCCGATCAGGGCGGTCCGAGCGATCGCGCCGGACATCATCACGGCGAGACCCGCCACGAAGCAGACCCCTGACAGGAGTGCTCGACGCTGCGCGGCTCGGCGCAGGTTGGTCCCCCGCAGGGTGGAGGCGAGCTTGGGGTCCTCTTGGACGAGGGCGCGTTCCATCTGCTCCAGCGCTCGCAACTCTTCTTCCGAGAGCGGCACGGGTCCTCCCCTCGTAGTTGAGCCTCACGGTCAGTGTATGCAGCGGTGTCGGCATGCGGTAGGCAGCCAGAGGAAATTGTGACTATCTATGTTCCGGGTGTGGACAGGGGGTCAGGAGAGCAGGCTGGCGGGACGGACGGCATCCGCACCGAACCTTCGGCCGACCCGGTCCGTGGCGCGGTCGGCCTCGGACCAGCCGTGCTCGCGGGCGCCGAGGACGAGCTGCCGATGGACGCGTTCGCGCGGTACCAGACCCTCGAGCCGGACCCCGACCAACCGCACCCGCGCACGCTGCAGACCCAAAGCGTCATAGGAACGCACGGCCTCGCGGAAGACCTCCTGCGTCACGTCGGTGGCCTCGGCGAGGGTGCGCGAGCGGGTGATCGTGGTGAAGTCGGCGAACCGGACGGTGATCGTCACGGTGCGACCCGCGACGCCGGCGACCCGCATCCGGCCGGTGACCCGGTCGGTGAGGCGGAGCAGCTCGCGGACGATCACCTCACGGTCGTCGGTGTCGTGGTCGAACGTCTCGCTGGCGCCCATGGACTTGTCGGGCTCACCCAGGTATCTGAAGGCGCTGGCGTTGCGGGCGACGACCTGGCGGCCGTCCACGCCCCAGGCGAGGTCGTGGAGGTGCCGGCCGAGATGGTCGCCGACCGCCCGCTGGAGGGTGCGGACCGGCGTGTGCGCAACGTCGCCGACCGTGACCAGGCCGAGCCGGTGGAGCATCTCGCTGGTCTTCTCTCCCACGCCGTACAGCTCCCCCACGTCGAGCGGGTGCAGCAGTGTCGTCACCGACGCCGGCGTGCAGACGAACACCCCGTCGGGCTTGGCCCAGCGGCTGGCCATCTTGGCCATGGTCACCGACCCGGCCACCCCGACCGAGCAGGTGACCCCCTGCTCGTCGTGGACGGTGGCGCGCAGCCGCTCGGCGATCTCGACCGGCGAGCCGAGCCGTCGGATGGAACCGCGAACGTCGAGGAACGCCTCGTCGAGCGAGAGCACCTCGACCACCGGGGTGAACCGTCGGAAGGTCTCCATCACCGACGACGAGACGGTCGAGAACGTCTCGTGGTCGGGAGGCACCACCACCGCGCCGGGACACATCCTCCGGGCACGGGTCATCGGCATCCCGGACCGGATGCCGGTCTGCCGAGCGAGGTAGTCGACCGACAGCACGACCCCGCGGTACCCCCCGCCGACGATGACCGGGACGTCACGCAGCTCGGGACGGTCGCGGACGACGACGCTGGCGTAGAAGGCGTCCATGTCGACGTGGAGGATCGGGGTCGTGGTCGCGCCTCGAGAGTTCGGGGTGGAGGTGCGGGTCATGGCGTCTCCTCCGGGCCCGTCGTACGACGTGGGTCGGAGCGGGCGCGCCCCTCACGCCCGGTGGGCGAGCAGGTGGAGCTGGGTGGCCAGAGGGAGGTACTCCGGCCGGGCCGCCACGGCCTGCTCGAGCTCGACCAGGGCTGTCGAGGCGCGGGGCTCGAGGTCGAGCAGCGAGCCGGGCACGAGATCGGTGAACACCCGGACCGCGTGCACGGCGTCGACGTCGAAGCCGGCCCCGGACACCAGCGCGG
>JAFMQY010000094.1 GCA_017354415.1 Nocardioides sp.
GCCGCTGGCGGCCCGGACCCCGGCCGCGGCGAGGTGCACGAGCGCCGCACCCTGCTCGGCGACGGGCACCCAGACGTTGATGCCGTCGCGACCCGGGACCACGACCCCGCGGGCGGCCAGGGCTTCGGCCATCGCAGCGGTACGGCGGGCGTAGGTCCGCTGGGCCTCCGCCACCTCCGAGCGCGACCGTTCGTCGGTGAGCAGCTCGATCAGGATCGACTGCACGAGCCGGCTGCTCCAACCCTGTCCGAGGTAGCGCCGTTCCACGATCGGGTCGATGACCGAGGACGGTCCTCCGATGGCTGCGAGGCGGAGATCAGGCCCATGCGTCTTCGAGAAGCTGCGCACGAGCACGGTCCGGTCCGGCAGGTGGGCGCCCAGCGAGACCGGCGGCCCGGACGGCGTACCTCCCGCGGCGTCGTCCTCGACGACGACCACGTCGCGGCCCGACAGCGCCGCCGCGAGCTCCTCGGCGCGAGCGGAGGAGAGCGACTGCCCGGAGGGGTTCTGGCCCCACGGTTGGAAGAACAGCGCCTTCGCCCCCGCGTCGGCCGCGGCGAGGACGTCGGCGACGACCGGGCCCTCGGCGTCGTAGCCGACCCCGATCGCCACGGTGCCCGCCATCTCGAGCAGGTCCAGGAGCGGGGGGAAGCAGGGCTGTTCGACCGCGACCCGGTCACCGAAGCGGAGGTGGGCCGCCACGAACTGGCTGTGCGCGTCCATGGCCCCGTCGACCACGGTGAGTGACGCTGCGGCGTACGGCCACGAGGTCTCGAGGACCTCTCGCAGCGCCGGGATGACGGGGTCCTCGAGGTAGGAGTGCGCCGTCGCGTCACGCCTGGTCCGCAACATGGCTGCGTGCAGATCGGGCAGCAGGCGCGGGTCGGGCAGGCCGGTGGAGAGGTCGACCCGCCAGCCGGCCGCGGAGTCCAGGGCCCGGCGGTAGCGCCGCGGACCGGCGGACCCCTCGCGGACCCGGGTGCCCCGTCGGCCGTCGGTCTCGATCAGCCCGGCTCGGGCGAGCTGCGACCAGGCCGCGCTGACCGTGGCCGGGGCGACCGTGAGGTCGCGGGCGACTCGTCGGATCGGGGGGAGCAGCTCGCCCGGCTTCAGCAACCCCCGGTCGATGCCCGTGGAGAGTGCGAGGGCGATGCCCTTGGCCGAGCGGTCGTCGATGGTGTCGACCAGCTCCTTCCACATGTTTTGTAACATAGCAAAGACAGCATTGCTCTACCCAGAGCAGTGTCATATTTTCGAACCATGACCACCCGCATCACCCACTGGACCAACGGCGCCGCGACTCCCGGCACCTCCGGCCGCTCCGGCGTCGTCCACAACCCCGCCACGGGCGAGCAGACCGGCGAGGTCGATTTCGCTTCGCTCGCCGAGGTCGATGCCGCCGTCGTCCAGGCCACCGAGGCCGCGCAGGTCTGGCGCTCGGCGTCGCTGGCCACGCGCTCGGGCGTGCTCTTCCGCTTCCGTGAGCTGCTGGCGGCTTCCCTCGACGAGCTCGCGGCGGTCATCACCTCGGAGCACGGCAAGGTCCTCTCCGACGCCAGGGGCGAGGTCCAGCGCGGCCTGGAGAACGTCGAGTACGCCTGCGGTGTGGCCGAGCACATGAAGGGCGGCTACTCCGAGCAGGCCGGCACCGGTGTCGACGTCTACTCGATCCGGCAGCCGCTCGGCGTCGTCGCCGGCATCACGCCGTTCAACTTCCCGGCGATGGTCCCGCTGTGGATGTGCGCCAACGCGATCGCCACCGGCAACGCGTTCATCCTCAAGCCCAGCGAGAAGGACCCGTCGGCCTCGCTGTTCCTGGCCGGGCTGTGGAAGAAGGCCGGCCTGCCCGACGGTGTCTTCACGGTGCTGCAGGGCGACAAGGAGGCCGTGGACGCAATCCTCGAGCACCCCGGCATCGCGGCGGTCAGCTTCGTCGGCTCCACCCCGATCGCCCGCTACATCTACGAGACCGGCACTCGCAACGGCAAGCGCGTCCAGGCGCTCGGCGGTGCGAAGAACCACATGCTGGTCCTGCCCGACGCCGACATCGACATGGCCGCCGACGCGGCCGTCTCGGCGGGGTACGGCGCGGCAGGCGAGCGTTGCATGGCGATCTCGGTCGTGGTGGCGGTCGGCGACGTGGCCGACCCGCTGGTCGACGCGATCGCGGCCCGGCTGCCCAAGCTGCGCATCGGTGACGGCACGGATCCCGACTCGGAGATGGGCCCCCTGATCACCCGCGAGCACCGCGACAAGGTCGCCGACTACGTCCGCCAGGGCGTCGACGCGGGCGCCGTCGCCGTGGTCGACGGACGTGAGGCAGACGTCCCGAGCGACGGGTTCTTCCTGGGTACGACGCTGCTCGACCGGGTGCACCCGGAGATGACCGTCTACACCGACGAGATCTTCGGACCGGTGCTGTGCGTGGTCCGCGAGGACTCCTACGACGAGGCCGTGTCGCTGATCAACGCCAACCAGTTCGCCAACGGCACCGCGATCTTCACTCGCGACGGTGGCGCCGCCCGTAAGTTCCAGTTCGACGTCGAGGTGGGGATGGTCGGTGTCAACGTGCCGATCCCGGTCCCCGTGTCGTACTACTCGTTCGGCGGCTGGAAGGCCTCGCTGTTCGGCGACACCCACATGTACGGCCCCGAGGGGATCGCCTTCTACACCCGTGGCAAGGTGGTCACGTCGCGGTGGCCCGACCCGGCCACGTCGGCGATCGACCTCGGTTTCCCGACCCACCGCTGAACGGTCCCGACAGGTGGTTCCTGAGGAGCCGAGGGACGAGGCGTCTCGAAGGATTCGACCGACGAAGGAGCAGGCATGACCCCGACGTACGACGGCCCGCTCGCGGGGATCCCCACGGATGAGGAGACGGTTCGCAAGCTCGACCGCGCGCACGTCTTCCACTCCTGGTCGGCCCAGGCCCTGATCGACCCGCTCCCGATCGCCTCGGCGTCCGGCTCGCGGTTCACCGACTACGCCGGGAAGTCCTATCTCGACTTCTCCAGCCAGCTCGTGAACGTCAACATCGGCTACCAGCACCCCAAGCTGGTGGCGGCGATCGCCGACTACGCGCAGCGGATGACGACGATCCAGCCGTCGTTCGCCAACGACGCCCGCTCCGAGGCGGCGCGGCTGATCACCGAGGTCGCCGGGCACGACCTCAACCAGGTGTTCTTCACCAACGCGGGCGCAGAGGCCAACGAGAACGCGATCCGGCTCGCCCGCCTGCACACCGGTCGACCGAAGATCCTGGCGATGTACCGCAGCTACCACGGCGCGACCCATGGTGTGATCGGACTGACCGGAGACCCGCGCCGGTGGGGCACCGAGCCGCACACGATCCCGGGCATCGTGCACTTCTGGGGGCCCTACCCGTACCGGTCGGCGTTCCACTCGTCCTCACCCGAGGAGGAGACCACGCGCGCGCTGCAGCACCTGCGCGACACGATCATGGTCGAGGGCGCAGGCACCATCGCGGCGATGATCCTGGAGCCGGTCGTCGGCACCAACGGCATCCTGGTTCCGCCGCCGGGCTACCTGGCCGGCGTCCGCGAGATCTGCGACGAGCACGGCATCCTGCTGATCTCCGACGAGGTGATGGCCGGCTTCGGCCGCTGCGGCGAGTGGTTCGCGATCCAGCACTGGGACGTCCGACCCGACCTCATCTCGTTCGCCAAGGGCGTCAACTCCGGCTACGTCCCGCTCGGAGGCGTGGTGATCAGCGACCCGATCGCCGAGACCTTCCAAGAGCGCGCCTACCCCGGCGGTCTCACCTACAGCGGCCACCCGCTGGCCTGCGCGAGCGCGGTCGCGTCGATCGAGATCTTCAAGGAGGAGGGCATCATCGAGTACGCCCGCGCTCTGGGCACGGACGTGATCGGCCCGGAGCTGCTCAAGATCGCCGATCGCCACCCGTCGGTGGGGGAGGTGCGCGGGCTGGGCGTGTTCTGGGCGCTCGACCTGGTGCGCGACCGCGAGACCCGGGAGCCGCTCGTGCCCTACAACGCGGCGGGCGAGGCTGCGGCGCCGATGAACGCCTTCGCCGCGGCATGCAAACAGCGCGGCCTGTGGCCGATGACGCACTTCAACCGCACGCACGTCGTACCCCCGTGCACCATCACCGAGCAGGACCTCCGCGAGGGCCTGGCCGCGCTCGACGAGGCCCTCGACACCGCGGACGAGTACTACACCGGCAGCTGAGTCAGAGCGGCCCTCTCGTCACTCCAGCCCCAGCCCGGAGGCACTCCCGTCGCTCCTCGGGTGTTGCAACAGGCGAGAAGCGACGGGATCCCCGGTGAGCCGGGTATCCCGACGCACCTCATGGCCCGCCGGACTACCGTCGAGCCGTGATCGTGGTGACCCGGTTCCGAGTGCCCGAGGCCGAGCAGGCGGCGTTCCGTGTGGACCTCGAGCGCGCGCGGGAGACGCTGGCCCGCGAGAAGGGCTTCGTGGCCGCTCGGATCGGTCGCAACGTCGACGACCCCGAGCTCTGGGTCCTGACGACGGAATGGGAGGGCCCGGGGGCCTACCGGCGCGCCCTCTCGTCGTACGACGTGAAGATCGCCGCCGTCTCAGTCCTCAGTCGGGCTCTCGACGAGCCCAGCGCCTACGAGACCGTGGTTCCGGGGGAGCCCGTGAACGTCGCCGAGACCCGCTCGTTAGGCTGAGGGTTCCGTCCCACGAAGGCAGACCGGCAGCCAGCCGGCCCGACCCCAGGAGTTTCACTCGTGGCCAAGCCACCCCCCAGCAAGCTCGACCTCGTCGTCTCCCTGTGCAAGCGCCGAGGGTTCGTGTTCCCGTCCGGCGAGATCTACGGCGGCACCCGCTCCGCGTGGGACTACGGCCCCCTCGGCGTGGAGCTGAAGGAGAACGTCAAGAAACAGTGGTGGCGCTCCATGGTCACCGCCCGCGACGACATGGTCGGTCTCGACTCGTCGATCATCCTGCCGACCCGCACCTGGGAGGCCAGCGGCCACCTCTCGACGTTCACCGACCCGCTGGTGGAATGCCAGTTCTGCCACAAGCGCTTCCGGGAGGACCACCTTCAGGAGGAGTACGCCGGGAAGCACGACGTCGCCAACCCCGACACGGTCGACATCAACGCGTCGGTCCCGTGTCCCAACTGCGGCAACCGCGGCACCTGGACCGAGCCGCGCCAGTTCAACATGATGCTCAAGACCCACCTCGGCGTGATCGAAGACGAGTCCAGCCTGTACTACCTGCGGCCCGAGACCGCCCAGGGCATCTTCCTGAACTTCGCCAACATCGTGACCAGCGCCCGGATGAAGCCGCCGTTCGGCATCGCCCAGATGGGCAAGTCGTTCCGCAACGAGATCACGCCGGGCAACTTCATCTTCCGGACCCGTGAGTTCGAGCAGATGGAGCTGGAGTACTTCGTCAAGCCCGGCGAGGACGAGGAGTGGCACCAGTACTGGATCGACGAGCGCACGCGCTGGTTCACCGACCTCGGCCTCAGCTCGGAGAACATCCGGCACTACGAGCACCCGCAGGAGAAGCTCAGCCACTACGCGAAGCGGACCGTCGACATCGAGTACCGCTTCGGCTTCTCCGAGCGCGAGTTCGAGGAGCTGGAGGGCGTCGCCAACCGCACCGACTTCGACCTCACCCAGCACTCGCAGTTCTCCGGCCAGGACCTGTCGTACTTCGACCAGGCCAGCGGCGAGCGCTACGTCCCCTACGTGATCGAGCCGGCACTCGGCCCCAACCGGGCGATGATGGCGTTCCTCCTCGACGCCTACACCGAGGACAAGGCACCCAACACCAAGGGCGGCGTCGACAAGCGTGTCGTGCTGAGGCTCGACCCGCGGCTCGCGCCGGTCAAGGTGGCGGTCCTCCCGCTCAGCCGCAACGCCGACCTGTCGCCGAAGGCCCGCGACCTGGCCACCGAGCTGCGGGGCCACGGCTGGAACGTCGACTTCGACGACTCCGGTGCCATCGGCCGCCGCTACCGTCGCCAGGACGAGATCGGTACGCCGTACTGCGTCACCGTCGACTTCGACACCCTCGACGACCACGCGGTGACGATCCGCGAGCGCGACTCGATGAAGCAGGAGCGGATCGACCTGGACGAGGTCAGCCGCTACTTCGCCGAGAAGCTGCTCGGCTGCTGACCGGGCGCGCCCAGGTTTGCTGCACCCTGCGACATGCACAATGACCGCGTGATCCGACGTACCCGCCTGTGTGGCGCAGCCTTGGCGACCGTCGCCGCGCTGGCCCTGTCTGCGTGCGGCGGGTCCAGCTCGTCCGGGCATGCCGGCACGGGATCCTCGGGTTCGCCCGGGGCGAGCTCGCTGCCGGTGCCGAGGGGCGTCACGCTGACGCGGCAGGGGACGCGTTTGAGGCTCGGCCAGGCGGCCACGGTCGCGTGGAGGCCGAGCCAGAAGAAGGTCGGAGTCGCCACGATCGCCGTCACCCGTCTCGACACGGTCCCGGTCTCGGCGTTCGACGCGTTCCAGCTCAACCCTGCCACGCGCAGGTCCACGCCGTACTACGTCCACGCGACGGTCCGCAACGTCGGTCGGAGCAACCTGTCGAACGTGCCGGTGCCGCTGTACCTGCTGGAGCGCAACACACTTCTGCAGTCGTCGACGTTCACCGCGCAGTACGCCCCGTGCTCGAGCCGCCCGTTGCCGGCCCACTTCAGGCCCGGCTCGAAGGCGAGGGTGTGCCTGATGTACTTCGTTCCCCGCCACGGGAAGCTCGACGCGATCAGCTTCCGTCCGACGCAGGACTTCGCCGCGATCACCTGGAGGGGTCGGGTCGGCGGGTCGAAGCGCGGGACGAAGCACGAGAAGAAGCACTGAGCCTCGTCGGTCGAGCTTGTCGAGACCACGAGTTTGGCCGCGCACCGGGTGTGGCCGGACAATCGACGCATGTCCCTGACCCTCGGCCCGCTGACCGTGCCCGTGCCGGTCGTGCTCGCGCCGATGGCGGGCATCACCAACGCCGCGTACCGACGCCTGTGCGCTGAGCAGGGTGCGGGCCTCTACGTCTGCGAGATGATCACCAGCCGCGGGCTGGTCGAGCGCGACACGACGACCCTGAAGATGCTGGTCTTCGACGAGCTCGAGACCATCCGCTCGGTCCAGCTGTACGGAACCGACCCGGCGTACGTCGGGAAGGCGACCGAGATCCTCTGCGCGGAGTACGGCGTGCACCACGTCGACCTGAACTTCGGCTGCCCGGTGCCCAAGGTGACCCGCAAGGGCGGTGGGGGAGCGTTGCCGTGGAAGCGCGGTCTGCTCGCCGACATCCTGGCCGCTGCGGTCGCCGCCGCTGAGCCGTACGGCGTACCGGTCACGATGAAGACCCGCAAGGGGCTGGACGAGGACCACCTGACCTACCTCGACGCCGGCCGGATCGCCCAGGAGACCGGCATCTCGGCGATCGCGCTGCACGGGCGGACCGTGGCCCAGTCCTACAGCGGCCGCGCTGACTGGGACGCGATCGGCCGGCTGGTCGAGCACGTCGACATCCCCGTGCTCGGCAACGGCGACATCTGGGAGGCGGGTGACGCGGTGCGCATGGTCGAGCAGACCGGCGCCGTCGGCGTCGTGGTCGGCCGTGGCTGCCTCGGGCGCCCGTGGCTGTTCCGCGACCTGGCCAGAGCCTTCACGACGCCGTCGGTCGAGCTCGTCGAGACCACGGCGCCCACACTCCCCACCCTCGGCGAGGTCCGCACGATGATGCGGCGTCACGCCGAGCTGCTGAGCGAGCACATGGGGGAGGAGCGGGGCTGCACGGAGTTCCGCAAGCACGTCTCGTGGTATCTCAAGGGCTTCCGGGCGGGCGGCGAGCTCCGGCACTCCCTGGCCCTGGTGGACTCGCTGGCCACGCTGGACACGCTCCTCGACGCCCTCGACCCCGACGAGCCGTTCCCGGTCTCGGAGCTGGGCGCGCCGCGCGGCCGCCAGGGCACTCCGCGGGAGCGGGTCGTGCTCCCGGAGGGCTGGCTGGACGACACCGACGGCACGTCGCTGCACCTCACCGAGGACGCCTCGGAGACCACCGGAGGGTGACGGACGACACGCCCGGGTGACGGACGGGATTGGGCGAGCCCCGGCCCGTGTGTTTGACTGCCTCCTCGTAACGGAACCGTGATCTCCTGTCGGGGTAGGAGCCACGGATCCGTAGCCCCCGACACCAACTGCAAAGGAATCAGCGCTGTGGCTCAGGCTCGCCACAAGCGGGAAACCAATGCCCGCCGGTTCGCGGCCCGCACCGGGTCGCGTGCCGCCAAAGTCGCCGCCGTCACCGCTGCCGTCGCGACGATCCCCGCCGTCGCGGGGGGCCTCGTCGTCGCCCAGCCGAGCGCGATGATCGACCCCCCGGCCGATCGCCCCGCGCCGCTCCAGCTCGATCGACATCGCCACGCAGCCGCGCCCGCTCGATCCGACGCCGCCCCCGCGTCCCGCAGCTTCGACCGCACGGCCCGCGTCTTCGGCCGCGCCGAGGGCCGCAGCTTCCAAGAGGGCATGGCCGCGGAAGCCACCACCGCTCGGGCGGTGGCGAGGGCGAGCGAGCGGAGGTGGACGACCGTCGATCTCAACCTCTGGTCCAGCTCTTCCCCGGCGGCCCGTCAGCTGGGGCTGATGAAGGCCGGGAAGCGCGTCCTGGTCACCGGCCGAGCGCAGGACGGCCGGGTCGAGCTGGTCGTGGACGGCCAGTCGCGTTGGGTCACCGCCGGGTACCTCTCCGTCAAGAAGCCCGCGGCCGACCCCTCGACCACCGGGCTCGGCGTCGCCGCCGGGCTGTCCATGGCGCCGTGCCCCGACGGGTCGGTCGAGTCCGGCCTCACGGCGAACGCCATCTATGTCTACCGCTCCGTGTGCCACGCCTTCCCGCAGATCACGACGTACCTCGGCTGGGACGCGCACGGCGAGCACGCCAGCGGCAAGGCGATCGACATCATGACCAGCGACGTCGCCCTGGGCAATGCGATCGCGGCGTTCCTGCAGCAGCACGCCGCGGAGCTGCACATCTACGACATCCTCTGGCGCCAGCACATCTGGACCCCGGTCCGGGCGTCCGAGGGGTGGCGGCTGTTCGCCGACCGTGGGTCACCGACGGCCAACCACTACGACCACGTCCACGTCTCGACCTACTGAGGGTGAGCGAGGAGCGTCGGATCCGACGCAGTCGGAGAGGACGGCCCCAGCGAACGGCGTCGCGCCCTTGCGCGAGCCGCCGCCACAGCGAACGGCGCCGGCTTGCCTGCAAGCCGCCCCGGAGGCCTTAGTCTCGCCCCGATGCCTGGTCTGACACCGCAGTACGACGACGCCGCGCGCGAGCGTCTCGTCGACGAGCCGCCCAAGGGCCGGCCGGCACCGGAACGCACGCCGTTCGAGCGTGACCGGGCCCGGGTGGTGCACGCCGCGGCCAGCCGCCGGCTCGCGGCCAAGACGCAGGTGGTCGGGCCGCAGACCGACGACTTCGTGCGCAACCGCCTCACCCACAGCCTCGAGGTGGCCCAGGTGGCCCGCGACCTCGCTCGCGCACTCGGCGGCGAGCCGGACCTGGTCGAGACAGCCGCTCTCGCCCACGACCTGGGCCACCCGCCGTTCGGACACAACGGCGAGCGAGTGCTCGCCGAGGCCGGGGAGGGCCGCGGCGGCTTCGAGGGCAACGCCCAGACCCTGCGCCTGCTCACCCGGCTGGAGGCCAAGACCTTCGGCCCGGACGGACGCTCGGCGGGCCTGAACCTGACTCGGGCCACCCTGGACGCCTGCACCAAGTACCCGTGGCCGCTCGCGGGCGCGTCACATCCCTCCGGTGTGCATGCCGACGGGTCGCCGCGGGTGGTCCGCAAGTTCGGGGTGTACGACGACGACCGACCGGTCTTCGACTGGATGCGGGCGTCGGCGCCGGTGGCGCGGCAGTGCTTCGAGGCGCAGGTGATGGACCTCGCCGACGACATCGCCTACTCCGTCCACGACGTCGAGGACGGGGTGGTCGCCAGCCGCATCGACCTGAGCGGGCTCGACGCGGAGGCGGTCTGGGAGGCGGTGCGGGACTGGTACCTCCCTCTGGCCACGGACGACGTGCTCGCGGCCGGGCTGGCCCGGTTGCGTACCGTCGCGTCCTGGCCCGGCACGGCGTACGACGGGAGCCGGCGGGCCCTCGCAGCGCTGAAGAACCTGACCAGCGAGCTGATCGGCCGCTTCGCCGCCGAGGCCCAGGCGGCGACGTTCGCGTCGTACTCCGGGCCGCTGCTGCGGTACGACGCAGACCTCGTCGTCCCGGAGGACTCCGTGGTCGAGATGGCGATCCTCAAGGGGATCGCCGCGCACTACGTGATGCGCGCCGATGACCGGGTCCGGGCGATGGCCCGGCAGCGTGAGCTCTTGGCCGAGCTGGTCGACGTACTCGCGCGGACCGGACCCGACCACCTCGACCGGCCGTTCGCCGACGACTGGGCCGAGGCGCCCGACGACGCGGCCCGGCTCCGGGTGGTGATCGACCAGGTGGCCTCGCTCACCGACGCCAGCGCGCTCGCCTGGCATTCGCGCCTCACCGGGTCGTCCGCCTGACAGGAACCCAGTGCCCCAGGAGCGGACGACCCATTCAGCTACGGCAGGTCGCCCTGGGGACCGGCCATGGTCGTGGGCTGAGGCTCGTCGTTCGAGCGCTTCACCTTCTGGGCGGCTGCCGAGGCGGCCGAGGACGCAGCGGAGGTGACCTTGTCGGCGACGACCGGGGCCTGCTGCTTCGCCACGTCCACCGCATGGTGGGTCGTCTCCTGCACGTGTGGGTTGCTCCGCACCTTGTCGAATGCGCCCGCGATCTGGGCGTAGCGTTCCTTCCCGGCACGGGCTCCGAGCACGTACCCGAGCCCGAAGGCGACGAGCAGCATCAGTTTCTTCATGTCGATGTCTCCTTCTCAGCGGCCTTCTCGCGGATCGCCCGTCCGCGGTCGATGTCCTTCTGCTCCTTCTTCCGACTCTTGCGTACTCCGCGCGTGTCGCGCAGCGGCAGCTGCAGCTCGCGCTCGGCCTCCAACCCAGCCGTCAGCTCACGTCCGCGTTCGAGCTCGGAGTCGAGCTCCGCGCCGAACAACAGAGCGAGGTTGGTGATCCACAACCACAGCAGACCAACGATGGCACCCGCAAGGGCGCCGTAGGTCTTGTTGTAGCTGCTGAAGTTCGCGACGTAGAAGGCGAAGGCGACCGAGGCGAGTACCCAGGTGACGATCGCCACGACGGCGCCGACCGAGAGCCAGCGGAACTTGGGCTGCTTCACGTTCGGCGTGACGTGGTAGAGCAGCGCCACGATCACGACCACCACCAGGACCATCACCGGCCACCGGAGGATGCGCCACGCGGTGACGGCCTGCGAGCCGAGACCGAGCGTGCTCCCCAGTGAATCCGCGAGGGGCCCGGAGACGATGAGCAGGACCAGGAGACAGGCGACCAGCACGATGACGAGCGCCGTCACGACCAGCATGAGCGGACGCAGCTTCCAGAAAGGACGACCCTCCGGAATGTCGTACACCCTGTTCATCGCGCGCCCGAACGCGCTGACGTATGCCGAGGCCGACCACAGGGCGCCGAGGAGACCGACGACGAGTCCGAAGCCCGCGGCGGGAGACTCGGAAAGGTGCTGGAGCACCGGCTGGACGGTGTTCAGGGTGTGCGGTGACACCAGCGGTTGCAGGACGTCCATGACCTTCTGGACGCTCTGCTGCGCCTGGCCCACGACCCCGAGCAGCGACACCAGGGCGATGGCCGCGGGGAAGATCGCGAGGACTGCGTAGTACGTCAACCCGGCCGCCACGTCCGTGGACTGATGCTCCTGGAACTCCCGCACCGACTTGCGGAGCACATATGCCCAGGTCCTTGGACCGAGAGCGGCCGTAGACTCCGGCTTCGGGTCGTCCTCGGGTCGCGGCGGCGGCGCTTCCTGTCGGATGTCGTCGGTCATCGCCACCGCCACCACACGAGCAGGCCGGCGAGCACCAGGGCCGATGTGGCCGCCACGATCAGTTCCGGCCGCGGCTTCCCACTGTCGGTCGTCGCCCGTTCCCTGAGAAGCGACGCGCGCTCCCGAGCCTGGGCCTTCACGTCCAGCTTGTGGGTGAGTTGGTCGACGGTCTCGGCGAGTTGGTCGCGCTGTTCCTCGATCTCCGCCCCAAGCTCGGCGGTGGGACGGTCACTCATCGGTGGGCTCCCTTCACCACGGCGATGTCTTCCTTGACGCCTTCGATGGCGTGCTCGGGCGCGGGTGGGGTCGCCTGCCGCATCTCCCTCGTGCCGACCAGCGCGACCACGGCCGCGCCGGCGAACAGGACCACCGCTACGAGCAACGCCGCGAGCCAGTCCGGAAGGGCGTGGGCCAGGGCGAGGATCGCGGTCGCCACCACGCAGCACAACCCCAGGAAGCCCAGGAGCCCGGCGGTGCCGAACATCCCTGCCCCGCGGCCGGCGCGCTTGCCCTTCTCGGTGAGCTCCGCCTGGGCGAGCCGGATCTCCGAGCGCACCAGCCTCGGCACCTGCTCGGACAGGTCGTGGACAAGGGCACCGAGTGTGGGGTCGTCGTGTGCGGTGTGTCCGCTGTCCCCCGAGGTAGACGTACTCATGACACAGCCGTACCCCGCCACCCGGGTGGTATCCATCCGGGCGCGTCGGCACCCGCCGTAGACTCCCCGCGTGGCCGGACGGATTCGAGAGGAGGACATCGCGGAGGTGCGGGAGAAGGCCCGCATCGACGAGGTCGTCTCCGACTACGTCACCCTGCGGCCCGCGGGGGGCGGCTCGCTCAAGGGGCTCTGCCCCTTCCACGACGAGAAGTCCCCGTCGTTCAACGTCAACCCGCAGCGCCAGGTCTTCCACTGCTTCGGCTGCCAGGAGGGCGGCAACGTCTTCAACTTCCTGATGAAGATCGACGGGCTGGGGTTCGCCGAGGCGGTCGAGCGGCTCGCCGACCGGTACGCCGTGACCCTGCGCCGCGAGGAGGGTGATGCGCGTCCGGAGCGTCCGCGCGGCCCGCAGCGGGCCCGGCTGGTCGAGGCGCATCGGGTCGCCCAGGAGTTCTACGCCGACGCGCTCGGCACGCCCGATGCCCTGGTCGCCCGGCAGTTCCTGGGCGAGCGAGGCTTCGACCAGGACATCGCCGAGCAGTTCGGCATCGGGTTCGCTCCCCGGTCGGGGGAGGCGCTGCTGAAACACCTGCGGCAGAAGGGGTTCTCCGACGAGGAGACCGTCGCCGCCGGGCTCGTCGCGATCGGCCACTCGCCGTACGACCGATTCCGGGGGCGGCTCCTGTGGCCGATCCGCGATGCCGGCGGCGACACCATCGGCTTCGGCGCCCGCCGGATCTTCGACGACGACCGGATCGACGCCAAGTACCTCAACACCCCCGAGACCGCGATCTACAAGAAGAGCCAGGTGCTCTACGGCATCGACCTCGCGCGACGGGAGATGGCCCGCACGTCCAAGGCGGTTGTGGTCGAGGGCTACACGGATGTGATGGCCTGCCACCTCTCCGGCGTGGGGACCGCCGTGGCGACGTGCGGTACGGCGTTCGGCGACGACCACGCCCGCGTGCTGCGCCGCTTCCTCAATGACCACGCGGAGTTCCCCGGCGAGGTGATCTTCACCTTCGACGGCGACGCCGCCGGGCAGAAGGCAGCGCTCCGCGCCTTCAGCGGCGACCAGAACTTCGTCAGCCAGACCTACGTCGCGGTCGAGCCGACGGGCCTCGACCCGTGCGAGCTGCGCATGCAGCAAGGTGACGCGGCCGTACGCGAGCTGATCGCCCGCCGGCGCCCTCTCTACCGGTTCGTGCTCGACAACGTCGTCTCCAAGTACGACCTCGACCGCGCAGACGGGCGGGTCGACGCCGTGCGCGAGGCCGCGCGGCTGGTCTCGTCGATCCGCGACCGGTCCAAGGTCGAGGCGTTCGCGCGCGAGATCGCCGGGATGGTCGGGGTCGACGTGGAGCAGGCACGGGCCGAGGTGAACCGGGCCGAGGGGCGGTCGGTGCGAGACGTCCGTGGTTCCGGCGGTCGTCAGGAGGGGCGTGCGACTGAGCGCCCGCCCCAGCAGCAGCTGCCCGACCTGCGCGACCCGCGGTTCGCGCTCGAGCGCGAGGCCCTGAAACTCACGATCCAGGAGCCGGCCGCCGTCGCTCGCGTCGCCCGCGACGTCGGGGCCAACGACTTCACGCACCCGACCTACCGCACCGTGTGGGAGCTGGTCGAGCAGGCCGGTGGCCCGGCAGCGGCCGACGCCGGATGGGCCGCCCGGCTGCGCGACCGGACGACCGATCCCCAGGTGGCAGCCGCACTCTCCGCATTGGCCGTCGAGCCCCTGCCCTCGCGGAAGGGTGCCGACGAGGCCTTCGTCGCGAACACCGTCTACCGCCTCCAGGAGCTCACCGCCCAGCGGCGGATCGCGACCCTGAAGTCCAGGCTTCAGCGCACGAACCCGGTCGAGCACGCCGCCGACTACAACAAGATGTTCGGCGAGCTGACCGCGCTCGAGCAGCACCGCCGGCAGCTCCGCGACCTGGCGCTGGGAGCCTCGTGAGGTCGGTGCGTCGTACCCGGCCGCCCGTGGACGTGGCGCCGGGGGAGCGGCTGCT
>JAFMQY010000218.1 GCA_017354415.1 Nocardioides sp.
TGATCGCGGACCATCCCGACCTGCTGGTCCAGCGGCTCAGCGGCGCTGCGAGCCCACGCGAGGTCCCGGTGTGGCACCGGATCGGCGTCGCGGCCGGATGGACGGCGTACGTCGCCGCCCTGCTCGGCGGCCTGCTCGGCTGGATGAGACGATCGGCGGGCCGACTGCGGGTCATGGGTCGGTGACCGCTACGATGCACATCGGCCCGGAGCCACAGGGAGGACTCTTCTCATGACCGGAGCGATCGGCACGCTCGTGAGCATCATCGTCGGCGGGATCATCGCCGCCGCGACGGTTGTCGGTGTGGTCACCACGACCGTGGACTCCGGCTCGAGCAACCCCGGCAGCGTCAACGCCGGGATTCCCTATGGCTCCACCCGCTGACGCCCGGTAACAGTGTGGCGGGCGTCACAGCCCGGCCGTGACCCGCTCGCCCTCGAGGGCTCCCTGCAGCACGCGGGCGAACGCCTCCTGCGCCTGTGGCCAGGTGAAGCGGTCGCTGTGCTCCCGGGCACCGCGGCTCAGCTTCGCGAGCCGGTCCGGGTCGTGCAGGAGCTGCCGGGCCGCCTCGACGAACTGTCGCTTGTCGTGCACGAGCACGCCTGACACCCCGTCGATGATGGACTCCGTGGTCCCTCCTGCCTCGGCGTACGCGATGGTCGGCGTCCCGTGCTGGCCGGCCTCGCCGACGACGAGTCCCCAGCCCTCCTTGATCGAGGGGAAGAGCATCAGCCAGGCCCGCTCGTAGATCTGCTGTTTGCGTTCCTCGCTGACGTGGCCCTCGAAGACCACCAGGTCGCCCGCCCCCAGCAGCTCGACGTAGTCGTGCAGGTGACCGCGCCACCACCCGTCGCCGACCACATGCAGCCGGATCCCGGGGACCTCGTCGGCGAGGGCGACCACCGTATCGATCGCGTGCTCGATCCGCTTGTGCGGCACGAGCCGGCTGACCACGCACAGCATGGGGTACGGCGCCCGGGTCGCATCGATGCGATGGACCGGGTCGATCCCGTTGTGCACCACCACCACGTTGTCCTGGTCGACCCCTTGACGGCGCAGGTCCGCACGCGTGGCGGCCGACACCGCGACGTACTGATGTCCTCGGTAGAGCCACGGTGACACCCGGTGCTCGAGGAACCAGCCGATCCTCCCCACGAGCCCCGGGTAGACGATCGGCCACTGCTCGTGGTGGACGTGGTGCACGAGCACGACCACCGGCGCCCGGGTGACCACGGGCGAGAAGAAGGGCAACCCGTTCTGCACGTCGACGACCACGTCGGGCCGCCCGAGACGACGGGTGAGCACCTGCCACATGCCCTGCGCGTAGACCGACAGCTTCGACCCTCGTCGCACGTACCGGATGCCGTTCTCGACCTCGTCGTCGGGAGTGCCGGGATATCTCGCCGAGAACACCGTCACCCGGCATCCCCGCTGGACCAGGCCCGTGGCCATCCGGTCCAGGTACAGCTCGGCCCCGCCGGCCTCCGGGTTGCCCGAGTCCCGCCAGCTGAGGAAGACCACATGCCGGCCGGCGAGGCTGTGGGCGTCGTCGAGCATTCCGGCAGGCTATATCGCGCCATGTCGCGGAGCGGAAACCTCGATCACGGGGAGCACGGCGCCGGAAGGTAGGGTGCGCGGCATGTTCGTCGGCCTGGGTTTCTCATGAGGCCCTGGGCTGCCGACCTACGCCGCTCGCTCACGCTCTTCGGGCACTTCCGCCACGAGCAGGACGACCCGCGCCGTTTCTACAGCGCCCTCGCCGAGGACTCGATCGGCCAGGTCGGTCGCTACACCGACCTGGCGGGCGCCTCGGTCCTCGACGTCGGGGGTGGTCCGGGCTACTTCCGGCGCGCCTTCGAGGCGGCCGGCGCGACGTACTGGGCGCTCGACGCGGACGTCGGGGAGCTGTCGGCCGCGGGAGAGGTGGGGCCGGGCACGGTCATCGGGGACGGCATGCGACTGCCGTTCCGGGACGAAGCGGTGGACGTCTGCTACTCCTCGAACGTCCTGGAGCACGTGTCACAGCCGTGGGTGATGGCCGACGAGATGCTCCGGGTCATCCGTCCCGGGGGCATCGCGTTCATCTCGTGCACCGTGTGGTGGGGGCCATGGGGCGGCCACGAGACGGCGCCGTGGCACTACCTCGGCGGCCGACGCGCGCGTGCCAGGTACCGACGGCGCAACGGGCACGAGCCCAAGAACAAGTACGGCGAGTCCCTGTTCCCGATCCTGGTGCGCGACGGACTGCGCTGGAGTCGTGAGCAGCGCGCCGGTGAGGTGCTCGACATGGTGCCGCGCTACAACCCGCGCTGGACGTACGGCCTGATGCGGATCCCCGTCGTCCGCGAGATCGCCACCTGGAACCTGCTCATCGTGGTGAGGAAGCGGTGACCGCACCGGCCCCACCCCACCGCCCGGTCAGTGCGACCAGCCCCCTCCGGCTGGTGATCTACGGCCTGTTGCTCACCTTCCTGACGTTCGTCCAGGCCCCGGGCCGGATGGTGGCGGACACGAAGTTCGACCTCGTCGTGGCGCCCGGGAGGTTCCTCGCTCGAGCCCTGGAGATGTGGGACGGCTCGTCGGCGTTCGGGCAGATCCAGAACCAGGCCTACGGCTATCTCTTCCCGATGGGGCCCTTCTTCCTCCTCGGCGACCTCGCGCACCTCGACGCCTGGGTGATCCAGCGGCTGTGGTGGTCGCTCCTGCTGTGCCTGGCCTTCTACGGCGCACTCCGGGTGGCCCGCACTCTGGAGCTCGGCCGTCCTTGGACCCAGGTCTTCGCGGCCTTCGCCTACGCACTGAGCATCCACGCCACGACCATCATCGGCGCCTCGAGCGTGGAGCTGTGGCCGTCGGCGCTGGCGCCATGGGTGCTGTGGTGCGTGATCCGGGGCACGAGTGGCGGCTCCGAGCGCCGGTGGGCGGCCGCGGCAGGTCTCATCGTGGCCGCGTGCGGCGGCGTGAACGCGGCCGCCGTCCTGGCCATCCTCCCGCTGAGTGTCTGTTGGCTCCTGACCCGGCGGGGACGGCGCAGGTGGGTGTTCTTCGGGTGGTGGGTCCTGTCGACGGTGCTGGCCACCCTCTGGTGGCTGGTCCCGCTGACCCTGCTCGGTCAGTACAGCTTCCCGTTCCTCGACTACATCGAGTCCGCGGCGGTCACCACCTTGTCCACCGGCATGTCGGACGTCCTCGGAGGCACGTCGGACTGGGTCGCCTACATCGACCCCGAGACGTTCCGGGCCGGGCACCTGCTCGCCACCACGCCGTACCTCGTCTTCGACGGGCTGGTGCTGGTGGCACTCGGTCTGGCAGGCATCGCGCGGACCGACAACCCCCACCGGAAGTTCCTCTTCCTCGGCGTCGTCGTCGGCGTGATGGCGGTGTCGTTCGGGTACGCCGGGCCGGGCGCGGGCTGGTTCCACGAGACACGGCAGTCCTGGCTGGATGGGACCCTGGCGCCGCTGCGGAACCTGCACAAGTTCGACAACGTGCTGCGGCTGCCCCTGGCGCTGGGCATGGCGCACTGTCTGACCGTGCTCGTGTCGGTCAGGGAGCGGTCACGCTCTCAGGTCCTCGGCGCCATCCCGGCTGCTGCGGCGGCTCTCGCCCTGCTGGCGACCCTTCTGCCGTGGTGGCTGGGCAACGTCGCGCCCGCGGGCGCCATGACCGGCGTGCCGTCGTACTGGTCCCAGACGGCCGACTACCTGAACCGCACCGGCAACGGGACCACCACTCTCGTGCTCCCTGCGGCCGCGTTCGGCCAGTACCTCTGGGGCTCACCCCGTGACGACGTCCTGCAGCCGTTGCTCGACACTCCGTGGGCGGTCCGCAATTCGATCCCCCTGGCGCAGCCGGGAAGCGTCGTCCTGCTGAACCGGATCACGCAGCTGGTGGAGTCGGCCCAAGCCGGTCCGGAGCTCGCCGAGGTCCTGGCCGCCAACGGGATCGGCCGCGTCGTCGTACGCAACGACCTCGACCGGATCGCGACCGGCGCCCCGGACCCCGTGGTCCTGCACCAGGTCCTCGACCACTCGCCCGGTCTGGCCCGGATCGCGACCTTCGGCCCGGACGTGGGGTTCCCGCCGACGGAGACGCTCGCCTCGGGCGAGCGGGTGTCGACCAACGGCGGCCGTTCGAACGTGTACCCGGCCGTGGAGGTGTACGCCGTGACCTTGGGAGTCGCTCGGGCGGAGGCGCTGCCGGCCAAGGACGTCCGCCTCACCACGGGGGGTCCCGGGTCGGTCCCGGCGGACGGCCCCGATCTTCCGGCCATCCTCGGCGACTCCTCGGCCGGACCTCGACACCTCGAGGTCAGCCTGAGCGACGGGCTGCCCAGGCGTGAGGAGAACTTCGCGGCCGTGCGCGGCATGTCGTCGGCCACCATGACGAGCAGTCAGCCGTACCTGCTCGACCGGCCTGTCCATGAACGGGTGATGGTGCCCGACCAGCAGCGTTGGCACTCGACGGTCGAGTGGCGAGGCATCGAGGGGGTCACCGCCAGCTCCTCCCAGGCGTGGGTGGACGGTCTTCCTCCACTGGCCAGAGGTGAGGCTCCGGGCGCGGCCCTCGACCACTCACGGCGCACGGCGTGGCACTCCGCCTCGGGCCGGCCGGAGGTGGGCCAGTGGTGGCAGATGGATCTGCTGCCCGACACCCCGGTGGACCACGTCCGTCTGGCGCTGGCGCCGGGCTCCGACGTGACGAAGCTCCGACTGTCGGACGGGCAGCAGCACGTGGACGTGCCGGTGCCTGCCGGGACCGGGCCCCTGCGGGTGGAGACCGGTTTCGGGGTCGCGCCCTCGTTGCGGATCACGGCGCTCGCCGCGCCGACGGGCTCGAAGGCGACCTTCGCGATCGACGACGTCGCCGTGGCCGGCGTCCGGCCCGAACGGACGGTCGTCCTTCCCAACCCGCCACCGGGCCATCGGGTCTCGTCGGTGTCCCTGACCAGGGACCCCGGCACGAGCGGATGCTTCCAGATTCCGCGGTCGGTCGTCTGCCAGGACTACCTGGTCACCGCGGGAGACGACGGACCCGATCTCGACCGCACGTTCCAACTGCCGGCGGCCGAGCCGTTCCGGCTGAGCCTGACCGGCTCGTGGCGGCTATCGCCGCGCCTCAGCACCAGGCTCGCATCGCAGCTGCCCTTCGGGCTGCGAGCCCCGGCTCCCTCGACGCAGGACATCCGGGGCGGTCTGCTCGCTCTGGTGGACGGCGACCCCTCGACGGCGTGGATCGCCGGATCGGGCTCAGGGCCCTCGACGTTCCATGTGTCCTGGCCCAGGGCGCATTCCGTGCGCGGTGTCGCTCTGCGGCTGCCCGACACCGCACCCGCGGTACCCGCCCGCTCCGTCGTCGTGTCCGGTGGCGGCTCGTCGCGGCGTGTGGTCCTGGACGACAAGGGGGAGGCTCGCTTCCGCCCGCTGCGGGCACGCGACCTGACGATCCGGGTCGACAGCGCGGCTCCCGGATACGCGCTCGACGACGGCACCCGTACCCCGTTGCCCCTCGGGGTGGGTGACCTGGCCGTCTACGGAGCCGGCGGCGAGAACCTCGTCGATGCTGCGGGTGTGCCCCTGCGGGGTGGCTGCGGCTCCGGGCCGACGGTGCACCTCGGTCACCTGCGAGTCCCCACCCGCTTCCGAGCGGTGGTCGGGGGAGCCGAGGACGACGTGACCATCACGCCGTGCAGATCGGACGTCCTTCTCGGGGGAACGGTGCACGTCGTGGCCCCGGCCACCGGGGTGCTCTCCGTCGACCACATCGGGCTGGAGGCCACGCCCCCGGGCGATCCGACCGAGCCGCTCGCGACCGGTCACTGGGGTGACCGCAGTCGGACCATCGAGGTCCCGGGCGGGCACGAACGCCGCCTCCTGGTCGTGTCCGAGAACTACAACGCCGGCTGGCGCGCCACCCTCAACGGCGACACGTTGACGCCGCAGGAGGTCGACGGTTGGCGGCAGGGCTGGTGGGTGCCCGCCGGCCCTGGGGGCACCGTGGTTCTCACCTTCACGCCGCAGCCGTGGTACGTCGCGGGTCTGGCCGTCGGCGGGTACGCCGCTGCCATGGCGCTCCTCCTGCTGCTGGTCCGGCCCCGGCGCCGGGCGCGCCTGCCCGCCGTCGCCGCTCGGCGGGTGCCCCTCGTGGTCGGCGTCCTGCTCA
>JAFMQY010000018.1:0-9028 GCA_017354415.1 Nocardioides sp.
GCTGCGCGCCGTCTGGGGCGACCCGGGCAGGGCCAGCGGAGGCGTGCCGACGGCTCCGGTCTGTGCTGGGCCAGCAGCTGACGCGGCACCGGATCGCCGCCGGGTTCGGCCCCGACGTACGGGTGGACGCCAAGAGCGGGGGACTGATGGGTGTCGTCCGCAACGAGATCGGCGTCGTCCAGGTGCCGGACGGACGGGCGTACGCCCTCGCCGCCTTCACCCGCAGCGACCCGTCCCAACGCGCGGATGCCCGGAGGATCGACGCGGCGATCGGCGGGACGGCGGCGTACGCCGTGGAGTTTCTCCAGGGCCGAACCGGAGGTGGGCGCCGCAGCGGGCTGCCGTAGTCTCCCGCGTATGCGCGCCTGGCCCGCCCCGGACCTGCCGGTCCTGTCCGCGACGGCACCACAGGTCCGGGTGCACGACACCTCAACCGGGCGTCTGGTCGAGGTCAGCCCCGACGGTCCCGCGCGCCTCTACGTCTGCGGCATCACGCCGTACGACGCCACGCACATGGGCCACGCCGCGACGTTCGTCGGTTTCGACCTGCTGATCCGTGCCTGGCGGAACGCCGGCCACGAGGTCGTCTACGTGCAGAACGTCACCGACGTCGACGACCCGCTGTTCGAGCGGGCCGCCAAGATCGGCATCGACTGGCGCGACCTGGCCGAGCGCGAGACCGAGCTGCTCCGCCGGGACATGGCGGCGCTGCGGATCATCCCGCCCGACCACTTCCCGGGCGCCGCGGAGTCGTTGGACCTCATCGTCGACCTCATCGAGCGGCTCCAGGCGGCCGGCGCGCTCTACCAGGTCGACGACGACCTCTACTTCTCGGTCGCAACCGACCCGACCTTCGGTGACGAGTCGCGGTGGTCGCGCGACCGGATGCTCGAGGTGTACGCCGACCGTGGGGGCGACCCCGACCGGCCCGGCAAGAAGGACCCGTTGGACTGCCTGGTGTGGCGGGGCGAGCGTCCCGGCGAGCCGGCCGTCGACACGCGGATCGGCCGCGGGCGACCGGGCTGGCACGTGGAGTGCACGGCGATGGCGCTCGACCTGCTGGGCGAGCGGTTCGACGTACAGGGCGGCGGGTCCGACCTGGTGTTCCCACACCACGAGATGTGCGCCTCGGAGGCGCAGGTGCTCACCGGCGCCCGGTTCGCCCGGGCCTACGTGCACGCCGGGATGGTCGGCTACGACGGCGAGAAGATGTCGAAGTCCAAGGGCAACCTGGTCTTCGTGTCGGCCCTCCTGCGCAGCGACATCGACCCGATGGCGATCCGGCTCACCCTGCTGCGCCACCACTACCGGTCCGACTGGGAGTGGACCGACGACCTGTTGTGGGAGTCCGTCGACCAGCTGGCCCGCTGGCGGCGAGCGCTCGCCGTGGGTGCCGGCGCCCCGGCCGGGCCGGTGGTCGACACTGTTCTCGCCGCGCTCGCGAACGACCTGGACGCGCCGGCCGCCATCGCCGCAGTCGATGCCTGGGTGGACGCCACGCTCGGGACGACCGACCTCGCCGACACGACCGACCCGGAGGCCGGTGCGACGGTCCTCACCCTTCTCGACGCGGCTCTCGGCCTGGCCCTCTGACCCGCTCGCCGTGAGGACGGTTCACCACTCGGCGTGATGGACCAGTCGCCCCGACTGGCCGGTCTTCGGTCACCCGTCCTCGGAGCGCCGCTTGAGGTAGCGCTCGAACTCGCGGGCGATCGCCTCGCCGGTCGCCTCGGGCAGGTCCGTGGTGTCGCGGGTCTCCTCGAGAGCCCGGACGTACTCCGCGACGTCCTCGTCCTCCTCGGCCAGCTCGTCGACGCCGCGCTCCCAGGCCCGCGCGTCCTCCGGCAGGTCGCCGAGCGGGATGCTGCACTCCAGGAGATCCTCGAGCTGGCCGAGGAGCGCGAGCGTGGCCTTCGGGCACGGCGGCTGCGCGACGTAGTGGGGGACTGCGGCCCAGTACGACACGGCCGGTACGTCGAGCCGCACACAGGCGTCCTGGAAGACCCCGACGATGCCGGTCGGTCCCTCGTACGTCGACTCCTCGAGCTTCAGCCGGTCGAACAGGTCGGGCTCGGTGGCCGTCCCGGAGAGCGGGATGGGCCGGGTGTGCGGGGTGTCCGCCAGGAGCGCGCCGAGGGTGACGACGAGCTCGCCTCCGAGGTCGTCGCAGGCCGCGAGCAGCTCGGCGCAGAACTGACGCCACCGCATGTTGGGCTCAATGCCGCGGAGCAGGATCACGTCCCTGTTGAGGTCCGGGGGAGAGGCTACCGCGATCTGGGTGCTCGGCCAGGTGATCCGACGGTGACCGCGCTCGTCGGTACCCACGGTCGGGCGGTTGACCTGGAAGTCGTAGAACTCCTCCGGGTCGATCGCGCCGATGACCCGCGCGTCCCACACCCTGATCAGGTGGTCGATGACCGCGGAGGCGGCCTCCGCGGCGTCGTTCCACCCCTCGAAGGCCGCGATGACCACCGGGTCCACCAGGTCGTCGATCTGCTCGATCTCGATCACTCGTCAACAGTAGTCATGCCGACCAGGCCCTGTGCGCCACACCCGAGGGGCGGGAGGATTTCGTGACCCACCCGTGCCGGTGTCACGATGCGGGAACGGGGTCCGGCGGCTCGGACGCCTTCCTAGGCTGGGGATCCCGGAGAGGGGAGCCCTGTGACCGTGCAGCCTGTGACGCATCGCCCCGACGCCACGGCGGAGCTCGTGTGCCTGATGCGCGAGCGGATCCTGGTCCTCGACGGGGCGATGGGCACGATGATCCAGGGGCACCGGCTAGACGAGGCGGCCTACCGGGGCGAGCGCTTCGCGTCGTACGACGCGCAGGCCAACCTCGCCGGCGACAACGACCTCCTGTCGCTCTCCAACCCCGAGGTCGTCCGCGCCATCCACCGTGCATACCTCGAGGCAGGCGCCGACATCATCTGCACGAACACCTTCAACGGGACCCGGATCTCCCAGGCCGACTACGGCCTGGGAGACCTGTGCTACGAGATGAACCTCGCCGCGGCGTCCCTCGCCCGCGAGGCCGCGGACGAGGTGGCGACGCCGGACCGTCCCCGGTTCGTAGCCGGTTCGCTCGGTCCGACGTCCAAGACCGCGTCGATCTCGCCGGACGTCAACGACCCCGGTGCCCGGAACGTGACCTTCGACGAGCTGGTCGCGGCGTATCTCGAGGAGGCGCGGGGCCTCGTCGACGGAGGCGCGGACATCCTCCTGATCGAGACGATCTTCGACACCCTCAACGCCAAGGCGGCCATCTTCGCGCTCGAGTCGCTGTTCGAGGAGCATGGGCGCCGGTGGCCGGTGATCGTCTCGGGCACCATCACCGACGCCAGCGGCCGCACTCTCTCCGGGCAGGTGACCGAGGCGTTCTGGAACTCCGTGCGCCACGTGCGACCGCTCGCGGTGGGGCTGAACTGTGCGCTCGGCGCCGAGGATCTCCGCCCGTACGTCGCCGAGCTGTCCCGCGTCGCCGACTGTTTCGTGTCCTCCCACCCGAACGCCGGGCTCCCCAACGCGTTCGGGGAGTACGACGAGACCCCGGAGCACATGGCCGAGGTGCTCGGCGAGTTCGCGACCAGTGGCCTGGTCAACATCGTCGGCGGCTGCTGCGGGACCACCGCCGAGCACATCGCCGCGATCGCCGACACCGCCAAGGGCGTCGAGCCGCGGGCCGTCCCGCAGGTGGCGCCTGCCCTGCGACTGTCCGGGCTCGAGCCGGTAACGGTCGTCGAGGAGAGCCTCTTCGTCAACGTCGGCGAGCGGACCAACATCACCGGCTCGGCCCGCTTCCGCAAGCTCATCAAGGACGGCGACTACGACACCGCGCTGTCGGTCGCGGCGCAGCAGGTCGAGGCCGGCGCGCAGGTGATCGACGTCAACATGGACGAGGGGATGATCGACGGGGTCGCGGCGATGGACCGCTTCCTCAAGCTGGTCGCCTCCGAGCCCGACATTTCGCGGGTGCCGGTGATGGTCGACTCCTCCAAGTGGGACGTCATCGAGGCTGGTCTCAAGTGCGTGCAGGGCAAGGCGATCGTCAACTCGATCTCCTTGAAGGAGGGCGAGGAGAAGTTCGTCCGGCAGGCGACCCTGTGCCGCCGGTACGGCGCGGCCGCGGTCGTGATGGCCTTCGACGAGGACGGGCAGGCCGACAGCCTGGAACGTCGTACCGCCGTCTGTGAGCGCGCGTACCGGATCCTCACCGAGCAGGTCGGCTTCCCGGCCGAGGACATCATCTTCGACCCCAACGTGTTCGCGGTGGCGACCGGGATCGAGGAGCACGCGTCGTACGGGCGGGACTTCATCGAGGCAGCCCGCTGGATCAAGCAGCACCTCCCCGGCGCGCTGGTCTCCGGTGGCATCTCCAACGTGAGCTTCTCGTTCCGGGGGAACAACCCGGTGCGCGAGGCGATCCACGCCGTCTTCCTGTTCCACGCGATCGAGGCCGGGCTCGACATGGGCATCGTGAACGCCGGCGCGCTGGTCGTCTACGACCAGGTCGACCCGGAGCTGCGCGAGCGGATCGAGGACGTGGTGCTCAACCGCCGTCCCGACGCCGGTGAGCGACTGCTCGAGATCGCGGAGCGGTACAACGTCACCGGAGGCGAGGCGGAGGAGGCCACCGAGGAGTGGCGCGAGCTGCCGCTGCGCGAGCGCATCACGCACTCGCTGGTGAAGGGGATCGACACCTACGTCGAGTCCGACACCGAGGACCTCCGCCGGGAGATCGCGGCCGCCGGGGGCCGGCCGATCGAGGTGATCGAGGGCCCGTTGATGGACGGCATGAACGTCGTCGGCGACCTGTTCGGCGCCGGCAAGATGTTTCTGCCCCAGGTGGTCAAGAGCGCCCGGGTGATGAAGAAGGCGGTGGCGCACCTCATCCCGTTCATCGAGGAGGAGAAGGCCAGGGACCCCCGGCTGGCGGCGCAGAAGGAGACCAACGGCACGATCGTGACCGCCACGGTCAAGGGGGACGTCCACGACATCGGCAAGAACATCGTGGGCGTAGTGCTCCAGTGCAACAACTACGAGGTGATCGACCTCGGCGTGATGGTGCCGGCCCAGAAGATCCTCGACACCGCCACAGAGGTCGGGGCGGACGCGATCGGGCTGTCAGGGCTGATCACCCCGAGCCTGGACGAGATGGTCGGGGTCGCTTCGGAGATGCAGCGGCAGGGATTCACGATGCCGCTGCTGATCGGCGGCGCCACCACGTCGCGGGCGCACACCGCGGTCAAGATCGACCCGAAGTACGACGGACCCGTGGTGTGGGTGAAGGACGCGTCGCGCTCGGTTCCCATCACCGCGGCGCTGCTGCATGACACCCAGCGCGACAAGCTGCTCGCCGACGTGAAGGCCGACTACGACTCCTTGCGGGCCCGCCACGCCGCCAAGAACGACCGGCCGCTGGCGACACTCGAGGAGGCCCGGGCGGCCCGCACCCCGATCGAGTGGGCGGGCTACCGGCCGCCCCGACCGCACCTGCTGGTCCAGCAGGACCCGGACTTCTCGCCGATCACCGGTCGTCCGGGGTCCACCCAGCACGTCCGGGTCTTCCACCATGCCGACCTCGCGGAGCTCCGTCGCTACATCGACTGGCAGCCGTTCTTCAACGCGTGGGAGATGAAGGGGTCGTTCCCCGGCATCCTCGACGACGCCGAGTCCGGCGAGACCGCCCGCAAGCTGTACGACGACGCCCAGCGGATGCTCGACCGCGTCGTCGAGGAGCGATGGCTGACGGCGCACGGCCTGGTCGGCCTCTTCCCGGCGAACTCGGTCGGCGACGACATCGAGGTGTACCTCGACGAGCACCGCGGCGAGCCGCACGCCGTCCTCCATCAGCTTCGGCAGCAGGGTGCCCACCGGCCCGGCGTACCCAACCGGTCGCTCGCGGACTACGTGGCACCGAAGGACACCGGTCTGCGCGACTACGTCGGCCTGTTCGCCGTCTCCGCCGGGTTCGGCAGCCAGGAGAGGATCGCGGCGTTCAAGGCCGACCTCGACGACTACTCCGGCATCCTGCTCGAGGCCCTGGGCGACCGCCTGGCGGAGGCCTTCGCCGAGCGGATGCACGAGCGGGTCCGCAAGGAGCTGTGGGGCTACGCCCCCGATGAGCGCCTCGACAACCGGCAGCTGATCAAGGAGCAGTACGCCGGCATCCGCCCGGCGCCCGGCTACCCGGCCAGCCCCGACCACACCGAGAAGCGCACCCTGTGGGACCTGCTCGACGTCACCGAGCACACCGGCATGGAGCTGACCGAGTCGATGGCCATGTGGCCCGGGGCGTCGGTGTCCGGCATCTACTTCAGTCACCCGGAGTCGCAGTACTTCGTGGTGGGCAGGCTCGGTCCGGACCAGGTCGCCGACTATGCCGAGCGCAAGGGCTGGACGCTCGCCGAGGCCGAGCGGTGGCTCTCGGCCAACCTCGGCTACGACCCGGAGGACTGACCGCGTGGGCGGGACTCTCGGGCGCCGGATCGACTCCTTCTCCGCAGTGCTCTGGGACATGGACGGCACCTTGGTCGACACCGAGCCCTACTGGATCTCGGCCGAGATGGCGCTGGCTCGGCGACACGGCGGCACGTGGTCGACCGAGCAGTCGCTCGAGCTGGTCGGCAGCGACCTGCTCAACTCCGGCCGGCACATCCGCCAGCACATGGGCATCGACCTGACCCCCGAGCAGATCGTGGACGAGCTCCTCGACTCCGTCATCGAGCAGGTCGGCCGGGCGGTCCCCTGGCGCGCCGGCGCCCGCGAGCTGCTCGCCGCGCTTCGCGAGAGCGGCGTGCCGTGCGCTCTGGTCACGATGTCCTACGCCCGGTTCGTCGACCCGATCCTGGCCGCGCTGCCCCACGACACGTTCGCGGCGGTGGTGACCGGCGACGCCGTCGACCGCGGCAAGCCCCACCCGGAGCCGTACCTCGCTGCCGCCCGGCAGCTCGACGTACTCGCCTCCGAGTGCCTGGCGATCGAGGACTCCGCGACCGGCGCGACATCCGCGGCCGCCGCGGGGTGCACCGTCCTGTGCGTGCCCTTGCACGTGACCATCCCGCCCGGCCCCGGCCGGGTCTTCGCCGACAGCCTCCAGGGCCTCGCACCGTCGACCGTGCTGCAGGTGCCGGAGGACTGCGGTTTGGCGACAAACCGCGTCATGTGAACGATCCAAGCTGCGGTTTGGCGCCAAACCGCAGCAGATGAGGCGCCCAACCGCACCAGATGAATCGTTGCCGGATCGCGACCGTTCCCGGGCCCGGGAGTGATGGACCCGACCCCGGTCACAGGCTATGTTCACGGGCACGAAACGCACCCCGGGCCTTCCGGGGTCGCGGCGACCTCGAGGGGATGACTCGTGATCCGACACAAACTCGTGGCTGCAGTCGGCGCCGGCGCACTCGCCGTGGCGCTTTCAGCCTGCGGCGGTAGTAGCAACAGCAGCGGCGCCAACGCAACTGCAAGCGGCACCGGTCAGCCGTGGATCCTCGGCACGACGGACACGGTGACCGCCCTGGATCCGGCCGGCTCCTACGACCTGGGCTCCTCCACGCTCGAGTACAACCTGTACCAGACCCTGGTGACGGTTCCCCCCAACTCGACGCAGATCGTGGGCGACGCCGCCAAGTCGTGCACCTACGACGACCCGCAGACCCTGACCTGCAAGCTCAACCCGGGTGAGAAGTTCTCCAACGGAGATGCCCTCACGTCCGCAGACGTGAAGTACAGCTTCGAGCGGGCGATCAAGATCCAGGACGCCAACGGCGCGGCGATCTACCTGCTCGGCAGCATCACGGACACCGCCAAGGACGGGACGGTGACGCTGAACAAGGGCGCGATCGAGACACCGGACCCCGAGACGGTCGTCTTCCACCTCGACCACCCCGACACCACGTTCCAGTACGTCCTCACCTACCCGGGTGCGGCAGCGATCGTGGACCAGGACGTCTTCCCCGCCGACAAGAAGCTGCCCGACGACCAGGTCATCGGCTCCGGTCCGTACAAGCTGGCCCAGTACAAGTCCGGTCAGCAGGCCGTGTTCGAGCTCAACCCGAACTACTCCGGCCCGAACCAGGGCAAGGCGCCGCAGGTCTTCGTGAAGTACTACACGGAGCCGTCCGCGCTGAAGCTCGCGGTCCAGAACGGCGAGGTCGACGTCGCCTGGCGGAGCCTGGCGCCGACCGACATCGCGTCCCTCCAGAAGGACAGCAACCTCACCGTTGCCTCCGGAAAGGGCTCGGAGATCCGGTACTGGGTCTGGAACGTCGGGAGCGGCGTCGGCAAGCAGCTGGCCGTCAGGCAGGCCGCCGCCCAGGTCTTCGACCGCACCGCGATCGCGAAGGACGCCTACGACAACACGGTCGACCCCCTCTACTCGATCGTGCCTCCGGGCTTCGGCGGGCAGAAGAACTCGTTCAAGGAGCAGTACGGCGCGCCCAACGTGGCCAAGGCGAAGCAGATCCTCCAGAAGGCCGGCATCAGCACGCCGGTCAACCTGACAGTCGGCTGGACGCCCACCCACTACGGTCCGAACGCCGAGGACGAGGCGAACGAGGTGCAGCGGCAGCTCGAATCCAGCGGGCTGTTCAAGGTCACCCTGAAGAGCACCGAGTGGGAGCAGTACCAGACGATCTACAAGCAGGGCGCCTACGACCTGTGGCTCCTCGGCTGGTTCCCCGACTACCCGGACGCCGACGACTACCTGTCGCCGTTCATGGTCGACGGTGGCTTCTTCCAGAACGGCTACAAGAACCCCCAGGTGGACAAGCTCGTCGCCCAGGAGCAGGGCACCAGCGACCAGGCCAAGCGTCAGCAGATCTTCGGGCAGCTGCAGGACATCGCGGCCAAGGACGTGCCGTTCATCCCGTCGTGGGTCGGGAAGAACACGGCGGTGTACGGCAAGGGCATGTCGGGTGTCGAGAGCACACTCGACCCGTCGTTCATCTTCCGGTTCTGGCTGGTCACCAAGAACGGCTGAGCACGTAACAGCGCACAGTCGTGGGGGGGGGGGGGGGGGGGGGGGGGG
>JAFMQY010000018.1:9038-32144 GCA_017354415.1 Nocardioides sp.
CCCCCCCCCCCCCCCACGACCCGTGCCAGGAGGCCCCTTCCATGAGCCGTGCCGGGTCAGGATCCCTGCCCAGATACATCCTGCAGCGCGTCCTGCTAGTGATCCCGATGATCTGGGTCATCCTCACGCTGGTCTTCTTCATCTTGCGGGTCGCTCCGGGCGACCCGGTGTCGGCGGCCCTCGGCGGGAAGATCAGCCCGCAGGCACTCGAACAGCGGCGACAGGCGCTCGGCTTCAACCGCCCGCTGATCGCGCAGTACTGGGACTACCTCTCGTCGGTGGCCCACCTCGACTTCGGGACCACGTTCAGCGACAACCAACCGGTCCTCCGCGTGATCACCGACAACGGGGGCGCCACTCTGTACCTGACCGTGGCCGCGTTCGTTCTCGCGCTGGTGGTCGGCATCCCGCTCGGACTGATCGCGGGCCGCTACCGCGACTCCGCGCCCGACGTCGTGTTCCGGCTGTTCGGCATCCTGACCTACGCCGCGCCCGTCTTCTTCGTCGGGTTCCTGCTCCAGTTCTACGTCGCGGAGCCGCTCGGTCTGCCCACGTCGGGTGACGCGAGCCCGATCACGATCTTCGAAGTCCCGACCAAGACGCACATCCTCCTGGTCGACGCCTTGCTGAGCGGGAACGGCGCAGCCGTCCAGGACGTGCTCAAGCACCTCGTCCTGCCGGCAACCACGCTCGGGCTGCTGATCTGCGGGGTCTTCATCCGGCTGGTCCGGGTCAACATGCTGCAGACCATGCAGGCCGACTACGTCGAGGCCGCCGAGGCACGGGGGCTCACGGCAGGCAAGGTCACCTGGCGACACGGGTTCCGCAACGCCCTGGTGCCGGTGATCACGGTGGTCGGGCTCCAGTTCGCGCTGCTCCTGAGCGGGGCGATCCTCACCGAGGAGACGTTCAACTGGCCAGGGATCGGTCAGAAGCTGCTGTATTACATCAACAACCGTGACTACGGCGCGGTCCAAGGCATCGTCACGTTCTTCGCCCTGGCCGTGGTCCTGATCAGCCTGCTGATCGACATCGTCAACGCGTTGATCGACCCGCGAGTGAGGTACTGATGCGACGCATGCTCTCCGCAGTGGCCAAGCCCTTCAGCGAGACCACCGGGCTGGCGAGGTGGATGCTGGTGGCCGGCGTGCTGATCACCGCGGTCTTCCTGATCGCTGCGATCTTCGCCCCGTGGCTCGCCCCGTACGGCTTCGCCCAGTCCTCGGCCCACGGCGTGGAGTTCCCCAAGGTAGGCCATCCCAGCTCGGCGCATCCCTTCGGCACGGACCGGCTGTTCTTCGACGTCCTGTCCCGGGTGATCTGGGGGGCTCGCACGGCGCTCGAGGTCGTGATCCTCTCGATCCTCTTCTGTGTCGTCCTGGGGGTTCCGCTGGGCCTGCTGTCGGGTTTCTACGGCGGGCCGCTGGACCGTGTCCTCGTGCTGATCATGGACGCGCTGTACGCGTTCCCGCCCCTCCTCCTGGCGATCGTGGTCTCGTTCCTGCTCACCGACGTCTACGGCGGCAGCGTGATCGCCGTGTCCATCTCGCTGACGGTGGTCTACATCCCGCAGTACTTCCGCGTGGTCCGGAACACGACCCTCAGCGCCAAGGAGGCGACCTACATCGAGGCCGCTCGCGCCATCGGCGCGCGAGACATCAGGATCATGCGCAAGTACCTCTTCGGGAACGTCGTGCACAGTGTGCCCGTGCTGGGGACGCTGAACGCCGCCGACGCCATCCTCACCCTCGCCGGGCTCGGGTTCCTCGGACTCGGCATCCAGTCGACCGCCGCGGCCGAGTGGGGCCACGACGTGAGCCGTGCGCTGGCCGATGCCGGCTCCGGCGTCTGGTGGACCGGTCTCTACCCCGGCCTGGCCATCGTGCTCCTGGTGACCGGGCTGACGCTGGTCGGCGAGGGCCTGAACGAGACGCTGAACCCGACGCTGCGGCGACGCCGGCTGCTGGCGGTCGTCATGCCGCCGCGTGACCGCACGCCGGTCCAGGAGGTGCAGCGCTGACATGTCCATCGATCTCACCGACGAAGTCGTCGGCTTCTCCGCCCAGGAGCCGGTGATCTCGGCCCGGGACGTCCGGGTCTGGTACGGCACGACCAAGGGCGCGATCCGCGCCGTCGACGGCGTCAGCTTCGACCTGGCACCCGGTGAGACCTTGGGTCTGGTCGGGGAGTCCGGGTGCGGCAAGTCGACGCTCGGGCGAGGCCTGATGGGGCTGCTGCCGGAGGGTGCCAAGCGGGACGGCGAAGTGCTGTTCCGGGGCCGCGACATCTTCTCGCTCAGCCCGAAGGCCGCCTACCAGCTCCGGGGCCGCGAGCTCGGCATGATCTTCCAGGAGCCGCTGACCCGCCTGAACCCCTTGATGCGGATCTCGCAGCACTTCGAGGAGACGATCAAGCAGCACGAGCCGGACCTGTCCAAGGACGAGATCCGCAACCGCGCCCTGGAGGTGCTGCGACTGATGGGCATCCCTCCGACCCGGTACCGGTCGTACCCACACGAGTTCTCGGGTGGGATGCGACAGCGGCTGATGATTGCCCTGACGTTGGTGCTGCGCCCGGCGTTCGTGGTGGCAGACGAGCCGACGACCGCACTCGACGTACTGGTCGAGGCGCAGATCGTGCAGATCCTCAACGACCTGCGCCGAAACTTCCAGACGTCGCTCCTGCTGATCACCCACAACGTCGGCATCGTCGCCGAGGCCTGCGACAGGGTCGCGGTGATGTACGCCGGCCGGATCGTGGAGCAGGGCAGCGTGGCCGACGTGTTCAAGAACCCGCAGCATCCCTACACGCGCGAGCTGCTGCGTTCGACGATCTCGCTGACGACGACCGGACTCAACTACATCCCTGGCGCGCCGCCGGATCTGATCGACCCGCCGGACGGTTGCCGGTTCCACCCTCGCTGTCCGGACGCGATGAACGTGTGCGCCGCCAAGGACCCGGTCAACATCGCGCGTCCCGGCGGCGGTCGTGTCGAGTGCTGGCTGGTCGGCCCGGAGGAGGAGATCCCGTCCGCTGGGAGGCAGGCTCTGGAGCAGGAGGAGCTGACCGTTGTCGACGAAGCCTGACACGTCCAGCGATACGTCGTCCCTGGTGCAGGTGCGCGACCTCTCGGTGCACTTCGCGCTGCGGGGCGGGTCCCTGGCCAGGTTGTTCGGGCGGGACACCGGCACCATCAAGGCCGTCGACGGCGTCAACCTCGAGCTGCGACCCGGCGAGGTGGTGGGGCTGGTCGGGGAGAGCGGCAGTGGCAAGTCCACGCTGGGTCGTGCGCTCCTCGGCCTGGTCCCGGCGACGCAGGGCTCGATCCACCTCCGGGACCAGAACGTCGCCGAGCTGAGCCGTCGCCGGCTCCGCGAGATCCGGCAGGTGGTCCAGATGGTGTTCCAGGACCCCAACGCCGCGCTCAACCCCTCCATGCAGGTGGAAGAGGCGGTGGGCGACGCGCTCCGGGTGCACGGCGTGAGGTCGACAACGGAACGGCGTACACGGGTGGTGGAGGCCCTCGAACGGGTGGGGCTGTCGCCGGTGGAGCACTTCTTGAACAAGTACCCGCGTGACCTGTCGGGCGGGCAGAAGCAGCGCGTGGTGCTCGCACGGGCGATCGTCCTCGACCCCGAGCTCCTGGTCGCGGACGAGCCGGTGTCGATGCTCGACATGAGTGTCCGGGCGAAGATCCTGCAGCTGATGCTCGACCTGAAGAACGAGCTCGGGCTCACCTACGTCTACATCACCCACGACCTGGCGACGGCCAAGTACTTCTGCGACCGGATCGCGATCATGTACCTGGGCCGCGTGGTCGAGATCGGACCGGCGGAGGAGATCTTCGACCATCCGCGACACCCCTACACCAAGGCCCTCCTGGCGGCGATCCCAGAGCCCGACCCGGACAAGATGGTGCCCCGCGACCTGCCGCGCGGCGAGATCCCGGACGCCGCGGCGCCCCCCCTCGGCTGCGCGTTCCACCCCCGCTGCCCCGAGGCGGTCTCCGGTTGCGGGTGGGAGTCCCGGGACCTGCGGGCCCTCGTCGAGCAGCACTGGATGCGCGCGGGCACGGCGTACGACGAGGAGCAGGACGTGATCGGCGATCTCGACCACCTCGACACCCCGGCCACCACCGCCACCCTCGGCCGTGGCGGAAGCGATCGGGTGCGGGCGGTCCTCGACCGGATCAGGGCCGAGGACCCCCACGAGCCTCTCTGGTCGGGCGTCACGTCGATCCAGCCCGACGGCTCCGGGGTCACCGTGAGGTTCCAGGAGGCCGACTCCCCGGCCCTGCGGCAGGCCGGCGGCGTGGACGTGGCGTGCGTCCTCTACCCCGACTCGTCCTCGTCCCCGGCCTGAGCCAGGGAAGCACCACGGCTGGGAGGCCGGCCGGTTGCGGTTTGGCGCCAAACCGCAGGCGCAGGGCCCGAAATGGTGCGGTTTGTCGCCAAACGGCGGCTCCCAGCCGGTCCGCTCCAGGGGGCCCGCTGAACCGGACCGCGACCGTGGTCGTAGTACCACCGACCAATGGCAACCCGGACCGGACACCTCGGATGCTGGAGGCGCATCGAAGAGTCCACCACCAGTCCGAGGAGCACCCGATGAACACCCGCACCGCCCTTGCCGCATTCGCCCTGACCGCCCTGGTCGCCCCGCTGGGGGCGATCGCGCCCGCTCATGCATCCCACGGTGGAGGCGGCGGCGTACGCAACAGTGGATCGTGCTCGAAGGGAGCGCACTGGAAGCTGAAGGCCAAGCACGACGACGGCAGGATCGAGGTCGAGGGCGAGATCGACAGCAACCGCTCGGGGCAGGTGTGGCACTGGGCGATGAGGCACAACGGCAGCGTGTCCGCGAAGGGGAAGGCGACCACGCACGGCGCGAGCGGGTCCTTCTCGGTCCAGCGCCGGATGTCGAACCTGGCCGGGACGGACCACTTCGTCTTCCGGGCCGAGCGCGCGGCCACGGGCGAGGTCTGCCGTGGCAGAGTCTCCCTCTGATCATGCAGGCGGGCTGCTCGAGTCCGCCTCCCCGACAAGGAGCCGCAGGTGAAGGCACTGCGCCGGCCCTGGACCAACCCCTTGGTGCAGTTCGGGGCGGCCAGCCTGCTGCTGTTCGCCATCACCTGGTGGGCGACGGGGGTGTTCTCGCAGCGCGCCGCCCGGTCAGAAGCCGTCACCGACGCCCGCGTGACCACCGAGCTGTTGGCGCACTCGGTGGCCGAACCGGAGATGCCGGCCGGCCTCGTCGAAGGAGATCCGGGCGCGATCGACCGCTTCGACCGGCACGTGCTCTCGCGGCTGTCGGTGGGCGACGTACGCCGCATCAAGATCTGGCGCGGCGACGGCACCATCGTCTACAGTGACGAGACGCAGCTGATCGGCAAGCGGTTCAGGCTCGACGACGAGCAGTTGAGCGTGCTGCACAGCGGGGCCACGGAGGGCGGGCTGTCGGACCTGCGCCGGCGGGAGAACAGGTTCGAGCCCGAGCAGGGCGGGCTGCTCGAGGTGTACAGCAGGATCGAGTCCCCCGAGGGCCAGCCGCTGCTGTTCGAGGCGTACTACTCGGTGGCCACGGTCAAGCAGCGGTCCGCCGATGTGTCCGGACCGTTCCGGAGGATCACCGGCGGCGCGCTGGCCGCGGTCCTGCTGGTCGGACTGCCTCTGATCGGGCTGCTGACCCTGCGGCTGACCCGCGCGTCCCGTGCGCGGGAACGGCTGATGCGCCGGGCGAGCGACGCGTCCGAGGCCGAGCGACGGCGGATCGCGCGGGACCTCCACGACGGAGTGGTCCAGGAGCTCGCCGGTACGGCGTTCGCGCTGTCCGGCTCCGCCCGTGAGGAGTCCGTGGCACCGGGGGTCCGTCAGGAGCTGCTGAGGTCGACCGACTCGCTCCGCCGATCGCTGCGGCAGCTGCGATCGCTGCTGGTGGAGATCCACCCACCGGGACTCGACGCAGCGGGACTGCCGGCAGCCCTGGAGGACCTCACGGCCCCGGCGGTGAGCGCCGGGATGGAGACCTCGGTGAGGGTCTCCGGCATCGAGGGAGCGCCCGACCACGTGGTGACACTGGTGTGGCGGGTGGCGCAGGAGGCGATCCGGAACGCGGTGCGACACGCTCGGGCCTCGCACCTGACGGTGGCGGTGTACGGCGACGACCGGAAGGTGTGGCTGAGCGTGCAGGACGACGGCAGGGGCTTCGACCCGGAGGCGGCTGCACGGGACGGGTCGTACGGACTGCGGGGGCTGCAGAGCCTGGTGGATGACGGCGGTGGCGAGGTGCGGGTGGACTCGGCACCGGGCACCGGGACGACGGTTCGGATGGTGGTGGAGCGGTCTTGAATGGCGAGGTGATCCGCGTCGTGATCGTGGACGACCACGCCGTGGTCCGCGCGGGGCTTGAGCAGCTCATCAGCGGCGAGACCGACCTGGAGGTGGTGGGCACCGCTGCGTCCGGCGAGGCGGGGATCTCGCTGGTGCGCGAGCAGCGGCCCGACGTCGTGCTGATGGACCTGCAGATGCCCGGAGTGGACGGCGTGAGCGCGACCCGGACCATCGTCGGCGAGGAGCTGTGCGATGTGCTGGTGCTGACGTCGTACTCCGATGCCGAGCGGATCGTCGGCGCCCTCGACGCCGGCGCCCTGGGCTACCTGCTCAAGGATGCCGAGCCGGACGAGGTGCTGCGCGGGATCCGCTCGGTGGCCAGGGGGGAGTCTCCGATCAACCCCCGCGCCGCTCGCGAACTGCTCGGGGCACGGCGTACGACGGTCGCCTCCGCCGCGGAGCTGACTCCCCGTGAGACGGAGGTCCTGGGGCTGGTGCGGCAGGGGCTGGCCAACAAGCAGATCGCGCGCCGGCTCGGCATCTCCGAACGCACCGTGAAGGCGCACCTGACCTCTGCCTTCCAGCGGATCGGTGTCGTCGACCGCACCCAGGCGGCACTCTGGGCGGAGCGGAACAGGCTGGGCTGACCCGCTGTGTGGCCCAAGCCGGACCGCCTTTCGTGGCGCCTGGGCGATGCGGTTTGGCGCCAAACCGTGGCCTTGGGGCCCTCATGTCTGCGGTTTGTGACCATTCCGCGGGTCCCGGAGCCGCCGGTCTGCGGTTTGTGCCCATTCCGCGCCGGGAAGCGATGCAGAGGCGCCCGGCGCGGGTACGTCGCTCAGTCGACGTCGGCGGGGGTGAGCTCGCCGCTGTCGCCGGTGCGGTCGGGGAGCGGCGGCGGCGTACCACCGAACTCGGGACACAGCGCCCGGAAGGAACACCACTCGCACAGACGGGACCGGCGGGGACGCCAGTCTCCGGACTCCTCCGCGATCCGGATCGCACGCCAGATCGCCTCGACCTTGCGCTCGGTGGCCAGGAGGTCGTGCTCGTCCGGGACGTAGCGCAGCATCTCGGCGTTCCCGAGGTAGACCAGCTGCAGCATCGCGGGGACGACGCCTCGGGTGCGCCAGATGACCAACGCGTAGAACTTCATCTGGAACAGCGCCTTCGCCTCGAACATCTCGCCCGGCGACCGGCCCGTCTTGTAGTCCACCACGCGAATGGCACCGTCGGGCGCGATGTCGAGCCGGTCGACGAAGCCGCGGAGCAGCAGGTGCGAGTCGAGCAGCGCCTCGACGTACAGCTCGCGTTCGGCCGGCTCGAGCCGGCGCGGGTCCTCGAGGGTGAAGTAGCGGTCGAGCACCATGCGGCACGACGCGAGCCACTCGGCGATGTCAGGCCCCTCGTCAGTGAAGAAGGCGGCCAGCTCGGGCTCCGCCTCCAGCAACGCCTCCCATGTGGGGACGAGGAGGTCACGCGCCCGGTCCGGCGTACGGGCCGTCGACGGGAGGTCGAACAGATCCTCCAGGACCTTGTGCACGAGCGTCCCGCGGAGTGCGTCGGCCGAGGGCTCCTCGGGGAGCCGGTCGATCGTGCGGAAACGGTAGACCAGGGGGCACGACATGAAGTCGGAGGCGCGGCTGGGCGACAGCGCACCGAGCACGTCGACCCCGTCGACTGCCGTCGAGCGCACCTCCGCAGGCGACGCCGCGGACGGGTGCGTCGTACTCATGCGGACGAATCTAGGCGAGACCACCGACAAGGGACGCTACGCCGCGCCCTGGCCCGGATCGCGCGTCCGCCGTTCGGATAGCCTCGACACATGACCGGCGAACGCGCATCCCGCGGCGCGTCCCCGAGACCCCCGGGGACGTTCAAGGTGGGTTCGATCGCGGGCAGCGACGTGCTGGTCAGCTCCTCCTGGTTCCTGATCGCCGGGTTGATCGCCGTGATCACCGCGCCCGCGATCAAGAGCGCCGAGCCGGGGTTGGGAGGGCTTGCATACGTCGGTGGGCTGGCGCTCGCCGTACTGCTCTACCTGTCCGTGCTCGTGCACGAGGCGTCGCACGCTCTCGTGGCCCGCCGGTTCGGCCTGCCCGTCTCCCACATCACGTTGCAGTTCTTCGGGGGGATGACCTCGATCGAGGCGGAGCCGGAGCGCCCGCGTCAGGAGTTCTGGATCTCCGTCGTCGGCCCGCTGTCGTCGCTGGCGGTGTCGGCGGTCGCCTTCCTGGCGCACCTGGTCGTTTCCGGCGGGCTGATCGGCCTCGCCCTGTCCGGCCTGGCGTGGACCAACCTGTTCGTCGGCATCGTGAACCTCGTCCCCGGCTTGCCGCTGGACGGCGGCCGCGTCCTCAAGGCGATCGTCTGGGGGATCAGCGGCGACACTCATCGCGGCACGATCGTGGCGGCCTGGGTCGGCCGCGTCGTCGCACTGCTCGCCTTCGGCTGGCCGTTGCTGGCCAGCAAGGTGATCCATCAGCCGCCCAGCGTCTTCGACTTCATCTTCGCCGGTGTGATCTCAATGTTCCTGTGGAGCGGTGCCACGTCGGCCCTCGAGTCCGCGAAGGTGCGCTCGCGACTGCCGCACCTCGTCGCCCGCGACCTGGCCCGCCGTACCCTCACCGTCCCCGGCGACCTACCGCTGGCCGAGGCCGTACGACGTGCCCAGGACGCGCAGGCGGGTGGCATTGTCACCGTCACGGCGGCCGGCGTGCCCGTGGGCGTGGTCAACGAGGCGGCGCTGATGTCCGTGCCGCCCGAGCGCCGTGCGTGGGTACCCACCTCCTCGGTCGCCCGCACCCTCGAGGAGGGGCTGCGACTGCCGGCCGGCATCGGCGGCGAGGACCTGATCCGCGCGATCAGTGCCCGGCCGGCGGGGGAGTATCTCCTGCTGGACCCTGACGGCAGCATCTTCGGCGTCCTGTCGACTGCCGACGTCGACCGCGCCTTCCGCGCCCACGCGTGACCGTCTCGAAAGCCTCCCGGGATCCTTTCGGCGAGCTGTGATGACTGCGGTTTGGATCCAAACCGCAGTCATGCGACGTTCCCATGGCACTGATTGGGCCCAAACCGCAGCCCACGACCGCCCGCTAGTCTCCCCGACATGGCCGAGGACCGGGACGCAGACGTCCATCCCGACGTCCCGCCGGAGGCGTGGGCGGGGGTTCACCGCGGGCCCCTGCGGGCGGGGGAGTGGGTACGCCTGACCGACCAGAAGGGCCGCCGCCACAACTTCGAGCTGGTGCCCGGCAAGCGGTTCTTCTCCAACCGCGGGCACCTCGAGCACGACGACCTGATCGGCCGCGAGGAAGGCTTCACGGTCCCGTCCTCGGCCGGCGGCGAGTACCTCGTGTTCCGTCCACTGCTGAGCGAGTTCGTGGTCTCGATGCCCCGCGGGGCGGCCGTGGTCTATCCCAAGGACGCGGCGCAGATCATCGCGATGGCCGACATCTTCCCGGGGGCCGACGTGGTCGAGGCCGGCGTCGGATCGGGCGCGCTGACCTGCTCGCTGCTCCGCGCGGTCGGCATCCACGGCTCCGTGTCGTCGTACGAGCGCCGCGCGGAGTTCGCGGACGTCGCGCACCGCAACGTCACCCAGTTCTTCGGCGGGGACCACCCCGCCTGGCGGCTCACCCTCGGCGACCTGGCCGAGGAGCTGCCCGGATCCGGGGACCGTGCCGACCGGATCATCCTCGACATGCTGGCCCCCTGGGAATGCCTGGAGGCGGCCGCGGGAGCACTTCGCCCCGGCGGGATCCTCTGCGCGTACGTCGCGACCACGACCCAGCTCTCCCGCTTCGTGGAGACCGTGCGTGTGCACGGCGGGTTCACCGAACCGCAGGCGTGGGAGTCGCTGGTGCGCGACTGGCACGTCGAGGGCCTCGCGGTGCGCCCGGGACACGCGATGATCGGGCACACGGCCTTCCTGGTGACCGCCCGCCGGATGGCGCCGGGCGAGCGACCCCCGGTGAAGAAGCGCCGACCGGCTCCCGGTGCCTACGGCCCGGACTACACCGGGCCGCGGCCGCCCGGCGTACCGGAGGATCCGTCGCAGGACTGAGGCACCGGGCGCGAAGTCCGCCGGTGACCCGATGTCTCCGGACCATCCCTGCTCACTCCTGTTGGTCATGGCGGGTGGGGGGTCGTCGGGGGTTTCGCGGTGAGATCAAATCGTGAGAAACGCGATGTGATTCTCGCGTGCGCGAACGCGCCGTACGAGTAGGGTCGAAACAAGGAGGTGGGAGACATGAGCGGTGGACAGGACGCCTCGAAGGGCGGAGGACGCAGCGCCCGCGAGCTGACGGAGCAGGTGCGGTTCCTCGAGTCCGAGGTCGCAGACCTTCGCCGTCGGCTGTCCGACTCGCCGTCGCACTCGCGTGGGCTCGAGCTCCGGCTCGCCGACACGCAGCGCTCGCTCTCCGCCGTGACCTCCCAGAACGAGCGGCTCGCCCAGACCCTTCGCGAGGCCCGCGACCAGATCATGAAGCTCAAGGAGGAGGTCGACCGGCTCGCACAGCCTCCGGCGGGCTTCGGGACCTTCCTGCAGCGGAACGAGGACGACTCGGTCGACGTCTTCACCGGCGGGCGCAAGCTGCGGGTCAATGTCAGCCCGGCCGTCGATCTCGAGTCCCTGGTCAAGGGCCAGGAGGTCATGCTCAACGAGGCCCTCAACGTCGTCGCCGCCCTCGACTTCGAGCAGGTCGGCGAAGTGGTGATGTTCAAGGAGCTTCTGGCCGACGGAGCCCGTGCGTTGGTGATCGCCAACGCCGACGAGGAGCGCGTCGTACGCCTCGCGGAGCCGCTGAAGGCGGACACGTTGCGCGCCGGCGACTCGCTGCTGCTGGACGGCCGGGCGGCGTACGCCTACGAGCGGGTGCCGAAGTCCGAGGTCGAGGAGCTGATCCTCGAGGAGGTCCCGGACATCGAGTACGACTCGATCGGTGGCCTTGTCACCCAGATCGACGCCATCCGCGATGCCGTGGAGCTGCCCTACCTGCACCCCGAGCTGTTCCGTGACCACCAGCTGAAGCCGCCCAAGGGCGTGCTGCTGTACGGCCCTCCCGGCTGCGGGAAGACGCTGATCGCGAAGGCCGTGGCGAACTCGCTGGCCAAGAAGGTCGCCGCGAAGACCGGGCAGGAGGGGAAGTCGTACTTCCTCAACATCAAGGGTCCCGAGCTCCTCAACAAGTACGTCGGTGAGACCGAGCGCCACATCCGGCTCGTGTTCCAGCGGGCTCGCGAGAAGGCGAGCTACGGCACGCCGGTGATCGTGTTCTTCGACGAGATGGACTCGTTGTTCCGCACCCGCGGCTCCGGGGTCTCCTCCGACGTGGAGAACACCATCGTGCCCCAGCTGTTGAGCGAGATCGACGGGGTCGAGGCGCTGGAGAACGTGCTGGTGATCGGCGCCTCCAACCGTGAGGACATGATCGACCCGGCGATCCTGCGGCCTGGCCGGCTCGACGTGAAGATCAAGATCGAGCGCCCGGACGCCGAGTCCGCGCGGGACATCTTCAGCAAGTACCTGGTGCCCACGCTGCCCCTGCACGGCGACGACCTCGCGGAGTTCGGCGGCAACCGTGACGCGTGCGTCGAGGGCATGATCCAGGCCACGGTCCAGCGGATGTACACCGAGACCGAGGAGAACCGCTTCCTGGAGGTCACCTACGCCAATGGAGACAAGGAGGTCCTCTACTTCAAGGACTTCAACTCCGGCGCGATGATCCAGAACATCGTCGACCGCGCCAAGAAGATGGCGATCAAGGACTACCTCGAGCACGACCAGCTCGGCCTGCGCGTGCAGCACATGCTCCAGGCTTGCGTGGACGAGTTCAAGGAGAACGAGGACCTGCCGAACACCACCAACCCCGACGACTGGGCGCGGATCTCCGGAAAGAAGGGCGAGCGGATCGTGTTCATCCGGACCCTGATCACCGGCAAACAGGGCACCGAGCCCGGCCGCTCCATCGACACAGTCCCCAACACGGGTCAGTACCTGTAGGTCGGGGCCGGCAGCTGCCGTGGTCGCTTGCCGGGGCTGCGGTTTGGCGACATTCCGCGGGGTTGGATCGATCCAATCTGCGGTTTGGCGCCAAACCGCATCGAATGCGAGGCGTCCCCGGGCGAGGCCGCAACCCCGAAGGTGGTTCATGCGGACCGCACGTCACGCGGCAGCGCGCCCTCGAGATCAAGGAGTACGACGGGGATGGACTGTGCCCGTCGGGCGGTCGGGGTCGACGCGTAGGCTCGCTCCGTGAGCGTGCGACGGGTGATGGGGACCGAGGTCGAGTACGGCATCTCGGTGCAAGGCCAGCCGCACGCGAACCCGATGGTCGCCTGCTCCCAGGTCGTCAACGCCTACGCGAGCGCCACCATCAAGGCGCGCCGCGCCCGCTGGGACTTCGAGGAGGAGTCACCGCTGCGCGACGCCCGGGGCTTCGATCTCAGCCGGCAGCTGGCCGACCCCAGCCAGCTCACCGATGAGGACCTCGGCCTGGCCAACGTCATCCTCACCAACGGCGCCCGGCTGTACGTCGACCACGCGCACCCCGAGTACTCCACCCCGGAGGTGACCTCACCACTCGACGTCGTCCTGTGGGACAAGGCGGGGGAGCAGATCATGCTCGACGCCGCCCGGATGGCCGCGCAGACACCCGGTACGGCCCCGATCCACCTGTACAAGAACAACACCGACAACAAGGGCGCGTCGTACGGCTCGCACGAGAACTACCTGATGTCCCGAGCCACGCCGTTCACCGACATCGTGCGCCACCTGACGCCGTTCTTCGTCAGCCGGCAAGTGATCTGCGGCTCCGGGCGGGTCGGCATCGGGCAGGACGGCCGCGAGCACGGCTTCCAGATCACCCAGCGCGCCGACTACTTCGAGGTCGAGGTGGGGCTGGAAACGACGCTGAAGCGTCCGATCATCAACACCCGCGACGAGCCTCATGCTGATCCCGAGAAGTACCGCCGTCTGCACGTGATCATCGGCGACGCGAACCTCGCCGAGATCTCGACGTACCTCAAGGTCGGCACGACCGCGCTCGTGCTGGCGATGATCGAGGACCGGTTCATCACCCACGACCTGACGGTCGAGGGACCCGTGGCAGCCCTGCGAGCGGTCTCCCACGATCCGACGCTGCGTGAACGGGTGACGTTGCACGACGGGCGGAAGCTGACGGCGTTGCAGTTGCAGGAGGAGTACCTCGAACTCGCGAGGAAGTACGTCGACGACCGGCTCGGCGACGACGCCGACGAGCAGACGCGTGATGTGCTCGAGCGATGGGAGTCGGTGCTCACCCGACTGCAACAGGACCCGATGCTGTGCGCCCGCGAGCTCGACTGGGTGGCCAAGCTGAAGCTGCTGAACTCCTACCGCGACCGCGACGGGATCGACTGGGACGACGCCAAGCTGCAACTCATCGACTACCAGTACAGCGACGTGCGGCCCGACAAGGGGCTCTATCACCGGTTGGTCCAGCTCGGCAGGATCGACCGGCTGCTGAGTGACGACGCGGTCGAGCGGGCCATGCACAACCCGCCTGACGACACCCGTGCCTACTTCAGGGGGCGGTGCCTGGAGAAGTACGCCGACTCCGTCGCGGCGGCGTCGTGGGACTCCGTGATCTTCGACCTGCCCGGACGGGAGTCGCTGCAGCGGGTCCCCACCATCGACCCGCTTCGGGGCTCCAAGGCGCACGTGGCCGAGCTGATCGACCGTTGTGACACCGCCGAGGAGCTGTTCCGGGCCTTGACCCGCTGACACACGGGCGCGCGGACCGCCGGTCTGATGGTTGCGGATTGTGGCCAAACGGCGCGTCAAAGTAGCCGATCCACCAAGGTTTGCCACCAATCCGCACCTCCGGTGACCGCGGGCAGCGACTACTGCGAGGGCGGGTTCTGTCCCGGAACGTTGCGGTTTGGCCACAAACCGCAACGGTCGGACGGCGTTCGCTGCGGTTTGTGACCAAACGGCATGCAGTCCCGACCCGCCGGACGCCGATCACGACCGAGGTCGAGCGGCTAGGGTGAATGCATGGCTCAGGAGCAGAAACAGCCGCGGAAGTCCGGCGAGACCGAGGAGGTCGACGAGGTCGCGACCGAGTCCGGTGTCGCCGAGCGCAAGGAGGCCCTCGACGACGACGTCGACGCGATCCTCGACGAGATCGACGACGTCCTCGAGACCAACGCGGAGGACTTCGTGAAGTCGTTCATCCAGAAGGGCGGCCAGTAGGCGTGGACGATTCCCGCCTGCCGGCGTCGTACATGGCTCCTGGAACGTCCAGCTTCGCCGACTTCCTGACGTCCCACTCGCCGGCGCTCCTGCCCTCTGGGCGGACGCTGCCGCAGGGTCACGCCGCTGACCTCGCTCCGCACGGTACGACGATTGTGGCGGCCACGTTCCCGGGTGGGGTCGTGATGGCTGGTGACCGTCGCGCCACCATGGGCAACATCATCGCCCAGCGCGACATCGAGAAGGTCTTCCCCGCGGACGAGTACTCCTGCGTCGGCATCGCCGGCAGCGCCGGCCTCGCCGTGGAGCTCGTGCGCCTGTTCCAGACGGAGCTCGAGCACTACGAGAAGATCGAGGGAATGACCCTCTCGATGGATGGCAAGGCCAACCGGCTCGCCGCCCTCATCCGGAGCAACCTCGGGATGGCGATGCAGGGTCTCGCCGTCGTCCCACTGTTCGCGGGCTTCGACCTGGATGCGGGGCAGGGGCGGATCTTCAGCTACGACGTCACCGGTGGTCGCTATGAGGAGACCGCGTTCCACTCGGTCGGGTCCGGCTCGCTCTTCGCCCGAGGCGCGCTGAAGAAGCTCTACCGCGAGGACCTCAGCCGTGAGGAGTGCGTGACGGCGCTCGTCCAGGCGCTGTACGACGCCGCCGACGACGACTCGGCCACGGGAGGACCGGACCTCACCCGCCGGATCTTCCCCGTCGTCCACGTGATCACGGTCGAGGGCGGCCAGCGTGTCCCGGAGACGGAGGTCGCGGAGATCGCCGACTCCGTGCTCGCCGGCCGGATGAACCGTCCAGACGGCCCGGCCGCGGCCCTGACCTGATCGGAGCCCCGACGATGAGCATGCCGTTCTACGTCTCGCCCGAGCAGCTGATGAAGGACCGGGCGGACTTCGCGCGCAAGGGCATCGCGCGTGGGCGCTCGGTGGTGGCCGTCCAGTACGCCGACGGGATCCTGTTCGCCTCGGAGAACCCCTCGCAGGCGCTGCACAAGGTGAGTGAGATCTACGACCGGATCGCGTTCGCCGCGGTGGGTCGCTACAACGAGTTCGAGAACCTGCGGATCGCTGGCGTGCGCTTGGCCGACATGCGGGGCTACGCCTACGACAGGCGTGACGTGACCGGGCGCGGGCTCGCCAACGCCTACGCCCAGACGCTGGGCACCATCTTCAGCAGTGGTGGTGAGAAGCCCTACGAGGTGGAGATCTTCGTCGCGGAGATCGGTGACTCCGCCGTCGACGACCAGATCTACCGGCTGACCTACCAGGGGCAGGTCACCGACGAGCACCAGTACGCCGTGATGGGGGGCGCCGACGAGGTTGTCGCGGCGTACCTGCACGAGCACTACACCGAGAACGCCTCGCTCTCCGACGCGTTGCACGTGGCGGTGGCGGCGCTCGGCCGCAGCTCCGAGGACAACGGCAGCACCGGCGACCGGGTGATTCCCGCGAGCGACCTCGAGGTGGCCGTCCTCGACCGCACGCGCACCCAGCCTCGGAAGTTCAGCCGCCTGATGCCGGCGAGACTCGAGGCGCTGCTGGGCGACCGGGGACCGACGACACCGGCGCCGACCGCTCCTCCCGCGGCATCGGAAGCCGAGGACCAGTCGGACACCCCTCCGGCTCAGGGGTCCCAGACGGGCCAGGACGGTGGAGGCGACGGTCCGGTCTGACGGTGCGACTCGAGCTGGGGCCCCTTCAGCCTCACAGGTGGATCAGTCGCCGCGGTTTGTCGCCAAACCGCATCATCTGGAACCCATGCGCTGCACCGGTGACCGAACACTGTCCACAGGAACGCCGCGGGTCTGCGTCCTCCACAGCTCAAGCCTGGCGAGGCGGTCGGGCTGCTGGCGTGGAGGCAGCCTCACAGGATGCGAAGCTACGACGAACCCATCCGCGGCGAAGTGCGCGCCGCGGGCTTCCGGCGCGTCAGCCACGGCCTGTACCTAACAGACCGCAGCGGCCTTGACGACGACACGGAGTTCCGGCGCGATCTCCGCGCATGGCTGGAGGTTCTTCCGGAAGGCGCCATGTTCACCCATGTCACGGGCGCCCGACTGCGCAGGTGGCGCCTCCCCGCGCTGCCCGAACAGACACCCGTGTTCGCGGCGGTCCACGGGGGCAAGACGCACCCTCGGCGGCAGGGTCTCAACTGCTCCCGGCTGATCCCAGCAGAAGATGACCGCGAGCGCAGGAGAGCGGGGGACGAACTCCCCACGGACAGCCCCGAGGAGATCCTGCTCCGCTGTGCGCGTGACCTCGGTCATCTTGACCTGGTGGTGATGCTCGACTCAGCGCTCGCGTTCGGCGACGTCGACCGTGCGAAGCTCGAGCGTCTCCTTCAAAGCCGGCGTCCCGGCGTACGAGCGCTCCGGAAGGCGTACGAGGCAGCCGACTCTCGCGCCGAGTCAGGTGGCGAGACTGTTCTTCGACTCTTCCATCACGCTCTCGAAATCGATGTCGAGCCGCAGGTCGACCTCTGCACGGAGGACGGCGTGTTCATCGGGCGGGCGGACCTCTTGGTCGTCGGGACCACGGACGTCCACGAGTACGACGGGGAGGTGCATCGCGAGAAGTCACAGCACCGGGCAGATCTGAGGCGAGAGAGACGCTTCGCAGATACGCCCTACGTGCGACGTGGCTATACGCTCGACGACCTCCTGAACCACCCGGCGGTCGCGATGCACGAGATCGACGCCGCGCTCGGACGTCCGCATCGAGCCGAGCGGCTGAGGCGCTGGCGCAGAGTGATTGACGGGTCGCTGTACTCCGGTACGGGACGAGCCCGTGTGATGAATCGGTGGCGGCGGCACATGGGGGTGGTCGACTGGTGCTGACGCCCACTGAGCCCATCAAACCAGCCCCAGGTTGCGGTTTGGCACCATTCTGCGCAAATCGGTCCGCCGCGCGAATCATGCTGAGCGCGATGTCGGCCCGCGGCCTAGGCTGACGGTGTGGACAGGCGGATCTTCGGCATCGAGAACGAGTACGGCGTCACGTGCACGTTCAAGGGTCAGCGCCGCCTGAGCCCGGACGAGGTGGCCCGCTACTTGTTCCGCAAGGTCGTCAGCTGGGGCCGCAGCTCCAACGTCTTCCTGCGTAACGGGGCGCGGCTCTACCTCGACGTCGGGAGCCACCCCGAGTACGCCACGCCCGAGTGCGACGACGTGGCCGAGCTGGTCACCCACGACAAGGCGGGGGAGCGGGTCCTCGAGGGGCTGCTGAAGGACGCCGAGCAGCGCCTGCACGACGAGGGCATCGCGGGCGAGATCTACCTCTTCAAGAACAACACCGACTCCGCCGGCAACTCCTACGGCTGCCACGAGAACTACCTGGTCAGCCGCTCGGGCGAGTTCAACCGGCTGGCCGACGTCCTGATCCCGTTCCTGGTGACCAGGCAGATCATCGTCGGGGCAGGGAAGGTCACACAGACGGCACGTGGTGCGTCGTACGCCGTGAGCCAACGTGCGGAGCACATCTGGGAGGGTGTCAGCTCGGCGACGACCCGGTCGCGGCCCATCATCAACACCCGCGACGAGCCGCACGCGGACGCCGAACGGTTCCGCCGCCTCCATGTGATCGTGGGTGACTCCAACATGAGCGAGACGACCACGATGCTCAAGGTCGCGAGCTGTGATCTGGTGCTCCGGATGATCGAGGAGGGCGTGGTGATGCGCGACCTCACGATGGAGAACCCGATCCGGGCCATCCGGGAGATCAGCCACGATGTCAGGGGGCAGCGCAAGGTGCGGCTGGCCAACGGCCGCGAGGCGAGCGCGCTCGACATCCAGCACGAGTACCTGTCGAAGGCCCGGAACTTCGTCGACCGTCGGGAGATGGCTTCCCCGATCCTCGAGCTGGCCCTCGACCTCTGGGAGCGTGGTCTCAAAGCCGTGGAGTCCGACGACCTCGGGCTGGTGGACCGCGAGCTCGACTGGGTCATCAAGTGGAAGCTGATCGACCGCTACCGGACCGCGCACGGCCTCCCCCTCGGCCACCCGCGGATCGCCCAGCTCGACCTCGCCTACCACGACATTCGTCGCGATCGCGGCCTGTACTACCTGCTCGAACGGCGCGGTGCCGTCGCCCGCGTCACCTCGGACCTCAAGATATTCCGGGCCAAGTCCGTGCCCCCGCAGACGACCCGAGCGAGGCTGCGCGGCGAGTTCATCCGGAAGGCACAGGAACGCCGCCGTGACTTCACAGTGGACTGGGTGCACCTGAAACTGAACGACCAGGCTCAGCGGACCGTCCTGTGCAAGGACCCTTTCCGCGCGCACGACGAGCGGGTCCAGCGCCTCATCGACGGCATGTGAGGCCTCTCAGGCCGGATGTCTGCGCGGATTGGCGCCAAACCGCAGGCCCGCGGCCTCAGACGTTGCGGTTTGTGCCCAATCCGCGGCCGAACAGCCACCCTGCCGGTCAGGAATAGGGGTCTCACCACCTGCCGGATAAGGTGGCCGACGGGCTTCAGCCCCCCACGATCCCCGACCCTGACGATCTCCGTCGAAGGTGAACCTGTGTCCCGACGTCTCCGACGCCTCCTGCTCGTGCTCCTACCCGTCCTGCTCGTCGGCCTGGCCGGCTGCGGGAGCAGCAACTCGTCCGCGCCCTCATCGAACAGCGCGCTCGACGCCGTCTCCATCACCGGCGACGTCGGCAAGGCACCCGAGGTCAAGTGGAACGGGAAGATGACCGCCGCCGACGTCCAGACCACGACGGTCACGAAGGGTGACGGCGAGACGGTCAACCAGGGCGACCTGGTGTCGGCGCAGCTCTGGATCGGCAACGGCACGAGTCAGCAGAAGGCGTACAGCACCTACGACCAGGGCGGCGCGCAGACGCTGACCCTCAACGACCAGCTGAGCCCGGTGATCGCGGATGCCATCAAGGGCTCCACGATCGGCTCCCGGATCGCGGTGACCGCACCGGCCGACAAGCTGTTCGGTGCAAGCGGCAACCCGCAGCTCAACATCAGCAACAAGGACCCGATCCTGATCCTGATCGACCTCATCAGCAAGCCCACCCCGCCGCTGGCCGGTCCCAAGGGCAAGGCCCAGCCGGCTCCGTCCTGGGCGCCGAAGCTGGTCACCAAGGGCGACACGGTCACCTCCCTGGACTTCCGCGGCACCCCCAAGCCCGACGGCAAGCTCCGCTCCGCCGTCCTGATCCAGGGCACCGGCAAGAAGGTGGCGAAGGGTCAGACCATCACGGTGAACTACCTCGGCCAGGTCTACGGCGGCAAGCAGCCCTTCGACGAGAGCTACTCCAAGTCGCCCGCGAGCTTCGGTATCGGCACGGGCCAGGTCATCTCGGGCTGGGACAAGACGCTCGTCGGCCAGACGGTCGGCAGCCGCGTCGTCCTGGCCATCCCGCCGGAGGATGGGTACGGCAAGCAGGGCCAGCCCAGCGCCGGGATCAAGGGCACCGACACGCTCTACTTCGTGGTCGACATCCTCGCGGCAAACTGACTCTCTGAGGCAAGGTACTCACGCACCAGTACGACGAGGCCCGGGGAGCGGGATGACGGTCAGGAAGAGCGAGCGGCTGCTCAACCTGCTCATCATGCTGCTGGTCCAGCGCCACTACGTCTCCAAGGAGCGCATCCGCGCGATCCTGTACGACGACTCCCCGAGCACGGAGGCCTTCGAGAAGACCTTCGAGCGCGACAAGGAGGAGCTGCGCAGTCTCGGCGTACCGATCGAGGTCGGTCAGATGGATGCCTACTTCGACGACGAGCCCGGCTACCGCATCCGGGCCGACGAGTTCGCCCTGCCGGAGATCAACCTCGAGCCCGACGAGGCGTCCGTGGTGGCCCTGGCCACCAAGGTGTGGGACAACGCCAAGCTCGCCGAGGCGACGACGGATGCGGTCAGCAAGCTCACTGCGGCCGGTCTCGACCTCGACCTCGGGGCGTTGGACATCGCCCAGCCGCGACTCAGCGCCGATGAGCCGTCGTTCGAAGTGTTCTGGGAGGCGACGCTCACCCGGCGCCCGGTGACCTTCGACTACCGGCGTCCCGGGTACGACGCCCCGCTCACCCGCCATCTCCAGCCGTGGGGCGTGGTGCGTTTCTCGGGCCGGTGGTACGTCGTCGGGCTCGACACCGACCGCGGTGAGGAGCGGGTGTTCCGGCTGTCGCGCGTCGTCGGCAAGGCGAAGGTGTCCGGCCGCCCCGGCGCGTTCGAAATCCCCCCGGGCACCGACGTTCGCGAGTCAGCCCGCCGACTTGCGCCCCTGGCCCCCTCCGAAGAAGCGGTCGTCCTGGTGCGGCCGGGGGCAGGGGCACCGCTTCGCCGGGCCGCCGGCAGCGTCGAGCCCGATGTGGACGGGCCGGACGAGGAGACGCCCTGGGACCGGTTGTGCCTGCCGGGCGGCGCCCAGGCCGAGGAGCTCCTGGTGCTGGGCCCCGACGTGTACGTCGAGCAGCCCCCCGGGCTCCGCGACGAGGTCGTCGCTCGGCTCCGAGCAGCTGTCGGAGCGCAGCCATGACGGCCACGGCCGGGACAGGTCCCGGAGCTGCGAAGGACCAGGTCGGCCGGCTCCTCCGGCTGGTGCCGTACCTGCACGGCCGGGAGCAGGTGCCACTCGACGAGGCGGCCCGGGTGATCGGCGTACCGCCCTCTCAGCTCGACCAGGACCTCCGCGTCCTGTTCCTCTGCGGACTCCCCGGCGGGCTGCCCGACGACCTGATCGACGTCGACCTCGACGCGCTCGAGGGCGAGGGGGTGATCAGGGTCTCGAACGCCGACTACCTGGCGCGGCCGCTGCGGCTGACACCGACCGAGGCGACCGCGATCATCGTTGCGCTGCAGGCCATGCGAGCCGGAGCGGCGGGCGCCACCCGCGAGGTGGTGGACCGCGCCCTGTCCAAGCTCCAGGCAGCCGCGGCCCAGGGTGCTCCGGTCGTGGACCCCGGCCACGAGGCACCCGCCACGCTGGCCCTGCGCGCCAAGCTGGAGGACGCCGCACGCCGGCGCCGCCAGGTGCGCATGACCTACTACGTGCCGGCCCGGGACGAGGAGTCCGAGCGGGTGGTCGACCCGCATGCGATGGTCGCCCACCACGGCGTGGACTACCTGGACGCGTGGTGCCACAGTGCGCAGGCGCCCCGGCTGTTCCGGCTCGACCGGGTGCATGAGGCGACCGTGCTCGACAGTGCGGTGACGACCGAGCCGCGTGCACCGCGCGACCTCTCGGACGGCATCTTGGCCGGTGAGGAGGCGACCCGGGTCACCCTTCGTCTCCAGCCGGAGGCTCGGTGGGTGGAGGAGTACTACGCGGTCGAGGAGGTGCGCCCGCAGCCGGGGGGTGGCTCCGAGGTGGACCTGCTGGTCGGCGACGAGCGGTGGCTGGAGAGGCTCCTCCTCCGGCTGACCCCATCCGCGCGCGTGGTCGCACCGAAGAACTATGCAGACGGAGCGGCCAAGGCGGTTCGCCAGGCCTTGGCGCTCTACGACGAGCCCCCCGGCTAAACTGGCTTACCGAATAGAAACCTCACGTCAGGACCTCCTCATGTCTTCCCTTCTGATCGGCGACCTGGGTACGCCGGAGCTGGTCATCATCCTGGTGATCGTCGTGCTGGTGTTCGGCGCGTCGAAGCTCCCCGAGCTGGCCCGCGGCAGCGGCCGAGCCCTTCGGATCTTCAAGGCGGAGACCAAGGGCCTGAGTGACGACGACGACCAGGAGACGGCGTCGCAGAAGGAGCTCGAGGCCCGGCAGGCGGCCGAGCGTGACGCGTTCGAGGCCCGCCAGGCCGCCGAGCGCGAGGCGGCCACTCGGCCGACCGACCCCCGCGACGACGCCTCCTCCTGACCCGGAAGAGCGGCGGGTCCCGTGTCCATCGTCGGCGTCGTCGACGTCCTGCGCGGTAAGCCACGCAACCCTGTCGGACCCGATGGGCGAATGGCGCTGTCGGACCACTTCCGGGAGCTCCGCGCCCGATTGATCCGCTCGGCGCTGGTCCTCGTGATCGCCTTCATCGTGGCGATCGTCTTCTACGACCAGCTGCTCCACCTGGTAAGCCATCCGTACACCCAGGCGCAGGAGACGCTCCGCGCGAGGGGGTACAGCACCGAGATCGTCGTCCGCGACGCCACCGGCGGTCTGCTGCTCCAGATGAAGCTGTGCGGTGTCGTCGCGCTGATCGTGTCCAGCCCGTACTGGCTTTACCAGATCTGGGCGTTCATCGTGCCCGGCCTGCACGAGAACGAGAAGAAGTACTCCCGGATGTTCGCCGCGGTCGCCGGACCGCTGTTCCTCGGCGGCGTGGCCCTGGGCTACTACGTGCTCCCCAAAGGCCTCGAGGTGCTGATCTCGTTCGTCCCGAAGGACACGCTCAACCTCGTCGACTTCACGACGTACTTCTCGTTCATGATGCGGATGCTCCTGATCTTCGGGATCGCGATGGAAATACCGCTGTTCGTCGTGCTGCTCAACCTCGCCGGTGTGGTGAGTGGGAAGCAGTTGGCGAAGGCCAGGCCGTGGATCGTGATCGGGACCATGGTGTTCGCGGCCGTGGCGACACCGTCGA
>JAFMQY010000095.1:0-12323 GCA_017354415.1 Nocardioides sp.
CCCCGCCGACGCCGTACGCCGGGTGCCGGCGCGCGGCTGGCACGTCGTCGTGCCCGACGTCGACCTGACCGCGGCCGTGGTGCAGGCGAGCGACGCGCGGCACCGGATCCGGGTGCGCTACGGGCCGGACGCGCAGCGCGATCGGGACATGGAGATCGACCCGTGGGCCGTCGTCGTGCGGCACCGCCGCTGGTACCTGCTCTGCTGGTCGCACCACAAGCAGGCGCGGCGCGTGCTCCGGCTGGACCGTGTCCGGGCCGTTGAGGTGCTGGACCCGACGTTCGAGCCGCCACCCGACCTGGACGCGCTGGCGGCCGTCGAGGAGCAGTTGTCGATGGGGTGGCGCTACGACGTCGAGGTGCTGATCGAGGCGCCGCTGGACCGATGTGCGCACTGGCTCCCGCGGAGCCTCGGGAGGCTCGAAGCGGTGGACGCCGCGACCACGCGGCTCGTGGCCACGACGGACGAGCCGGACTGGTACGCCGTCGAGCTCGGCAACCTGCCGGTGCCCTTCCGGCTGGTGGGCTCGCAGGAGGTGCGTGCGGCGATGCAGGTGCTAGGGAAGCGGCTCCTCGCCGCCGCCGAGCCCGACTGACTCCGGACCGGAGTCGACCGGCACCCACAGGATCTCCTCGAGGCTCCGCCTCTGACGCGAGGGAGCGTCGCTCGGCGGCGGCTCGTCCGCGGGTGCGGTCGACCCACCGCCGCCATGCTGGTGACCTCCCCATGGGCCGGCACTCCGAAGTCCACCGCGATCCCGTCCCGGTCGAACGCCCGGAACTGACGGATGGCCAGCCCCATCGCCTGGGCCTGGAGGGTCAGGTGGGCGACGGCCTGGCCGAGGTCGTACAGCGCGAACTCCGAGAACTCCCAGCCCGTGCTCTCGACCAGCCGGTGTGACAGGTTCGCGACGAGCAGGGCCGCGGTCGGCGCCCACCGGCGGGCGCTGGGGGCGAGACGGGCCGACAGCCGCCGGTGAACGTCGTCTCCGCGGCGACCGACGACGAAGGCCCACGGTTGGCTGTTCCCGGCCGACGGTGCCCAGCGGGCGGCCTGGAGCAGGAGCGCGACCTCGTCGGCAGAGAGCGAGTGGGAGTGGTCGAAGCGCAGCGGGCTCCAACGGCGGGACAGCAGGGGATGGAGGTCGGGTGACTGGTCCGGCACGGCCTCAGCGTGGCACGGCCGGCGCTCGGTTCAGCCGGCCAGCAGCGCACCGCCGTTGACATGCAGGACCTGGCCCGTGACGTGACGCCCGGCTCCGGACATCAGGTGGGCCACGAGGGCGGCGACGTCCTCGGGCCGACCCGGCCGGCCGGTGAACGCCTCGCCGATGAGACGGGTACGCCGGTCGGGGTCGATGGCGGGACCGAAGAACTCGGTGTCCTCGGTGTAGCCGGGTGCGACCACGTTGGCGGTGACACCGCGGGGGCCGAGAGCACGAGCGAGATCCCGGACCCACGGTGTGAGGGCGGCCTTCGCCGCGCCGTACGCCCCGCCGCCGCGGGCGGCGGCGATCGAGCCGAAGGCCACGACCGCGGCTCCGTCGGCCAGTCGGTCGCGGAGGGCCTCGACGGTGAGCACCGCGGTCAGCACGTTCATCCGCCACGATGCCTCCCACGAGTCGACGACGCCGTCGAGTCCGTCCCGGTCGGAGGACATGCCGACCCCACCGGCCACGAGCGCCAGGCCGGCGACGTCTCGGTCGCCCACCATCTCGGCAAGTCGCGTAGCTCCTGCGGTCGTCGAGAGGTCGGCGTCCACGAGCAGGGGAGGGGACGGGCTCCCGAGACTCGCCGCGGTCTCCTCGAGGGCTTCCCGTCGGCGCCCGGCCAGCACCAGGGTCTCGTGACGACAGGCGAGTGCTCGCGCCACGGCCCGCCCGATGCCGGAGCCGGCTCCGGTGACGAGGAGCACCGGAGTGTTCGGTGGGTGCATGCGATCAGTTTAGCGCTAAAATATCCTGGTGGCACATGTCCGGGGCGACGAGGTGGGGGAGATCGTCGCGGCCTGGCAGCGGGAGCGGCCCGACGACGACGTCTCGTCCATCCGGGTCGTCACCCCGATCTGGCGGCTGGCGGCGGCGCTCCAGAGCGCCCGGGGCGCGGCGCTGGCAGCCTTCGACCTGGACCAGAGCCGGCTCGACGTCCTCGGCACGCTACGACGCGCGGGTACGCCGTACCGGCTGACCGCGGGCGAGCTCACGCGGCGATGCCGGGTCACGCCGGGCGCGACCACCCAGCGGGTCCAGCGCCTCGAGCGCGACGGGTTCGTCGAGCGGCTGCGGGACGAGCACGACCGCCGCACGGTGTACGTCACGCTGACGCCGGGCGGGTCGGCCAAGCTGGACGCGGTGTTCGCCGCGGTGATGGCGGCCGACGAGAAGGTCCTGGTGCCGTTGTCTCGACGCGACCGCAGCAGCCTGGAGCGGATCCTGGGCGGCTGGCTGCGCGACGCCGGCCTCGACACCACCACGCCGGCTGGGCCGCCGTCAGGTCCTGTGGCAGCCTTGGGCACGTGACCAGCAGCGCCTCGGACGAGCAGCGGGTGAAGGACCTCGTGCTGCTGCGCAGGGTGCGCGACCGGATCGACCGCGAGTACGCGCAACCGCTGGACGTCGAGGTCCTGGCCCGGGGTGTGCACATGTCCGCGGGCCACCTGAGCCGGGAGTTCAAGCGCGCGTACGGCGAGCCGCCGTACTCCTACCTGATGACCCGGCGGATCGAGCGCGCCATGGCGCTGCTGCGGCGGGGCGACCTGAGCGTCACCGACGTGTGCTTCGAGGTCGGCTGCTCGTCGCTGGGCACGTTCAGCACGCGTTTCACCGAGCTCGTCGGCGTCTCGCCGAGCGCCTACCGCGAGCAGATGGCCGCCCAGATGCAGGAAGCCGAGGCCGAGACGCCGTCGTGCATCACCAAGCAGGTGACCAGACCGATCAGGAATCGAGAAGCACCCACGCCGGCCCGCCCCTAGCGTGGCGGCCATGGACATCACGATTCATTCCAGCTTCCTCCCGCAGACCGACCCGGAGGCCTCCCTGGCCTTCTACCGCGACGCACTCGGCTTCGAGCTGCGTCTCGACGTCGGCCAGGGCACGATGCGGTGGCTGACGGTCGGCCCGCCGAAACAGCCCGACACCAACATCGTCCTGACCCCGCCGGCCCTCGACCCGGGCATCACCGACGACGAGCGCCGCGTCATCACCGAGATGATGGCCAAGGGCACCTACGGCGTGCTGCTCCTCGCCTCCGACGACGTCGACAAGGCGTTCGAGGAGGTCGCCGGCCACGACGTGGAGGTGGTGCAGGAGCCGACCGACCAGCCCTACGGCATCCGCGACTGCGCGTTCCGTGACCCCGCGGGCAACCTGGTCCGCATCCAGCAGCGGCCCTGACTGCCGGTCTGCCATGTGTCATCCCGGGCTCGACCCGGAGGTGATGTGCGCGGCCACCACCGGCCCGCGCCTCACCGCCGCGAGCAGCATCACCACCCTCACCAGACAAGGACCTGCCATGCCTACCCTCGACTTCGTCACCCTCGGCGTGCCCGACACGGCCGACGCCGAGACGTTCTACAAGTCCGCGTTCGACCTGGACGACAGCGTCCGGGTGCGTGAGTGCGCGGAGCCCACGTCCGGCTTCCGGGGCTTCACGCTCTCCCTGGTCGTGTCCCAGCCGAGCACGGTCGACAGCCTGGTCGGCACCGCCCTGGACGCCGGCGCCACGACCCTGAAGCCGGTCAAGAAGACCTTCTGGGGCTGCGGCGGCGTCGTCCAGGCACCCCGACGGCACCATCTGGAAGGTCGCCAGCTCGGCCAAGAAGGACACTGGCCCGGCCACCCGACAGGTCGACGAGCTCGTCCTGCTGCTCGGCGTGGCGGACGTCAAGGCGACCAAGCAGTTCTACGTCGACCACGGCTTCGCCGTGGGGAAGAGCTTCGGCAGCAAGTACGTCGAGTTCGACCTGCCCGGCTCCCACCTGAAGCTGGCCCTGTACAGCCGCCGGGCGGCCGCCAAGGACGCGGGCGTCGACCCCGAGGGCACGGGGTCGCACCGTGTCGCCGTCGCGAGCGACGCGGGACCGTTCACCGACCCGGACGGCTTCGTCTGGGAGGCGACGTCCGCCTGACCGGGGCGGCCGAGCTGGTCCCCGCCGCCTACCGGCCCGTCCTCGCCCACCGGATCGTCCGGCGGCTGATCCTCGGGTTCGCGGTCTCGTACCTCGGCGACGGGATGAGCTTCGTCGCCGTGCCGTGGCTGGCCATCGAGCTGGCTCCCGACGAGCACACGGGGCTCTGGGTCGGCGGCGCCGTGGCGGCGTACACCCTGCCCGGCGTCGTCGGCGCACTCCTGCTGGGTCGCTGGCTGCGGCGGGTGAGCGCGCAGCGGCTGCTACTGGCCGACAACCTGCTGCGGGCGGTGTTCATGGGTGCGGTCCCGCTGCTGTGGGGCCTCGGGGTGCTCACGCCTGCGTTGTACGTCGTGCTGCTGGCGACCTCGTCCCTCCTGCACGCGTGGGGGAGCGCGGCGACGTACACGGTCCTCGCCGAGCTGATGCCGGAGGAGCACCGGCTCGCCGCCAACACGTTGGTCAGCACCCTCACGTTCGCGGCGACCATCGCCGGGCCCGCGGTCGCGGGCGTGCTGGTGTCGTTCGTCAGTGCGGCGTACGTCCTCGGGCTGGACGCGTTCAGCTACCTGTTCCTGGCCGTGGTGATCGCCCGCACCCCGTGGGCGCCCGCCGAGTCCGTCGCCCCCGTCGACAACACCGCTGCCCGGGGTGGCTTCAGCCTGATCCGCCGCTTTCCCGAGCTGCTGGGCCTCCTCGCGCTCACATGGCTGTTCAACCTGTTCTACGGTCCGGTCGAGGTGGCGCTGCCGCTGCACGTCACCGACGACCTGCACGCACCCGGCTCGCTCCTCGGCCTCTACTGGGCGCTGTTCGGGATCGGTGCCGTCGTCGGCGGGCTCGCGATGGGGAGCCTCCGGCAGCTGCCGCTGTGGCCGGTGACGGTCGCGATCGTCATCGGGTGGGGGCTCGCGCTGGTGCCGTTCGGCTTCGGCGTGGCCACCGCGGTGACCGTCGCTGCGTTCACCATCGGCGGGGCCATCTACGGACCGTTCGTCCCGCTCTCGGTCACGCTGATGCAGGCGAAGTCGCCGCCGGCGTACCTCACCGCGATGCTGGCGGCCCGCAGCGCCGCCCTGCTCACGGCGTCACCCCTCGGCACCGCACTGGGCGGGCCGCTGACCAGCGCCCTCGGTCCGAGCGCGACCCTCGGCGGCTCGGGGCTCGCCACGGTGCTCCTGGGCTGCTCCGCCGCCCTCGTCCTGCTGGTCCGACGCCGGCGCGCCCCGGTTCGAGCAGGGTCCGACAAGCACGGCTCCCCGAGCCACCCGTAGCGTGACCGAGACGGACCCGACGGCCCTCGGCGGCCACGACGGATGGAGGCACCCACGATGAGCCCGAGCGCGCGGCCGGCGACGCACACCGCCGACAGCCACGACGTGATCCGCGTGCACGGCGCGCGGGTGAACAACCTCAAGGACGTCAGCATCGAGATCCCGAAGCGCCGCCTCACCGCCTTCACGGGAGTCTCCGGATCGGGCAAGAGCTCGCTGGTGTTCGGCACGATCGCGGCGGAGTCGCAGCGGCTGATCAACGAGACCTACAGCGCGTTCGTCCAGGGGTTCATGCCGACCTTGGCCCGGCCCGACGTCGACGTGCTCGACGGGCTGACCACGGCGATCCTCGTCGACCAGGAGCGGATCGGTGCCGACCCGCGGTCGACGGTGGGCACGGTCACCGACGCCTACGCCATGCTCCGCATCCTCTTCAGCCGGCTGGGTGAGCCGCACGTCGGGCCGCCGACGGCGTTCTCGTTCAACGTCCCCACCCGGACCGCGAGCGGGGCGATGGACGTCGACAAGGGCCGGGGTCAGCGGCTCGTCGTACGCAAGCAGGTGTACCTCGGCGGCATGTGCCCGCGGTGCGAGGGCCGCGGCTCGGTCAACGACATCGACCTCACCGCGGTGTACGACGAGACGAAGGCGCTCAGCGAGGGCGCGCTGCTCGTCCCCGGCTACAGCATGGACGGCTGGTACGGCCGGATCTTCAGCGGCAGCGGCCTCTTCGACATGGACAAGCCGATCGCCAAGTACACGAGGCGCGAGCTCGAGGACCTGCTGTACAAGCAGCCCACGAAGATCAAGGTCGAGGGCATCAACCTCACCTACGAGGGCGTGATCACCAAGATCCAGAGATCGATGCTGTCCCGGGACCTGGACTCGCTGCAGCCGCACGTGCGGGCGTTCGTGGAGCGGGCGGCCACGTTCACGACCTGCCCGGACTGCGACGGCACGCGGCTCACCCAGGAGGCCCGGTCCTCGAAGGTGGACGGCGCCAACATCGCCGAGCTCTGCGCGATGGAGATCCGGGACCTGGCTCGGTGGGTGCGCAAGCTCGAGGAGCCGTCGGTCGCACCGCTGCTCGAGGCGCTGCGGGAGACCCTGGACTCGTTCGTGGAGGTCGGGCTCGGGTACCTCTCCCTGGAGCGGCCCTCGGGCACGTTGTCGGGGGGCGAAGGACAGCGGGTCAAGATGATCCGCCAACTCGGGTCGTCGCTGACCGACGTGACCTACGTGTTCGACGAGCCGACCATCGGTCTGCACCCGCACGACATCCAGCGGATGAACGACCTGCTGCTGCGGCTGCGCGACAAGGGGAACACGGTGCTCGTGGTCGAGCACGAGCCGGAGACGATCGCGATCGCCGACCACGTCGTCGACCTCGGCCCCCGTGCCGGCAGCGAGGGCGGGCAGGTGACGTTCGAAGGGACCCTCGAGGGGCTGCGAGCGAGCGACACCATCACCGGCCGCCACCTCGGCGACCGCACGTCCCTCAAGGCCGACGTGCGGCCGCCGTCCGGCGCGCTCGAGGTGCGAGGGGCCGACACCCACAACCTGCGGCACGTCGACGTCGACATCCCGCTCGGCGTGCTCGTGGTCGTCACCGGGGTCGCCGGCTCCGGCAAGAGCTCGCTGATCCACGGCAGCGTGGCCGGGCGGGACGGGGTGGTGGCGATCGACCAGGCCGCGATCCGCGGCTCGCGTCGCAGCAACCCCGCGACGTACACCGGGCTGCTGGACCCGATCCGCAAGGCGTTCGCGAAGGCCACCGGGACCAAGCCGGCGTTGTTCAGCGCCAACTCCGAGGGAGCCTGCCCGAACTGCAACGGAGCAGGCGTCATCTACAGCGACCTCGCGATCATGGCCGGCGTCGCGACGCCCTGCGAGGTCTGCGAGGGGAAGCGGTTCCAGGCCGAGGTCCTGGAGTACACCTTCGGCGGCAAGAACATCGCGGACGTGCTCGCGATGTCGGTCGACGAGGCCACGGCGTTCTTCGGAGACGGCGACGCGAGGACGCCGGCGGCGCACCGGATCCTCGAGCGGCTGGCCGACGTCGGTCTGGGTTATGTCAACCTGGGACGGCCCCTCACCACCTTGTCCGGGGGAGAGCGGCAGCGCCTGAAGCTGGCGACGCACCTGGGTGAGAAGGGTGGGGTGTACGTCCTCGACGAGCCGACCACCGGCCTGCACCTGGCGGACGTCGAGCAGCTGCTCGGTCTGCTGGACCGGATCGTCGACTCCGGGAAGTCGGTGATCGTGATCGAGCACCACCAGGCGGTGATGGCACACGCCGACTGGATCATCGATCTCGGCCCTGGGGCCGGTCACGACGGCGGGCGTGTCGTCTTCGAGGGCACCCCGGCCGCCCTGGTCGAGGACCGGACGACGCTCACCGGCGAGCACCTCGCGTCGTACGTCGGCGCGTGACAAGGCCCCGCCGCGGGGGTGCGGCGGGGCTCGGGGGGGCCGGTCTGGGACCGGCTAGCTCCACTGGCCGGGCACGTAGTCGCCGGCCGGCTGCCGGGTGATCACGTTCATCCGGTTGTAGACGTTGATCACACCGATCACCGTGATCAGCGCCCCGAGCTGCTCCTCGTCGTAGTACGCCGCGGCGGCGGCCCACGCCTCGTCGGTGACGCCGCCACTGGCGTCGGCGATCCGGGTGGCCTGCTCGGCGAGCTCGAGGGCCGCGCGCTCGGCGTCGGTGAAGACGGTCGCCTCGCGCCAGGCGGCGACGAGGTTGAGCCGGACCGACGTCTCGCCGGCCAGGGCGGCTTCCTTGCTGTGCATGTCGACGCAGACGGCGCAGCCGTTGATCTGGCTGGCGCGGAGCTTGACCAGCTCCTGGGTCCGGGCCGGAAGTCCCGCGTCCGTCGCCGCCCGAGCGGCGGCGTTGAGGTGCTTGCTGAGCGTCATCACGGTCTTGTTCTCGAAGAGATCGAGACGGGCGTCCATGTGTTCTCCTTCGTCTTGATGGCCGTCTTGACGGCCCTCTTGCTGGGGGTGAGCACGTGCGGCGCTCACTCATCAGGTCCACGAAGGAGCAGCCCGGGCGGGGACGCCTGGTTCAGAGCTTCTCCAGGCGCCCGGTCAGGAACCGGCGTTCCGGAGTGGTGGTTGCCAGGTCGAGGGCGCGACGGTACGCCGCGGCGGCCTCGTCGTCGCGGCCGAGGCGACGCAGCAGCTCACCGCGGGTCGAGTGGTAGTAGAGGTAGCCGTCCAGGTCGAGCGAGTCCACGACCTCCAGCGCCGCTGCCGGGTCGCCGGTCTCCGCGACGGCCGCGGCCCGGTTCAGCTCGACGACCGGCGAGCCGGTGAGCTCGACCAGGCGCCGGTACAGCGCGGCCACCTGTGGCCAGTCGATCTCGTCGCGGGTCTGCAGGTCGGCGATCGCCGCCTGTACGACGTAGGCCCCGCGTCCACCCCGGGCGATCGCCTCCTCGAGCGCGGCCCGACCCGCCTCGAGCTGCGGCAGGTCCCAGAGCGTCCGGTCCTGGTCGCCGAGCAGGACGAGGTCCTCGCCGTCGAACCGGGCTCGCCGCCGGGCGTGGTGCAGGAGCATCAGCGCGAGCAGCCCGCGGCTCTCGGGCTCCTCGGGCATCAGTACGGCGAGCAGCTGCCCGAGTCGGATGGCCTCGGCGCCCAGGTCGACCCGGCCGCGGTAGCCCTCGTTGTAGATCAGGTACACCACCGCCAGCACCGCATCGAGACGCTGCTCGAGGCGGTCCGCCTGCGGCACCGCGAACGGGATCCCGGTCGCCTTGATCTTGGCCTTGGCCCGCGTCAGACGACGCTTCATGGTCTCCTCGGACACCAGGAACGCCCGGGCGATGTCGGCCGTGCTCAGGCCACCGAGGGCGCGCAGGGTGAGCGCCACCTGCCCTTCCAGGGGAAGCGCCGGGTGGCAGCAGGTGAAGATCAGCTCGAGCCGCTCGTCCTTGATCCCGGTGTCACCCAGGTGGTCGATCACGGTGTCGATCACAGGGTCGTCGAACTCGTCCATGGTGGCCTCGGGCTCCGGCAGCAGGGGGATCTTCCTGGTCAGGGTGCGGTCCCGGCGGATCCGGTCGATCGCACGATTGCGGGCGGTGGTCACCAGCCAGGCACCCGGGTTGGCCGGAATGCCCGACGTCTCCCAGCGCTCCGCCGCGATCGTGAACGCCTCCTGGGTGGCCTCCTCGGCGGCGTCGAAGTCGCGGAGGTACCCGACGAGCGAGGCCAGCACCCGGCCCCACTCGTCGCGGAAGACGTCCTCCAGGCCGGTCAGGGTTGCACCACCACCGGCCGGACCTCGACGGCGCCACCCATCCGGGCGGCCGGGATCCGCGCCGCCATCTCGAGCGCCTCGTCCAGGTCGTCGGCCTCGAACAGGGCGAGCCCGCCCAGGATCTCCTTGGTGTCGGCGAACGGGCCGTCGCTGACCAGCGTCCGGCCGTCGACCACCCGCACACAGGTGGCGGCCTCGGCCGGGTGGAGCCGCGCCGCCTGGACAACGCGTGGGTCGTCCAGCAGCGCCTGGTACTCGGCGGTGACGCCCTCACGTTCCTCCTGGGGGATCCGCTCGTCGAGGCCGGGCTCGGCGTAGATCATCAGCGCGTACAGCATGCACACCTCCGCGGGTCGAGGGCTTCCTACCGAACGACGAACGGGCGCCGGCGAGGGGGACACCCTCGCCGGAAGGACCTTGGCACGCTCCCGACGCTAGCCCCGGGGCTCGATAACCGCTCGCGCGGGACCACCCGCGATGGAACGCTGCACGTCGTGACGACCAGCGAGGTGTGGGGCGAAGAGACGGCTGCGACGTACGACGAGGACGCCGCGTCGTACTTCGCGCCCGAGGTGCTCGGACCCACGGTCGACCTCCTCGAGCGCCTCGCCGACGGCGGACCGGCGCTGGAGCTCGCCATCGGGACCGGCCGGGTCGGGATCCCGCTGTCCGAACGAGGAGTGCCGGTCACGGGGATCGAGCTGTCCGAGGCGATGCTGGCCCAGCTCCGTCGTAAGGTCGACGAGTCCCGGCTACCCGCGGTCGTCGGCGACATGGCGACCACGGTCGTCCCCGGCGCAGGGGACTTCTCGCTCGTCTACCTGGTGTGGAACAGCATCTCGAACCTCCGCACCCAGGCCGAGCAGGTGCAGTGCTTCCGCAACGCGCCACACCACCTGCGACCGGGCGGTCGGTTCGTGATCGACCTCTGGGTGCCTCCGCTCCAGCGGCTGACTCCGGGACAGGAAGCCGTCCCGATGAGCGTCGACGAGGGGCACCTGCTCTTCGACACCTACGACGTGGTCACCCAGGAGTGCGCGTCCCACCACTACGTCAGGGACCCTGAGGCAACGTTCGCTACAGCGTCGGTCGCTTCCGCTACATCTGGCCATCCGAGTGCGACCTGATGGCGCAGCTGGCCGGACTCGAGCTCGAGTCCCGCTGGGCCGACTGGAGCGGCCACCCGTTCCTGGCCACCAGCGACAGCCACGTGTCGGTCTGGCGCAAGCCCTGACGACCGCTCAGAGCGAGCCGATCCAGTCCTCGACCCGTCGGACGTCGAGGTCGGTCAGTCCGACGAAGGGGTCCGTACCGACCAGAAGGTGCGGCGCCGGATGGCCGGCCAAGCGCTCCTCGTCGGCCGGCGTGATCTCGTCGTCGAGCCAGACCCACGGACGGTCAGCGCGGTTGTGCTCGGCCAACCAGGCCTCGACCGTCCTCGTCTTCCAGCAGCCGCGATCGCCGGCTTGGTAGCGCATGTCGTCGAAGGCGATGACGGGCAGGGGCGGCAGCCCCAGCCAGGGCCCGATGTAGTGGTTCGCCTCGTGCTCCCAGGCCGTACACCACACCAGGTCGGCCCGCTCGGCGAGACGCCCGAGCGCCGCGCGGTGGCGCTGTGCGAGAAGAACCGGTGGAACCGACTCGCTGAGGAACACCGGCTCGAAGCCATCAGGGACGTACCCGATCGGGTACGGCGCGAGGCAGCCGTCCACATCGAGGAGGATGAAAGGGCGTGGCATGGATGTCTGGCCTGGCGTCTGGGTGGAAGGTCAATACTCGCTCGGTGGGTGGCGGAGCCGGGCTGTTGGTCTCTTGCGGTTTGGCACCAATCCGCAAAGCTGGAACGTTCCAGGTTGCGGTTTGTGGCCAAACCGCAGGTCCGCTGCCGCACCTGGGTGACAGTGTCCGATACCACGCCGAACGGGATTTCTCGCCTCCCATCGCAACCCCGCTCGTTTCGCCGATAACCGACATTATGTCAATAAGCGGCGCCAGGTAGCGCCGACTTCCCATCTCCTGTCGCCCGCGATGAGCGGGCAGGCGAGCAGGTGCACCTCTACCACGCGGAGAGCGGCGCGGACATCTCCGAGGAAGCCTGATCATCAACCGGTCCAGTCGCTGATGCGGCCCGCTCTTGATGCGCAGGCTGTCCGGGACGACGAGCGCGGGATCACCGACCGGAGCACGCGAGGCGTTCTGCCCGCTACGAGTCGGTCCCGTCTGACGCGGGCGCGGACCGCCCAGGCAGGGCGCGCCGGGTTTGCGTGCCGCAGGGATGCGAGGAAGGGTGGAGAGGTCCTGCCAGCAATCGACGAAGGAGAGCACGTGCTCACCCTCACGGAGAACGCCAGCACGATCGTCAAGGACATCACCGCCCAGCAGGGCGGGTCCGACAGCACGGGTCTACGCATCAGTAGCGAGGACCCATCACAGGGACTGATGGTGACCGCGGCGCAACAGCCGCAGCCGGGTGATCAGACAGTCGAGTCCAACGGAGCCGTGGTCTATCTCGATCCCCCGGCGTCCGAGCAGCTCGACGACCAGATCCTCGACGCCTCGATCGACGAGGCCGGTCGCGTGCAGTTCGCACTCGCGCCGCAGGCCTGACTCGCCCGACGACGCGACGTACGACGACCCCCGACGCCACCAGG
>JAFMQY010000095.1:12333-14571 GCA_017354415.1 Nocardioides sp.
CCAGGGCTGAGCCGGGTCCCGGACACGACGTACGACGACCCCGGCTGCCGACCGGCGGCCCGGGGTCGTCGTACGTACGGCGTCGTGCCCGCTCAGAAGCCGAACCCGATCAGGTCGCGGCCGCGGTCGAACGCGTCGTACCGCAGGGCGGCCCAGATCAGGAGACCGGCCCCGACCAGGCCCAGGAGGGTGATCACCGTCGTGTGCACCGGCTTCTCCTTCGCCTGGCTCCACGCGGCCGCGCCGCGCACGCGGAAGGGGCGCAGCCAGTGCCGGGCGAACTCGAACTCGAGCGACCACAGCCACAGCCCGAGCAGGATCGGCGGGATCGTCAGTGGGCCTGGGAGCACGACCAGCACGAGTCCGAGAACGATCAGCAGCAGGCCCGCCAGGAACAGGACCACACGACGCAGGTGGTGTGACATCGCCGTCGGCCCAGCAGCGGTCAGCCGAGCGCGGCGACCGCGGCGTCGTAGTCGGGTTCGACACCGATGTCCGGCACGAGCTGGGTGTGGACCACCGTGCCGTCGCCGTCGAGCACGACGACGGCGCGGGCCAGTAGCCCGCGCATGGGACCGTCGACGATCGTGACGCCGTAGTCGGCGCCGAAGCTGCTCCGGAACGCCGACCCGGCGGTGACGTTCTCGATCCCCTCGGCGCCGCAGAACCGCCCCATCGCGAAGGGGAGGTCGGCCGACGCGCAGACGACCACCGTGTTGTCCAGCCCCGCTGCGAGCTCGTTGAACCGGCGTACGGACGCCGCGCAGACACCCGTGTCGATGCTGGGGAAGATGTTGAGCACCACCCGGGAGCCGCGGTGTGCCTCCGAGGAGATGTCGGTCAGGTCAGCGCCGGCCAGGGTGTACGGCGGTGCGGTGCTGCCGATCGCGGGCAGCTCTCCGATGGTGTGGGCCGGGCTGCCGCGGAGCGAGGTGGTTGCCATGAGTGACTGTCTAGCAGGTCGTACCAGCGAGCGGGCGTCGGCATACCCGCCGCGGTCCCCCTGGTGGCCGATCACCACTTCCCTCCTATTCTCGACGCCGTGTCGATGCGACTCGCCGCGTGCGCGGCCGCCCTTCTCCTGGTGCCGCTCCTCGCAGCATGTGGGGGCGGCTCCGCCAGCCCGGCCGCGGAGGACACCGGTGCCAGCCCTGCGGGGAGCCCCATCTCCCCCGCCGGCGGCACGACGTGCGACTACCCGGCCGCCACCCAGGGCGCGACCCGGAGGGTGAACCCACCGCCGTCGACGCCGGATGTCCACGGGACTGTCCCCGTGACCATGAGGACATCGATCGGGACCTTGCAGGCGACGCTCGACGCCGACAAGACGCCGTGCACGGTGAGCTCGTTCGTCTCGCTGGCCAGGCAGGGGTTCTTCAACAAGACGCCGTGCCACCGGCTCACCACGGAGGTCATCTACGTGCTCCAGTGCGGAGACCCGACCGGGACCGGTACCGGCGGACCCGGCTACACGATTCCCGACGAGCTGACCGGCCAGGAGACCTACGGCGCCGGCACCCTGGCGATGGCCAACATCGGGCAGCCGAACACCGGCGGGTCACAGTTCTTCATCGTCTACCGGAACACGCGGCTCCCCCCGACGTACACGGTGTTCGGCCAGGTGTCGTCGGCCAGTGTCCAGGCGGTGCGAGACGTGGCGAGGCAGGGCACCGACAACGCATACGGGCATGGCGATGGCCACCCCAAGGTGCCCGTGACCCTGCAGCAGGTCACCGTCGGCTGATCGGGTGCGGGTCAGTCGACCGTGTAGTCGATCGAGGTCCCGAGCTGGAGCGTGCGGCCGACCGTGCACAACCGGTCTCTGGACTGCCGGACAGCTCGGGGCAGGACCTCACGGGCCCGGTCGCCCGCTTCGCCCTCGGGAAACCGGATCGAGACGCTGACCGCGAGGTCCACCAGGTGGTTCCCGCCCTCGTCGCGCACCTTATGCCCCCGGACCCGGATGTCGAACGCATCCGGCGACGCCCGTTTGCTCGTGATCAGGTCCGCGTCGATCGCGGAGCACCCCGCCAGCGCGGCCAGCAGGAGCTCCACCGGGCTGAATTCCGAGTCGCCGCCGGACCCGATCGTGAGCACTCCCCCGCGCACGTTGACCGCCTGGTAGCGGCCCGCGCCGATGCGGGTGAGATCCACCGTCCGCAGCGTCTCGTCGTCCATGCCTGACACGGTAACGGCCCGACCCGTTCTGGGTCGGGCCGCGCTCCCCCGCCCGTAGGC
>JAFMQY010000327.1 GCA_017354415.1 Nocardioides sp.
GGCAAGCGTCCTGACGGAAGCACCATCACCGCCACGGTGCCCGAGCCGATCGAGACCGACGACCGCGAACGCGAACCCCTCCATGCGGTGCCGACGGTCGGCCCCGAGCCGCCCACCCGTGCCGAGCCCACCGCCGGGCCGGTCGAGGAGGATGCCCAACACATCTGACCGGCTCCGGCTCCCCGCACCTGACCTGCCCCACGCCCGCAAGGCGCGTCGCGTGCCGGTTGGTCAGGGGCGCGGCCTCAGACCCGGGCCGCGCGGACGCAGACGACGTCGGGGAGGTTCTCCACGGCGACACGCCAGCTGTCGCCGTCGTCGGTGGACACGAGCACCTCGCCGTTGCGGAAGCCGGCGTACAGCCCCGTGGTCTCGTGGTCATCGGCGCACATCGCGTCCCTGACCACCGCGACATAGCACGGATCGGGCAGCCCCGCGCCCACGCCTTCCCACGTCTCACCGGCGTCGCGCGAGCGCCATACCCGCGCTATCCCTTCCGGTGGGCACCGCATCTCGCCCTCGAGCGGGAAGACGAAGAGGGTGTCCGGCTGGTGCGGATGGACGACGACGGGGAACCCGAAGTCCGACGGCAGTCCGTCCGCGATCGAGGACCACGAGCGTGCCTCGTCGTCGGAGCGGTAGACACCGCCGTGGTTCTGAAGGTAGAGCCGATCCGGGCGGGACGGATGCCGTGTGACCTTGTGGACGCACTGGCCGAACTCCGGGAACTCCTGACCCTCCGGAGCGAACGCCACCCTGATGCCCTGGTTGCGCGGCTCCCACGACGTACCGCCGTCGGTCGTCGCGTAGACGCCGCCGGTCGAGATCGCGACGAGCGCCGAGTTCGGATCTGTCGGGTGCGGCAGGAGGGTGTGGAACGCCTGGCCGCCGTACCCCGCGCCCCACTCCGGCCGGTGCGGGTGGTCCCAGAGCGCCCGCTGCAGGGCGAACGTCTCGCCGCCGTCGTACGAGGTGAAGACCGCGCCGGGCTCGGTACCCGCCCAGACGGCGCCAGGCCCGCCATCCGGTCCGGGCCCGCCGGTGATCTGCCAGACCCGCTCCACGCTCGCGTCGAGGCCCTCGGGGAACCGCGGGTCACCCGGGCTCTCCGTCCAGGTCTCGCCGAGGTCGTCGGAGTGCTGCACCTGCGGGCCGAGCCAGGTGCTCGCCGGCCCGGCGTAGAGCCGTGGCGTGTCGCCACGGGTGTCGACATAACAGGAGTAGACCTCCTGGAGACCGAAGTACGGTCCGCTGATCTTCCACTCCTCGCGCGCGTCGTCGGAGTGGCCGATCCACAGTCCTTTACGGGTCCCTACCATCAGCACCGTCGCCATAGTTCCCTACCCTGGCCCCGTGGCCACCCCCTTGTCAGCACGTTCGGAGGCCAAATCTCCGGTGCTGCTGGTGCTCGTGGGGATTTTCTCGGTCCAGTTCGGCGCCGCGATCGCGAAGAGCCTCTTCGACGAGGTGTCGCCCACCACGATCGTCTGGTTGCGGCTGTTCTCCTCGTGCCTCGTGCTGCTCGCCGTCGCGAGGCCGCGGCTGCGCAACCGCTCGGCCCGCGACTGGCAGGTGGTCGTCGGCTTCGGCGTCGCGCTCGGGCTGATGAACTGGTCGATCTACCAGGCCTTCGCCCGGATCCCGCTCGGCATCGCCGTGATGGTCGAGTTCGCCGGACCGCTGACGCTGGCGGTCGTCGGCTCGCGGCGGCCGCGCGACCTGGTCTGGGTCGGGCTCGCCGGGATCGGGGTGGTGCTGCTCGGGATCGAGCCGGGCGCGATCACCTGGACCGGGGTGGGGTTCGCGCTGATCGCGGCAGCGGCATGGGCGGCGTACATCCTGTTGAGCCGGTCCACGGGCGCGCGCTGGGAGGGGCTGGACGGGCTGGCGGTGGCGTCCCTGGTGGCGGTGCTGGTGCTCACACCGTCGCTCGCGGCGTACGGCGGGGAGCTCGGCTCCGGCCGGATCTGGCTGTTGGGGTCGCTGGTCGGGCTGCTCAGCTCGGTGATCCCGTACAGCTGCGAGCTGGTCGCCCTGCGTACGCTGCGGCCGGCGGTGTTCGGGATCCTGATGTCGCTCGAGCCGGCCGCCGCGGCCCTCGCCGGACTCGTCGTCGTCGGCGAGAGCCTCCAGCTGCTGCAGTGGCTCGCGATCGTCTGCGTGATCGGCGCGA
>JAFMQY010000096.1 GCA_017354415.1 Nocardioides sp.
ACTCGGGGTACATCGAGTAGGTCGGTGCGAAGCTCAGGGCGGTGCGACCCGGCCCGCCGAAGGCCTGCAGCAGGTGCAGCATCACCTCGTTGGACCCGTTCGCGGCCCACACCTGCCGCGGGGTGACGCCGTGGCCGAGGTAGGCGGCGAATGCCTCCCGCAAGGCCACGAACTCTCGGTCGGGATACCGGTTGAGGTCGCGCGCGGCCACGGCCACGGCGCGCTCGATGTCGGCCACCACCGCGGCCGGTGGCGGGTAGGGGTTCTCGTTGACGTTGAGGAGGACCGGGACGTCGAGCTGCGGCGCGCCGTACGGCTCGATGCCGCGTAGCTCCTCCCGGAGCGACACGGGGCTCATCGAGGGAACCGGACCTGCACCGCCGCGGCGTGGGCCGGCAGGTCTTCCGCCTCCGCGAGCGCGACCACGTGTCCGGCGACCTCGGCCAGTGCCTCGCGGGGGTAGTCGACGACGTGGACGGCCTTGAGGAACGACCGGACCGACAGCCCCGAGGAGTGGCAGGCGCAGCCGGCGGTCGGGAGGACGTGGTTGGACCCGGCTGTGTAGTCGCCGAGCGAGACCGGCGCGAAGGGGCCGACGAAGATCGCACCGGCGTTGTGCACCCGGGCGGCGACCGACGCGGCGTCGGCGGTGTGGACCTCGAGGTGCTCGGCGGCGTAGGCGTCGACGACCTCGAGCCCCTGGTCGAGGCCGTCGACGAGGACGATCCCCGACTGCTGACCGCCCAGGGCGGCCAGGATCCGCTCGGTGTGACGGGTCGCGTGGACCTGCTTGTCGAGCTCTGCCTCCACCTCGTCGGCGAGCCGGAGGGAGTCGGTGACCAGGACGCTTGCGGCGTTCGGGTCGTGCTCGGCCTGGCTGACCAGGTCGGCGGCGACGTACGCCGGGTCGGCGGTGTCGTCGGCGAGGATCGCGATCTCGGTCGGGCCGGCCTCGGCGTCGATCCCGACGCGGCCCTTGAGCAGCCGCTTGGCGGCGACGGTGTAGATGTTGCCCGGCCCGGTGACCAGGTCGACCGGCGCACACTCCCCCGCGCCGTAGGCGAACATCGCGATCGCCTGCGCCCCGCCGACGGCGTACACCTCGTCGACGCCGAGCAGGGCGCATGCGGCCAGGACCGTCGGCGCGGGCAGGCCGCCGTTGTCCTTCTGGGGCGGGCTGGACAGCGCGAGCGAGGTGACGCCCGCGACCTGGGCCGGCACGACGTTCATCACGACGCTGGAGACCAGCGGCGCGATGCCACCCGGGGCGTAGAGCCCTACGCGGCGGATCGGCACCATCCGGTGGGTCACCGTGGCGCCGTCGCCCAGCGAGGTGGTGATGTCGTGCTCGAGCTCGGCCTCGCAGGTGCGGCGCAGTCGGGCGATCGACTCGTCGAGACCGGCCCGGACGGCCGGGTCGAGCTCGGCCAGGGCGCGGTCGAGCGCCTCCTGGGGGACCCGGAGCTGTTCCGGGGCGACCCCGTCGAACCGCAGCGACAGCTCGGCGATCGCATCCACACCTCGGGCGCGGACGGCGTCGCAGATCGGGCGCACGACCTCCACCGCCGCGTCCACGTCGAACTCCGCGCGCGGCACGACGTCGCGGTAGTCCGCGGGCGTGCTCCCGCGCAGGTCGATTCGCCGGATCATGCCCCGATTCTACGAACGGCGCGTCCGAGCGAGGTCGTCCAGTCCTGCGAAGCGGACCGGACGACCGCATCGAGCGGCGCAGCACGCTTGCGCGCACGCATGCCCGACACTCCCGGCAGGACCGGGCCGATCGGGGGACGGATGACGGATACCGTTGGCACATGAGCCACGCGCTCCCGATGTTTCCGCTGAACACGGTGCTGTTCCCCGGGATGAGCGTGCCGCTGCGGGTCTTCGAGGACCGCTACCGCGCCCTCGTGCATCACCTCCTGCGGGTCGAGGACCCGACCGAGCGGGTCTTCGGCTCGGTCGGCATCCGCGAGGGCTACGAGGTCGGGGAGCACGGTGCGCAATGGCTGTTCCGCGTCGGCTGCCGGGTGAAGATGACCGAGGTCGAGGCACGCCCCGACGGCACCTTCGAGCTGGTCGCGGTCGGGCTCGACCGGATCGAGCTCGAGCGCCTCGACACCAGCGGCGCCTACCCCGTCGGCCAGGTCACACCGCTGGTCGAGCACGAGGTCGAGGTCCCCGACTGGGTCGCGGCGTCCGCACGCGCGACGTACGACGCGTACTGCGGTGCGCTGCTCGACATCGACCGCGAGCCACCCGCGACCGACCTGCCACGTGACCCGACGTACCTCTCGTGGGCGTTGGCGGCGCTGGCCCCGCTCAGCCTGGCGGAGCGGCAGGCCCTGCTCGAGGCCGAGGACACCACCGACCGGCTGCAGATGGTGACCGCCGTGCTCCGCGGCGAGATGCGCACCATGCAGGTCCTGCCGTCGCTCCCGGCCACCGAGATCGCCCGCACCCGCTGGTCACCCAATTGAGCCGAGCAGTAGCGCGCGTGAAACGAGCGCGTCACGTGGGCTCAGCCAGGTCGAGCAAGCGACGCGACCGAGGAACAAAGTGGTTTGGGTCGCGAAAACGGTGGCTCACCCACCGCCCCGCGCATTGGCCTGCAGGTGCCGGTGAGCCAGCCACCATCTCGGTTGCAGAAACCATGGCTTACCCACCGCCCAGCGCTCGGGCGTGCAGGTGCCGGTGACCCAGCCACCGTTTGGGAGGCGAAAACGATGGCTCACCCACCGCGCCGCGCATGAGCCTGGAGGTGCCGGTGAGCCAGCCACCATCTCGATCGCAGAAACCGTGGCTCACCCACCGCCCCGCGCATGGGCGTGCGTGTCAATCGGTGGTGAGCTTGAGCGAGAGCCTGACCGCGTCGCCCTCTGTCCAGCTGGACATCCCGAGCGCCCGGAGGGGCGTGATCTTGTCGAGGGTCTGCTGGTCACCCGCGGCCAGCTTGGTGATGGAGGGCTCGAGGGCGTCGATGCTCAGGGGCAGGGCCCACGGCCGGTTGCGCACACTGCTGAAAGAAGCTCAGCGCCGCCCATGCGCCGGTGCCGACACCGGCCAGGCGAGGACGGCTCCCCCGATCCATCAAGCGCGGCGACGGCTGCGCGCCCCGTCGGCTCCCGGCCGGGGCGTCTGGGTGTGGCAGCGGAGCGCCCCGCCGTAGTCGAGGTGCTCGGGCTCGCCGCTGGGCGGGTACTGCTCGGACATCGGGTGGTGACTCCCCGTGAAAGGCCGCTTGCTCGGCCCAGGCGGCCGCAGCCTACATGCGAGGCTCCATGCCGCCAGCAGAGTCACGCAGCCCGTCGAGGAACGCACGCACCTCCGCGATGTCGTAGCCCTCACGCCAGCTGACGGTCGGCAGTGCGACATCGAGGACGGGCCCCAGCGGCTCACCGCGGCTCACCGCCGCGACAGCGCGGTCCAGCATCGCGTCGACAGTCCCCATCTCGTATCCCTGGCGGACGCGCGTGGGCGTGAACCGCGCGGACCGTATCTGGTCGACGAGCCCCTGCCGGTCGGCCGGCAGCTGGCTGCCCACCGTTGCGCGAGGATCGGCAGCCTGGGTACGACGGGGCCGCGGGGCCTGGCTGCCGGGAACGGCGAAGAACACCAGGGCCAGGACGAACAGCGAGACCATCGGCCACACGAGGTAGGCGCTGAAGCCATCGACCGTGAGCCGGCCGAGGACGTGGTCGCTGTTGGCCGTCGTCTTGGCCACCTGCAACGGGTCGTCGGGGCCGAGCACGCCCCCCACCAGACGCATGAGCACCGCGGCGATCACCGAGCCGACCAGCACCGTGACCAGCGTGAGCAGCTCGCGGCCGCGGCTGAGCAGGCACACCCCGAGGGTGATCAGCACGCTCGCCACCGCGGCCACCACGGCGTAGAGGCCGGTGCCGCTGAAGACGCGGCGCAGAGACTCGTAGCTGGAGTAGAAGACCTGGTGGTCGTGGATCACGTTCACCGGCGGGGTCCACACCCACTCCCAGACGGCGCCTGCGACGGCACCCAGCGCGGCGTACGCCAGGAGGGTGAGCACGACGAACCGGACCGGGCTGCTCGCCGTTCGCGGCCCGGTCGTCGCGGTGGCCTGGTCGTCGGTCATCGGCTCAGGCACCCCGGCCCCAGGAGCTGTTTCAGGTCGGCAAAGAGCGGAGCGCCGGCCGCGACCCGCAGCCGGTCGTCGACGCGCATCACCGTGGTCCGCTCGCGGCCGAGCAGGCGCAGGTGGACCTCGGTCACACCGGGATGGGTGCGGAGCACCTCCTTCAGCTGATCGACCACGGGCGGGGTGCACCGGGTGACCGGAAGGCTGACGACCACCGGCCCGGTGCGGTCGTCGGTCAGGTCGGGGAGGCTCACCTCCTCGGCGCGGATCTCAGGAGTGTCCTTGCTGCGCGAGAGCTTGCCCTTGACCGTGAGGATCGCGTCCTCGGCGAGCACGCCGCCGGCCAGCTGGTAGGTGTGGGGGAACATCAGCACCTCGATGGCACCGTCGAGGTCCTCGAGGGTGATCACCGCCCAGGTGTCGCCGCGCTTGGTGATCTTGCGCTGGACGGAGGTGACCAGGCCCGTGACCGTGATCGGGCTGCTGTCGGGTCGCTCCTCGTCGAGCAGGAGCTGGCCGATCGAGCAGTCGCTGGTGGCCGAGAGGATGTGCTCGAGCCCCATCAGCGGATGGTCGGAGACGTAGAGGCCGAGCATCTCGCGCTCGTGGCCGAGCAGGGTCATCTTGTCCCACTCGTCGATCTCGGGGATGGCGACGGTCATGTCGAAGACCGGGGACGCGTCGCCCATCAGGTCGTCGAAGAGGGAGTCCTGGCCGCCCCCGGAGTCCTTCTTGATCGAGGCGTACCGGTCGACCGCCTGCTCGTGGATCGCCACCAGGGCCCGGCGTCCGTGCCCCATGTCGTCGAACGCCCCGGCCTTCACCAGCGACTCGATCACCCGCTTGTTGCAGACCAGCGGGTCGACCTTGTCGAGGAAGTCGTTGAAGTGCTCATAGCGACCCCTGCCGCGGCGTGCCTCGACGATCTTGTCGACGACGTTGGCGCCGACGTTGCGGATCGCGGTGAGGCCGAAGCGGATGTCGCCGCCGACCGGCGTGAAGTTCGCCTCCGACTCGTTGACGTCGGGCGGCAGCACCTGGATCTTCATCCGACGACACTCGTTGAGGTAGATCGCCATCTTGTCCTTGTCGTCCTTCACCGACGTCAGGAGCGCCGCCATGTACTCGGCCGGGTAGTTGGCCTTGAGGTAGGCCGTCCAGTAGGAGACCAGGCCGTACGCCGCGGCGTGCGCCTTGTTGAAGGCGTAGTCGCTGAACGGCACCAGGATGTCCCACAGCGCCTCGATCGCATCCTTGGAGTAGCCGTTGGCGCGCATGCCGGCCTCGAACGGCACGAACTCGGCGTCCAGGATCTCGCGCTTCTTCTTGCCCATCGCCTTGCGGAGCAGGTCCGCCTGGCCGAGGGAGTATCCGGCGACCTTGCGGACGATGGCGAGCACGTGCTCCTGATAGACGGTGAGGCCGTAGGTCTCGTCGAGGATCTCGGCCAGGGGCTCGGCGAGCTCGGGGTGGATCGGCTCGATCGGCTCCCGCCCGGTCTTGCGACGGGCGTACTTGTTGTGGGAGTCCATTCCCATCGGGCCGGGTCGGTAGAGCGCACCGACCGCACAGATGTCGGCGAACTGGTCGGGACGCATGGAGCGGAGCAGGGCCCGCATCGGCCCGCCGTCGAGCTGGAAGACCCCGAGGGTGTCTCCGCGCTGCATGAGGGCGTACGTCGCGGGGTCGTCGAGCGGGAGGTCCTCGAGGACCACGGACTGACCGCGGTTGCGCTCGATGTTCTTCACCGTGTCGTCGAGGACGGTGAGGTTGCGCAGCCCCAGGAAGTCCATCTTGATCAGCCCGAGGTGCTCGCACATCGGGTAGTCGAACTGGGTGATGATGGCGCCGTCCTGGGGGCGGCGGATCAGCGGGATGATGTCGAGCAGCGGCTCGCTGGACATGATCACGCCGGCGGCGTGGACGCCCCACTGCCGCTTCAGACCCTCGAGCCCGATGGCGGTGTCGACCACGGTCTTGACGTCGGGGTCGGACTCGTAGAGGGACCGGAACTCGGCGCCCTCGCCGTAGCGCCGGTGCTCGGAGTCGAAGATCTGCTTGAGCGGGACGTCTTTGCCCATCACCGCGGCCGGCATGGCCTTGGTGATCCGGTCGCCCATGGCGAACGGGTAGCCGAGGATCCGGCTGGAGTCCTTGACCGCCTGCTTGGCCTTGATCGTGCCGTAGGTGATGATCAGCGAGACGCGGTCCTCGCCGTACTTCTCGGTGACGTAGCGGATCACCTCGCCGCGCCGGCGCTCGTCGAAGTCGATGTCGAAGTCGGGCATCGAGACGCGGTCGGGGTTGAGGAACCGCTCGAACAGGAGGCCGTGCTCGAGGGGGTCGAGGTCGGTGATCCGCATCGCGTAGGCGCACATCGAGCCCGCACCCGAGCCTCGGCCGGGGCCCACCCGGATGCCGTTGTCCTTGGCCCAGTTGATGAAGTCGGCCACGACCAGGAAGTAGCCCGGGAAGCCCATCTGGGCGATCACGCCCATCTCGAAGTCGGCTCGCTCGCGGACCGCGGGTGTGATGCCGCCCGGGTAACGCCGCCGGAGGCCCCGCTCGACCTCCTGGCGGAACCACGACTCCTCGGTCTCGCCGTCCGGCACCGGGAAGCGCGGCATGAAGGTGCCGTTGCCCTCGGTGAAGTCGACGCCGCAGCGCTCCGCGATCAGGAGGGTGTTGTCGCAGGCCTCCTTCATGCCGTGCTTGTGCTCCCACAGCTCGCGCATCTCGGCGGGGGACTTGATGTAGTAGCCGTCGCCGTCGAGCTTGAAGCGCTTGGGGTCGCTCATCACCGAGCCCGACGACACGCACAGCAGGTGCTCGTGGGCGGGCGCGTCCTCGCGCATGACGTAGTGGGAGTCGTTGGTCGCGATCAGCGGGATCGCGAGGTCCTGGCTGATCTGGAGCAGACCGTCGCGGACGCGCTTCTCGACGGCCAGGTCGTGGTCCATCAGCTCCACGAAGTAGCTGTCCCTGCCGAGGATCTCCTGGAAGTCGGCGGCGGCCCGCCGGGCCTTGGCGTAGTCGCCGATGCGCAGCCAGGTCTGGACCTCTCCCGACGGGCAGCCGGTCGTCCCGATCAGCCCCGCGGCGTACTCGGCGAGGAGCTCGCGGTCGGCCCGCGGCTGGTAGTAGTAGCCCTCCATGCTGGCCCGGCTCGAGAGCCGGAACAGGTTGTGCATGCCGGCGGTGCTCTCCGCGAGGAGGGTCATGTGGGTGTAGGCGCCCGAGCCGCTCACGTCGTCCTCGCCGCCGTCGTTCCACCGGACACGCTTCTTCTCGAAGCGGCTGGTGTTGGGGGTGAGGTAGGCCTCCATGCCGATGATCGGCTTGATCCCGGCCGCCTTCGCCTTGCTGTAGAAGTCGTAGGCACCGAACACGTTGCCGTGGTCGGTCATCGCGATGCTCGTCATCCCGAGCTCCGACGTACGCCGGAACAGGTCGTCCAGTCGGGCCGCGCCGTCGAGCATGGAGTACTCGGTGTGGACGTGCAGGTGGACGAAGTCCCCACCTGTGAGGGAGCCGGACGACATGGGCGGGGAGGACCTCCTCAGCGGCGCGGACAAGCGAGTATCAGGAGGTCGGGCAGACGCACGGCCTGGACTGACCAGCTGGGGGAAGGCCGCCAGCCTACGCGACCACGTGAGGCGATCCTGACAGGGCGCACCGACAACCGGGGGGGTCCCCGGGGGTCCCTCATGTCCGGGCGAGCAGCAGGGCCAGGGCGACCAGGGGAACCGCCCAGGAGAGGGCGCGCAGACCCCCCTCGAGCGGAGCCAGGAGGGTGCCGCGGTCCAAGGGACGGTCCTCGCCCTCCACCGTGGTCAGCGAACCCGAGACCGCGATGGTCCGGCGCCGGAGCTCCCGGGCGGGCGTGCTCAGATGGCGCTGTGCGGTGGTGAGGGCCACGGCCGCCGCGGTGGCCGCCGGCAGGGAGGCGATGCCCGACACCTCGAGGCCGGGCGACTGGGCAACGTACCCGACGACGACCGGGAAGCCGCCCCAGGCGAGCGCGAAGACGGTGTTGTTGTGGAGGTGTCCTCCCAACAGCTCGAGGTTGTAGGCCACGACCAGGGTCACGCCGACCGGTACGGCGACGAGCAGGGCCACGTTGGTCCCGTGCCACCACAGGGCGCCGTACAGGCCGAGCCCCGCCGCAAGGGCGAGGCTGACCGCTGCTGCTGCGGTGAGCACCCGGTCGGGGATCGCCGTACCGAGGGGTCGGCCGGTCCGCTCGTCGAGCGCGTGGGCCGCGACGCCCACCGCGAAGAAGAACGCCAGCACCGACATGGCCAGGGCGGTCCAGTCCCGGTGCGGCGCGAGCGCCGCACCCAGCACGACGTAACTGAGGTGCCACACGGTGTACGGCGGGTGGAGCACCGTCCACCAGTCCGCGAGCCGTCCGCCGCGGCGTGCGTAGAAGGCGGGTGCCTCAACCATCCGCGCGCCGGCCCTGCATCACCAGGCCCCCGCCGAGGCTCATGGCACGAGTGCGCACGTCGACCAGACCCGCCTCGCGCCACATCGCGACGTGCTCCGCCACCGGATGGCGACGGTAGTGCTCCTCGATGGACGGCCCGAGGAACCGGCCGACGTGCGCCCACTCCCGACCACCGGTGACCAGCCCGGCCGCCGGCAACCCGATCCGCGTATACAGGCGCCAGGCAGGCAGCCAGATCGGTGCCGGCGGGACCGCGAACTCCAGGCTCGCGACGACCCCACCGGGGCGGACGACGCGCGCCAGCTCCCGCACGGTCGCCGCCGGGTCCGCGACGTACCTCAGCAGGTAGGTGAAGGTGAGGGCGTCGAACGACGCGTCGTCGAAGGGCAGCTGCTCCGCCCGTCCGACGACCAGCCGCACGCGCTTCTCCCCCGCCCCCGCGACCCGGTCCCGCCCTCGACGCACCATCTCCTCGGTGAGGTCGATGCCGGTGACCTCCGCGCCCGTGCGAGCGGCGAGCACGAGCGCCACGCCCGCGGTGCCGGTGGCGACGTCGAGCACGCGACGCGGCCGCGCCTGCACCACGGGGTCGACCATCGCCTTCCGCCAGCGGCGGTTCTGCCCGAAGGACAGCAGCTCCTCGAGCAGGTCGTACCGGCGCGGCAGTCCGTCGAACAGGTCGCGGGCGAAGGCGTTGGGCTCCTGCCGAGACCGCCGAACGGCCGTGTCCATGGATGGTCGCATCCCCACCTCCACCGCCAACCTAAGGCACGTCGCCCAATTCGCCGGGTGGACGCCCCGATGCCCGCAGTTCGGCCGAGGCGTGGGCGGCGCCGGCCCACGGTCCCGAGAGGGTCAGCACGGCGAGGCCGGACGTCACCATCCGCACGTACTGCTCCGTGAGCAGCGACACCAGGTCCTCGAGGCCGGGGTTGTGGCCGACGAGCACGACCGTGCCCAGCTCGTCCGGAAGCTCCCGGACCACCTCCAGCAGCCCGGCTGCGGAGGCGGCGTACACCCGGTCGTCGATCCGTGTCGGAGGCGGTACGGCGAGCTCCGCCGAGGCGAGCTCCCATGTGGCTCTCGCGCGCTCGGCCGGTGAGACCACCGCGAGGTCGATCCGCCCGGCGTTCGCGGCCAGCCACCGCCCGGCGTCCGGGGCCTGGCGTCTCCCCCGCTTCGCCAGGGGCCGCTGCCGATCTGCCCCACCTCCGGACCAGTCCGACTTCGCGTGTCGCAGCACGATCAACGTGTGTTCCGGCACCGGCCACCTCCTGGCGTCTGATCTCGTCCCCGGCTTCTCGGCACAGTCTGGTCGCAAGCCGGTTCACCTGCCGCGAACCACGCCTGCGGAGAGCCCGATCGTGGAAGGGCCACGCGGTCGGTGGGTGTTGACGCGGTGTTGAAGCCGTGTCGGGATCCCCGGCTCACCGGGGATCCCTGCGCTTCTCAGCCGTTGCAACACCCGAGAAGCGCCAAGAGAGGCCGGCCGGTGGTGCAGATGTGAGGTATGGGGCGTCGGCCTGACCGGATGCCCAGCGGCAGGCACCGGGACTCCTCAGCTCCGGGACCTCGGCGAGCCCGACGGGCACCAGGCCATCCGGACGTCCGGCGCCTTCTCCTCGTTCCCGGCGCCGTCGGTGTGCTCGACCTCGACCAGTCCCCGGCGCTGGTAGAGGCGGCGGGCACCGATGTTGCTCTCGAAGACCCACAGCTCGTAGCCGTCCGGGTGTGTCGCCTCGACCACGTCGAGCAGCAGCGACCCGATACCTTGGCCCTTGAGGTCGGAGCGGACGTAGAGGCCGTCGAGGAACGTCGGGGTGCACAGCGCGAAGCCCAGGATCTCGCCGTCCGCCTCGGCGACCCAGGTCGTCACCTCGTCGTCGGTGATCCGCCGGCAGTAGAACACGAGGTCCTCCTCCGGGGTGTGCACGGGCGGGGGCATCTGCGGGACGGCGTGGGCCCGCGCCGACGAGTAGAGGGTGGCGATCGCGGTTCCGTCCTCGGCAACCGCGCGGCGTACCGTCACCTCCGCGGGCGCCGGCTGGTCGTTACGGTCAGTGGGCGTCACGGATGACCTCCAGGGCATGAGCCAGGTCGTCCGGGTACGGCGACTCGTACTCGACGTACTCGCCGGAGTCGGGGTGCTCGAAGCCGAGGCGTACGGCGTGCAGCCACTGCCGCTCCAGCCCCACCCGGCGGGCGAGGGTCGGGTCGGCGCCGTAGGTCAGGTCACCGACACACGGATGCTTGAGCGCGCTCATGTGGACCCGGATCTGGTGGGTGCGCCCGGTCTCGAGGTGGATCTCGAGGAGCGAGGCGAAGCGGTGGGCCTCGAGCGTCTCGTAGTGGGTCACGCTGTGCCGTCCGTGGGCCATCACCGCGAACTTGTAGTCGGCCTTCGGATGCCGGCCGATTGGCGCGTCGATGGTGCCGGTGAGCGGGTCGGGGTGTCCCTGGACGAGAGCGTGGTAGACCTTGTCGACGTTGCGGTGGCGGAACGCGTTCTTGAGCACCGAGTAGGCGCGCTCCCCCTTGCAGATCACCATCACCCCGGACGTGCCCACGTCGAGCCGCTGCACGATCCCCTGCCGCTCGGGCGCGCCGCTGGTCGCGATCCGGAAGCCGGCGGCGGCGAGGTGGCCGACCACGGTGGGGCCCGACCACCCGGGTGAGGGGTGCACCGCGATCCCCACCGGCTTGTCCAGGACCACGATCGAGTCGTCGTCGTGGATGATCCGGATGCCCTCGACCAGCTCGGGCTTCACCTCGATCGGCTCGGCCGCGGCGGGCAGGGTGGCCTCGAGCATCGAGCCCGCATGGACGCGGTCGCTCTTGCCGGCGGGCACGCCGTCGACGTGCACGTGGCCGTCGGCGATCAGCGAGGCGGCCCGGGTGCGCGACAGGCCGAACATCCGAGCCATCGCGGCATCGACCCGCTCCCCCGCCAGTCCTTCCGGGACGGAGACCACCCGCAGCTCGGATCCGCCGGAGACGCTCACGACTTCTGGTGGCGGGCGCCGGTGATCCGGATACCGCGCCACGTCTGCACGATGATCAGGATCACCGCCGCGTCGATCAGCATGTCGGCGACGTTGAAGACCGGCCAGTGCGGGAGCTCCAGGAAGTCGACGACGTGGCCACGCATGAAGCCCGGCTCGCGGAAGATCCGGTCGGTGAGGTTGCCACAGACTCCGGCCAGCAACAGGCCCAGCGCGACCGCCCAGGTCGGGTCGCCCAGCCGCCGCCCGAAGCGGATCACCACAGCCGCGGCGATCACCGCGACGAGCGAGAGAAGAACGGTGTACGACGTACCGGTGCTGAAGGCGGCGCCCGGGTTGCGCACCAGGTCGAAGCGGAGCAGCGACCCGACCACGTCGACCCGCTCGCCCGGGGTGAGGTGCTGGACGGCGAGCACCTTCGTCAGCAGGTCGACGGCGTACGCCGTGACGGCGACGAGCACGAAGAGAAGACGGTGGCGAGCGGCGGAGCGGTCGGCCCTGGGGGCCGCCTCGTGCTGGGGCTCCTCGGAGGAGCTCGCGACTGGATCTGTGGAAATCAGCGCCGTTCCTCGCGTTGCTTGCATGTCAGGCACAGTGTGGCACGCGGGAACGCCATGGCCCGCCCCTTGCCGATCGGGTTGCCGCAGGACTCGCAGATGCCGTACGTGCCGTCCGCGATCCGGGACAGGGCACGGTCGATCTGCGCCAGCTTCTCGCGCTCGGTGTTGAGGAGGGTCAGCTCCTGGTCGCGCTCGAAGCTGGTCGCGCCCATGTCCGCCTGGTCGTGTCCGGCGCCGTCGCCGGCGTCGCGCATGAGCCCGGCCAGCTCCTCCTCCTGGGCGGTGAGCTGCCGGATCGCGCGGGCGCGGTCCTCGGTGAGGTCGGCGATCACCTCGTCGATCTCGGCCTTGGTCCAGGGCTTCTCCCTCGGCAGGACCGGGAACTTGGACGCCGAGGTCGCGGCCCTCCGTGACGCGGCCTTCACGGGCGACTCGGCAGCCTTCTTCGCCGCGGCCTTCTTGGCCGGAGCCTTCGCGGCAGCCTTCTTGCCCTGCGCCTTCGCCGCGGCCTTCTCGGCCGGAGCCTTCGCCGCGGCCTTCTTGCCCTGCGCCTTCGCCGCGGTCTTCTTGGCCGGCGTCTTCGCGGCTGGCGCCTTCTTCGCGGAGGCCTTCGCGGCAGCCTTCTTGCCCTGCGCCTTCGCCGCGGTCTTCTTGGCCGGAGCCTTCGCCGCGGTCTTCTTGGCCGGGGCCTTCGCCGCGGTCTTCTTGGCCGGGGCCTTCGCCGCGGTCTTCTTGGCCGAAGCCTTCGCCGCGGTCTTCTTGGCCGGCGCCTTCGCGGCCGCCGCCTTCTTCGCCGGAGCCTTCGCAGCAGTTCTCTTGGCCGGCGTCTTCTTGGCCGCAGCCTTCTTGGCGGGGACCTTGGCGGCCGACGCGGAGTCGCCCGAGGTCGATCCGGCGGACCGTCGGGACACCGCCTTGCGCGCGGCCGAGGCGGCCCTGCCGGCCAGTGACCGGGTCGTGCTGCGTGCCATGGGAACCTTCCCCGAGTCCGTGCGGCGTCGTACCGGACGCTTCCGGTGACTGTGCGCACCGTGCGTCGGAGGGTATAGCCCAGAACGTGCACACTCAAAGCAGGCACGCGGACGAGGGCAGGCCTTCGTCGGGCGCTCAGGCCCTCCGCTCACCCCTGATGGGGAATGCCGAACGGCAGGCACCTGCTGGTGCGAGCGCCCGAGAGCGTGTCCGAGACGTCTCGGAGCCGCTGGAGAATCAGCTCTCGTCGTCGCCGAGGACGGACCGCAGCCGCTTGGGCTGGGCGGCGAAGCCTCCGGCCCCCTGGCCGTGGCTGGGATCGGCGGAGCCGGCGCTCTCGAGGGCGTCGAGCTGCTGGCTGAAGTAGGTCTTGAGGCGCGAGCGGTACTCCCGCTCGAAGGCGCGGAGGTTGTCGACCTCGTGGGAGAGCGAGTCGCGCTCGCGCTCGAGGTCGCCGAAAAGCTGCGTACGACGGTCGGCGGTCTCGGCGTCCAGCGACTGGGCGCGGCCACGGGCGTCGGCCTCGAGCTTGTCGGCGTTGATCTTGGACTCGGCCTGGAGGCGCTCGGCCTTGGTCCGGGCCTCGCCGATGATCTTGTCGGCCTCGCTCTTGGCGTCCTCGACCAGCTGGTCGGCGTTGCGACTGGCCAGCTCGAGCAGCCGGGCCGCGGCGTTGGACGCGTCTCCGACGGTCTCGACCCGGATCGTCTCCACGCCGGCTGCGACCCCACCGACGGCGGCGGTCTGCATGGTCTGCGTGGGCGCCGGCTCGGGCTTGGCCACGGGTTCCGGTGCGGGCGGCTCCGGCCTCGTGACCGGCGCGCCACCTCCACTCTGCGCTGCTCCCAGCTTGGTGCGCAGGTCGTCGTTCTCGCGGGTCAGGCGCGCGAGCTCGGCCTCTACCTCATCGAGGAACTGGTCGACCTCACCCATGTCGTAGCCCTCGCGGAGCCGGACAGGAGTAAAGCGCTTGTTGCTCACGTCCTCAGGCGTCAGCGGCATGACCTCACCCAATTCCTAGTTTCGCGGTTCCGAAAGTCGTCGATGGAACAATAGCCCCTAGCCCCTCCCCCAGTGACTTCGCCGTGGACACCGACGGACCCCGCGGATCAGCACGTGACCGCAGGTCGGGACGGGTATGGGCGGGTCAGCTCTGGTTGAAGAAGCCACCTTCGACGAGGCGCTGCTTCTCCTCGGCGGCCACCGTGACGTTGGGTGGGGACAGCAGGAAGACCTTGTTGGTCACCCGTTCGATCGTCCCCCTCGTCGCGAACACCAGACCGGCCGCGAAGTCGACGAGCCGCTTGGCGTCGGAGTCGTCCATGTCCGAGAGGTTCATGATCACCGGCACACCGTCACGGAAGTTCTCTCCCACGGTGCGCGCCTCGTTGTAGGTCCTCGGGTGCAGCGTGGTGATCCGCGACAGCTCCGCGAGCCCGACGGCGGCGGGTGCG
>JAFMQY010000219.1:0-4152 GCA_017354415.1 Nocardioides sp.
CGCGATCTAGCTCTCGGCGTCTGCTCCGGCCACGGTGGCGAACGCGAGGGTGAAGGTGGAGCCCTCCGGTCCGGAGCGGACGTCGAGCAGGCCGTCGTTCGCCTCCGCGACACTGCCCACGATCGCCAGGCCGAGGCCGGCACCCGGCATGCCGCGAGCGGCCGTCGCCCGGTAGAACCGCTCGAAGATGTGCGGAAGGTCGTCGTCGGGGATGCCCGGGCCGTGGTCGATGACCCCGATTCGGCCGTCCTGCACGAGGACGCGGACCGTGCTGTCAGCGGGACTCCACTTGACGGCGTTCTCGACCAGGTTCGTGAGCGCCCGGTGTACGGCGGCCGGATCGACGTTCACCAGGCAGGGCCGCAGGTCGGTCTCGATCTCGACGTGATGCGCGCGCGACCGTAGCCGGTGCACCGCGTCGTCGGCCAGCAGGTCGAGACGGACGATCTCGCGGTGCGGCTCGGCTTCGCGATAGCGCGCGAGGTCGAGCAGGTCACTGACCAGCTGGTCGAGCTCTGCGGCCTGTTCCCGGGCCGCGGCAACCAGCGCGGGAGCCTGGGGGTCGGCGAGCCCGTCGCCGTCCTCCAGCAGATCGAGGTTCGTGGTCAGGCTCGTCAACGGCGTACGGAGCTCGTGCGAGGCGTCCGCGACCAGCTGGCGTTGCGCGACGACCGCATCATGGAGTGCCGCGAGCATGGTGTCGAACGACGCGCTGAGCCGTCCGACCTCGTCGGTGCTGGTGGATCCCAGGCGGGCGGTGAGGTCCCGGGTGGCCGTGACGTGCTCGGCTGCGGCAGTCAGCCGGCCGATCGGCCGGAGCACGCGACCCGCCGCCAGCCGGGCGATCAGGTACGTCGCGGCGGTCGCCGTCAGGGTCAGAAGGGCGAGCAGCAGCGCCGCGTTGCGTAGGGCGCCGTCGTCGGCGTTCGTGGCCCGGCTGGTGCGAACCAGCGCGTCCGAGCCGAGCAGGGTGGCGGTGTACACGCGGAATCGGGTGCCGCCGTGCATCGCGCTGGTGAAGTAGGCGTCTGCGCGGCCGTCCGCGACCGCGGCGTCGCGCGCGGTGAGCGGTCCGAACCTGGTGGGTTCGCCGGCGACGACCGGTGGGGTGAACACCTGGAGCTGGATGCTGCCGACGTCAACCGGCGTGGTCGAGCCGCCGGGCTGGGTCGCGCTCCCTTTGGTGTCCGCAACAGTGCCGGAAACCGGACCGGCGGCCTCCTTGATCTTCTGGGCGATGGCCGAGGCCTGCTGGGCTGCGTCGACCAGGTCGGGATCGACCCGGGCCCCCAGGTTCGCGGCGTACGAGACGTAGAGGATGCCGGACACCGAACCCACCACGATCAGCACCCCGATCGCTGCTGCCACCGAGACCCGGTTGCGCAGGGTCATGGCGAGTCCCGCAGCACGTAGCCCAGGCCGCGGACGGTGTGCAGGATGCGCGGCTCGCCGGCCGCCTCGAGCTTCGACCGGAGGTAGCTGACGTACACCCAGAGGTTGTTCGAGCGTGGGCTGAAGTCGTAGCCCCAGACCGCCTGGAAGATGCTGGAGTGGCTCAGCACCCGACCTGGGTTGCGCAGGAAGAACTCGAGCAGCAGGTACTCGGTCTTGGTGAGCGAGAGCTCGCGGCCGCCGCGCGTCACCCGAGCCGCGGCGAGGTCTGCCACGAGGTCCCCGTAACGGAGCTCCTCGCTGCCCTGCCCACTGCGGCGTAGCAGCGCACGCAGGCGCGCGCGCAGCTCGGCGAGGGCGAACGGCTTGGCCAGATAGTCGTCCGCTCCCGCGTCCAGACCGGCGACCCGGTCGTCGACGAGATCGCGGGCCGTGAGCATGAGGACGGGCGTCTGGTCTCCGCGGGCGCGTAGACGACGACACACCTCGAGTCCGTTGGGCTCGGGCATGGCGACGTCGAGGACGATCGCGTCGATGCCCGAGCCTGTGGCCTGGGCGAGCGCTGCGTTGCCACCGTCCACGGGCACGATGTCGTACCCGTCGCGGGCGAGCGCGGTGGCCAGGGAACGGCGTACCGCGGCATCGTCGTCGACGACGAGCACACGCACGCGACCATTGTTCCTGGCGTTCACAACGCGTGGATCGCGACGATCAGGTCATCGGGCGAAACTCTCCTTCACCGCCCGCAGTGCGTGGTCGAGCTGAGAGGTGCTCACCCCGAGCTGGTGGGCGATCGCGATGAACTGCGGGTCGGTCGAGTTGATCCCGTTCTCCCTCGCGTCAAGGGCACCGATCTGGTTCATCGCCCGCTGGGCCGCACTCAGGCTGACTCCGAGGTGGGATGCGAGGGCCTCAGCGGCACCCGGGAGAGCCGTCAGGCCGGGACCCTGCCCGGGCTTGACGTCGCGCGACCCAGCTGGCGCGAAGCTCATCTTGACCGCAACCATGGCCGCGTTGAGCCGCGCGGGGGTCACGCCCAGCTCGTGCGCAACGGCGGCGATCTGCGAGCTGGACGAGTCTCCTTGGAGCTGCTCGAGGGCGTGCTCGGCCGCGCTCGTGCTGACGCCGAGCCTGGACGCGAGGCGAGCGGCGACATCCGAGAGCGAGGGCCCGGCCTCCGGGGACGAGGGCTTGGCGGTATCCGATGCCGTCGCCGACGGAGCAGCGCTCGGGGTCTTGCCGGTCGAGTTGTTGCCTGCCAGGGCGGCGGCGGGGAGCGCGACAGCCGTGGCGACCAGGACTCCGGCGACGTACAGGCGGGTGGTGACTGGCATGGAGCTTCCTCCTCGTGGGTGCGGTGTCAGCCAGTCGAGCAGCCGCGCCCGAGATGCGCCGTCCGCCCGCCTTGGAAGCGCCTCAGAGGATCGGCTGCGCCAGGATCAGGCGTAGAGGCGGGACACGACGGCGTCGAAGGCGCGGTCGGGCAGGACCCGGCGAGCAGCCAGGATCGAACCCGCACCTCGTCCCACGGGGTACCGCGGGCGTGGGTGGGCGACGGTCGCCGCCTTGACGATCTTGTCGGCGACGACGTCGGGCCCGCTCGCGATCATCGGCCGGTAGGACTTCTCGAACCGGCGGCGTACGCCCTCGGCCTGCCGCTCGTACGGCGTACCCCTGCTCGACCCGACCAGCGAGTCGCCGGCGATCTCGCTCCACTCACTGAGGATCGGGCCGGGCTCGATGACCACGACCCCGATCCCGTACGGCGCGAGCTCCAGTCGCAGGCTGTCGCTGAAGCCCTCCAACGCGAACTTCGTCGCGTGGTACCACGCGCCCAGCGGCTCGTAGAACTTCCCGCCGATGCTGCTGATGTTGATGATCCGTCCGGCGCCCTGGTCTCGCATGAGTGGCGTGACCAGCTGGGTGAGCCGCGCGAGCCCGAAGACGTTGACCTCGAACTGCCGTCGCGCCTCGTCGATCGGCACGTTCTCGACCGCGCCGTACGACCCGTAGCCGGCGTTGTTGACCAGCACGTCGATCCGCCTCTGCTCCTCGACGAGCCGGTCGACGCCCGCCGTGATCGAGGGGTCGTCGGTGAGGTCCATCGCGAACGTCGTCACGCCGGCGTCCTCGAGCGGCTTCATTCGGTCCACACGGCGAGCCACGGCGTACGTCGTGAACCCGGCCCTCTGAAGCCGCAGCGCCGTCTGCTCCCCGATCCCGCTCGAGCCCCCGGTCACCAGTGCCACACGCTCGCTCATGACCTCATCATGGCGGCGGACGTGACCGGATCGATATCCCGCTTCGTGGTGATCGGCCACCGGCGGGATTACCGTGACGAGAGATCCTCACCGGCCGGGAGCGCCATGATCTTCTACGCGATCCTCGGGGCACTCGCCCTGCTGCTCCTCACGTGGGCCGCCCACTCTCCCGTCGTACGCGCGATGATCCGGGGCCACGCCACGGACCCGGCACAGTGGGGCAGCTGGCAGGACCACCTCGACGACCAGGGACTCGGCGTCTCGTGGCGCAGCGACGGGTTCGGCGGCACCCGCGAGACCAAGGTCGAGTCCAAGCACACCTGCCGCCGCACGCGCTGACCTGGCACTTGTGTCGGCCGTAATCGCGTCGACCTGGCAGTTGTGTACGCCGTAATCGCGTCGACCCGGCAGTCGCGTACGCCGAAATCGCGTCGACCCGGCACTTCCGTACGCCGAAATCGCGTCGACCCGGCACTTCCGTCGATCAGAAGTGCCGGGT
>JAFMQY010000219.1:4162-6108 GCA_017354415.1 Nocardioides sp.
ATGTGCCGGGTCGATGTCTTGTGACGTGACGCGAGCGCCAGGTCAGCGCCGTACGACGTGACGCGAGCGCCAGGTCAGCGCCGTACGACGTGACGCGAGCGCCAGGTCAGCGCCGTACGACGTGACGCGAGCGCCAGGTCAGCGGAGGTCGAACCGGTCCAGGTCCATCACCTTGGCCCACGCCGCCGCGAAGTCCCGCACGAGCTTCTCGCCGGCGTCGTCGCTGGCGTAGACCTCCGAGAGCCCGCGGAGCTGGGAGTTCGCACCGAAGACCAGATCGACCGCCGTGGCCGTCCACCGGTGCTCACCCGACACACGGTCGCGGCCCTCGTAGAGGTTGTCCTCGGTCTCCGACGGCTTCCACTCCGTGCCCATGTCGAGCAGGTTCACGAAGAAGTCGTTGGTCAGGGCCTCGGGCCGGTCGGTGAGCACGCCGTGCCGGACACCGCCGACGTTGGCGTTCAGCGCCCGCATGCCCCCGACCAGCACGGTCAGCTCCGGCGCCGTGAGCGTCAGGAGGTTGGCCCGGTCGAGCAGAAGAGTCTCGGGAGCCACCTTCTCCCCCGGCCGGACGTAGTTGCGGAAGCCGTCGGCGCGTGGCTCGAGCACCGCGAAGGACTCGACGTCCGTCTGCTCCGGTACGGCGTCGGTGCGGCCGGGCGAGAACGGCACCGTGATCTCGTGCCCGGCGTTGCGGGCCGCCTGCTCGACGGCAGCGCAGCCGCCCAGGACGATCACGTCGGCCAGCGAGATCCTCTTCCCGCCGACCTCGCCGGACTGTGCGGCGTTGAAGTCCTGCTGAACCCGTTCCAGGACCGGCAGCACCCTGGCGAGCTCACCCGGATCGTTGACCGGCCAGTCCTTCTGCGGTGCCAGCCGGAGCCGGGCGCCGTTCGCGCCCCCGCGCTTGTCGGTACCCCGGAAGCTGGCGGCCGCCGCCCAGGCGGTGGAGACCAGCTGCGGGATCGACAGGCCGGATCCGAGGAGCATCGCCTTGAGCGCTGCGACGTCGCCCTCGTCGCCCAGCTCGTGGTCGACGGGGGGGACGGGGTCCTGCCACAGCTGAGGCTCCGGCACCCACGGACCGAGGTAGCGCGAGACCGGGCCCATGTCACGGTGGAGGAGCTTGTACCACGCCTTCGCGAAGGCCTCGGCGAACTCGTCGGGGTGCTCGAGGAAGCGGCGGGCGATCTTCTCGTAGACCGGATCCATGCGCAGAGAGAGATCGGTGGTGAGCATCGTCGGCGGACGCATCGCACCTCCCTCGTCGGGCGGTGGGACCGTGCCCGCGCCAGCGCCGTCCTTGGCCTGCCACTGCCATGCGCCGGCCGGACTCTTGACCAGTTCCCACTCGTAACGGAACAGCGTCTCCAGGAAGGAGTTGTCCCACTGGGTCGGTGTCGGGGTCCACGTCACCTCGATACCGCTGGTGATGGCGTCCGCACCATGACCGGTGCCGTAGGTGTTCCTCCAGCCCAGGCCCTGCTGCTCCAGGGGAGCCGCCTCGGGCTCGGGGCCGACGTAGTCGTCGGCGGGCGCCGCGCCGTGCGTCTTGCCGAACGTGTGCCCACCCGCGATGAGTGCGAAGGTCTCCTCGTCGTTCATCGCCATCCGGGCGAACGTCTCGCGGATGTCACGAGCGGCGGCCACGGGGTCGGGCTTGCCGTTGGGGCCTTCCGGGTTGACGTAGATCAGACCCATCTGCACCGCGCCGAACGGCTTGGCGAGCTCGCGGTCGCCGCTGTAGCGCTCGTCGCCGAGCCAGGTGTCCTCGGGACCCCAGAAGATCTCCTCGGGCTCCCAGATGTCCTCGCGACCGAACCCGAAGCCGAACGTCTGGAACCCCATCGACTCCAACGCACAGTTGCCGGCGAAGACCAGCAGGTCGGCCCAGGAGATCTTCTTGCCGTACTTCTGCTTGACCGGCCACAGCAGGCGCCGCGCCT
>JAFMQY010000097.1 GCA_017354415.1 Nocardioides sp.
CACCCCCGACGAGCAGGCTGGCCGCCACCACGGTGGCGGCCAGCCCCTTGCCTCGCATCCCACTCCGTGTGGGGCGACTGTCCGGCGGGAGGACCGGGCCACCGCCCCCCGGGCCGAGGGTGGAACGGCCGTCGTCGGAGGGGGTTGCGTAGCCGTACGGCGACCAGGTCGCGGGCGGGGTAGGCGGCTCCTGACCCCACTCGTGTCGGTTACCCGGGTCGTCCTGGCTGTACGGCTCGTCGTTCACGACCCCGAGATTGCCGGGCGAGCCTGTGACGTTCCTGAATTCCCGCTGTCGGGTTGTCAAGAACCTCCGCCGAGGCGGTGCACGACGTCGCCCGGCCGGACGACACCCCCGCGCACGACCCGAGCGTTGAGCCCGCGGAGCCGCAGCCTGCTGCCCGCCTCGCCGTTGACGAACGTCAGTGCGTCCTGCCCGAACCGGGCCAGGAACTTCTTGCAGCCCGCATGCGGCTTGGCGGTCACCTCGAGCACGGCGCCGTCGCCGATCGCGATCCGGCTGCCGGCCGGAAGATTGTCGTGCGACAGGTCGAGGTCCACGTAGAGCTGGTCGCCGGCCTGGGCGCGTTCGTCGTCGGTGTCGCCGAGCAGTCCGACCATCCGGGAGCTCATCACCGTGATCATCCCGTCGAGGTGCCGCCCTTCCGCGATCGCCCGCGACGTCGCCCGGGACAGCCAGTTGTCGCCGACCAGCCCGTCGGCCTCGTCGAGCACCCCCTCGGTGAGGATCTCGCGCAGGCCGGTCCCGGGACGGCGTACGACGAGGGTCAGCGTCCCGGTGTCAGCGGGTGCGGCCACGAGATGGTCGAGTGCGGAGTCCAGTCCGCCGGCGGTCAGTGTCGGCATGCCCCGATCCTTCCAGGGAGTACGGCGTGACGTCGCGTGGGTTTCGCGGAGTGACTCGTCGCCGTACCAGCGCCCCGGACACGCCGGCCTCTAGGCTGCCCCCGATGAGGAACCCGTGGCGGCACTTCGACTGGAACGTCCGCAACTGCGGCTGGCGCGGGCACGTCACCTGGGCGCCGACCGAGGAGGAGCTCGCCGACCGGCTCCGGATCGACACCGTGCACGGCGAGGCCTGGCGGTGCCTGCGGTGCGGGTCCTACGTGATCGGACCCCCGTTCGGTCGCGGCCCGGCCGACGCGGCGCCGCTCGTGCTCCGGGGGCGTGCCCTGCGTGACGCGTTCATCCTGCGCCTGCTCGCGCTGGAGCGCGGGATCCGCGGTCTGCTCCTGGTGGCGCTCGCCTACGGGATCTACCGGTTCGAGGGTGCCCAGGACTCGCTCGAGCGCGTGTTCATGACCTACCTGCCGCTGCTCAAGCCTGCCGCCGACCGGCTCGGGATCGATCTGCAGTCGACCGGACCGGTCCGGCTGATCCAGAGGGCCCTCGAGGCGGACCCGCACACGCTGACCCTGGTCAGCATCGGCGTTCTCGCGTACGGCGCGCTCGAGCTGCTCGAGGCCGTCGGGCTCTGGCTGATGCGGCGCTGGGGCGAGTACGTCGCGGTCGTGGGCACCGCGGTCTTCATCCCGCTGGAGATCTACGAGCTCGTGGACAAGGTCACCTGGCTGCGCGTGGGAGCGCTGGCCCTCAACGTGTTCGCGGTGGTCTACATCCTGTGGACCAAGCGGCTGTTCGGCTTCCGAGGCGGCCGCGAGGCGTTCGAGGCCGAGCGCCACTCGGAGTCGCTGATCGAGGTCGAGCGAGCCGCGGCCTAGCGGCCGTGGTCTCGACGAGCTCGACCGACGACCGAGCTCACGCCCAGCGCTCGGACGCGGGGACGAAGTCGAGGGTCCGGTCGCCGGTGTAGATCTGCTTCGGCCGGGCGATCTTCTGCTCCTTGTCCTGCACGAGCTCGAGCCACTGGGCCAGCCAGCCCGGCGTTCGCCCGATCGCGAAGAGCACGGTGAACATCTCGGGCGGGAACGACAGCGCCTCGTAGATGAGGCCGGAGTAGAAGTCGACGTTCGGGTAGAGCTTGCGGGAGACGAAGTACTCGTCCTCGAGCGCGATCTTCTCCAGCTCCATCGCGATCTCGAGGAGCGGGTTGACGCCGGTCACCTCGAACACGTCGTCGCAGGCCTGCTTGATGATCTTGGCCCGCGGGTCGTAGTTCTTGTACACGCGGTGGCCGAAGCCCATCAGCCTCTCGTTGCCGCTCTTCACGCCCTCGATGAAGTCGGTGACGTTGTCCTTGGTCTTGATCCGGCGCAGCATCCGCAGCACCGCCTCGTTGGCGCCACCGTGGAGCGGCCCGTAGAGCGCGGCGATGCCGCCGGCGACCGCGGAGTACGGGTCCACCTGCGAGGAGCCGATCGACCGGACCGCGTTGGTCGAGCAGTTCTGCTCGTGGTCGGCATGCAGGATGAACAGCACGTCGAGCGCCTTGACCAGCCGCTCGTCGGCGGCGAAGCGGTCCTCGCTCATCCTGAACAGCATCGACAGGAAGTTCGCGGTGTAGCCGAGCTCGTTGTCGGGGTAGACGAACGGCTTGCCCTGCGCGTGACGGAAGGCCCAGGCGCCGAGGGTCGGCATCTTCGCGATCATCCGCACGATCTGGAGGCGGCGGATCTCGTCGTCGTCGATGTGGCGAGCGTCCGGGTAGAACGTCGACAGCGCGCCGACGGAGGCCATCAGCATCCCCATCGGGTGGGCGTCGTACCGGAAGCCCTCCATGAACGTCTTCACGTTCTCGTGCACGAACGTGTGGTAGGTGATGTCGTGGACCCAGCTCTCATACTCGGCCTTGTTGGGCAGCTCGCCGTTGACCAGCAGGTAGGCGACCTCCAGGAACGTCGACTGCTCGGCCAGCTGCTCGATCGGGTAGCCGCGGTACTCCAGGATCCCCTCGTCCCCGTCGATGAACGTCACGCTGCTCTTGCATGACGCGGTGTTGACGAACCCGGGGTCGTACACGGCCAGCGGAGTCCCGTCGCCGTCCTTGATCTTGCCGAGGTCAGCGCCTTTGACCGCACCGTTCTCGATCGGTACGTCGTACTCCTGGCCGGTGCGGTTGTCGCGGACGGAGAGGGAGTCAGTCACGCTGCCAACCTAGTCCCGGGGCTGCGGGAGGGCGAACCCCGGTCTCGAGTGAGGACGCTCCGACTCGGCGGAGCCGAGGCGGAGCGACCCTGCTCGCAAGGGGCCTGTGCCCCGCTGCTCACACCGAGAGGACGTCCCGGGCCACGTCGAGCAGTGCCGCATGGGTGTCCTCGTCGGCCGATGCGAGGAGCCCGCGACGACGGCCAGGTCGGTCGACCTGCCCGGTGTCGACCGGATGGCCGTCGAGGTCCGTGACCGGGCACCCAGCGGCGCGGCACAGTCCGATCCCTGCGGCGAAGTGGACATTGTCGCGCAGGTCGCCCTCGGTCAGATACGCCGCGTAGCGGCCCGCTGCAACCCAGGCCAGGCCGAGCGTGCTCGACACCACGCGGATCTGGAACCGCTCCGAGACCCGAGCGTCGCCCAGCAGGCCGAGGGCGCGCAGCAGGCGCTCACGGCTTCCGTCGAGGTTGACGTCCACCATCATCGACTCGACCGTCGGCGTCAGGACGGTGTCCTCGTCACCGCGCCTCATCCGTGCCCCGCCGTCGTCGAACCAGTAGGTCTCGCCGAGCACGGGGTCCGCGGAGGCACCGGCCACGACCGCTCCGTCGACGCTCAAGGCGACGTTGGTGGCGACCAGCGGTATCCCGGCCGCGAAGTTACGGGTGCCGCAGAGCGGGTCGATCAGCCACCGCCGGGGGGAGTCCGGCCCGGACGCACCGCCCTCCTCCCCGAGCTGGGCGTCGCCGGGGCGGAGGCGGCTCAGCACGGCGCGGATCGTCTCCTCGGATTCCAGATCCGCGTCGGTGGCGAAGTCGGTGCCTTCCTTGGCGTGGTGGGCGACCGGCGTGCGAAAGTAGCGGCGTACGACGTCCGCGCCCGCCTCCGCGGCGGCGAGCGCAACCCGTCCGTCCGTGAGCTCCATGCGGGTGACGCTAACGGGTCGGATTTGGGCGCTGACCTGGGCAACCGGTAGATTGTGCGGTCGCGACCCCTGCCGTTCTGTGCCGTTCGGTCGAGCGCCCGCTGTGGCGACGAGACCAGGGCCAGGGCAGACCCGGACGAAGCCGAGCCGGGCAGATTACCTCTTCACTGAGGCGTTCGTCAGAGGCCGCGGCAGTACCGCCCGACCGGCGACCACCGGGAGGGCACCCGTCCGGGGCCTCCGGTCGGGCCACACGAACGAGTAAGGCAGACGCACGTGCGTACGTACAGCCCCAAGCCCGGCGACGTCGAGCGCGAGTGGCACGTCATCGACGCCACCGACGTGGTCCTCGGCAAGCTCGCCGTCCAGGTCGCGAACCTCCTTCGCGGCAAGCACAAGCCGACCTTCGCCCCGCACATGGACATGGGTGACTTCGTCATCGTCGTGAACGCGGAGAAGGTCGCGCTGACCGGCGACAAGAAGAGCTCCAAGCTCCTCTACCGTCACTCCGGCTACCCCGGCGGCCTGACCGCGACCCCGGTCGGCCACCAGCTGGAGAAGGACGCCCGCAAGGTCATCGAGAAGGCCGTGTGGGGGATGCTGCCCAAGAACAAGCTCGGCCGCCAGATGCTGAAGAAGCTCAAGGTGTACGCCGGCCCCACCCACCCGCACCAGGCCCAGCAGGCCAAGCCGTTCGAGATCACGCAGGTCCCCCAGTGACCCAGGCGACCCCGCAGAGAGGCGAAGGTATTTCCGTGGCTGACACCACCACCACCGACAGCACCGAGACCGAGACGTTCACGACCGACGAGCAGGGCGTGGCCTACACCTCCGAGAGCTCGCCGGCCGCCGACCTGTCCCGTCCGGCCACCATCGCGCCGGCCGCTGCGACCGGTCGCCGCAAGGAGGCCGTGGCCCGCGTGCGGATCGTGCCCGGCACCGGCGTGTGGACCATCAACGGCCGCACCCTCGACTCCTACTTCCCCAACAAGCTGCACCAGCAGGTCGTCAAGGAGCCCTTCACCGCCCTCCAGCTCGACGGCCGCTTCGACGTGATCGCCCGCATCCACGGCGGCGGCATCACCGGCCAGGCCGGCGCTCTCCGCCTCGGCGTCGCCCGGGCGCTGAACGCGGTCGACGTCGACGCCAACCGTCCGACGCTGAAGAGGGCCGGGCTGCTGACTCGCGACGCGCGCGTCATTGAGCGCAAGAAGGCCGGCCTGAAGAAGGCCCGCAAGGCACCGCAGTTCAGCAAGCGCTGATCGTCCTCGGTCTGCCATGACCCAGCGGATCTTCGGTACCGACGGGGTCCGCGGGCTCGCCAACGGTGTGATCACCGCCGAGCTCGCGGTCGACCTCGGGGTGGCGGCGGCCCGGGTCCTGGTCGACCTGGGCGGTTTCACCGGACAGCGTCCGGTGGCCGTGGTCGGCCGGGACACCCGCATCTCCGGCCAGTTCCTCGAGCATGCGGTCGTGGCCGGGCTGGCATCGGCCGGGGTCGACGTCATCCGGCTGCGCGTTCTCCCGACACCCGGTGTCGCCTACCTCACCGATGCCCTGGGGGCGGACGTGGGCGTGGTCATCAGCGCCTCGCACAACCCGATGCCCGACAACGGCATCAAGTTCCTGGCCCGTGGAGGCGTGAAGCTCGACGATGCACTCGAGCGGGAGATCGAGGCGCACGTCGGCGAGCCGTGGGACCGTCCCGTCGGCGGCGAGGTCGGCCGGGTCACGCCGTACGCACGCTCGGTCGAGGAGTACTCCGACTACCTGCTCGGAACCCTGGACCGGCGGCTGGATCACATCCGGGTCGTGCTCGACTGCGCCAACGGTGCCGCGTCCGTCGTCGGGCCGCACACGCTTCGAGCGGCCGGCGCGAACGTGATCGCCATGAACGACGACCCGAACGGGCTCAACATCAACGAGGACTGCGGGTCGACCCACCTCGAGGGCCTGCGCAAAGCCGTTCTGGCGCAGGGCGCGGACGTCGGCTTCGCCTTCGACGGCGACGCGGACCGCTGCCTGGCCGTCGACCACACGGGGGCGCTGGCGGACGGCGACCAGCTGATGGCGATGCTGGCGCTCGACCTGCACGAGCAGGGCCGCCTCGCGCACGACACTGTCGTGGCCACCGTGATGAGCAACCTCGGCTTCGTCCAGGCGATGCGGAAGGCGCAGATCAACGTCAAGCAGACGGCCGTGGGTGACCGCTACGTGCTCGAGGCGATGCGGGAGGGCGGTTTCACGCTGGGCGGCGAGCAGTCCGGCCACATCATCATGCGGGAGCACGCGACGACCGGCGACGGCATCCTCACCGCGCTGCAGGTCCTCCGGCGGATGACCCTGACGGACTCCTCGCTCCGCGACCTGGCGTCCGTCGTGACCCGGCTGCCGCAGGTGCTGGTGAATGTGCCCGACGTCGACAAGGACCGCACGGACGACCCCGAGCTCACCGAGGCCGTCGCCCGCGAGCAGGAGAAGCTCGGCGACGGCGGCCGGATCCTGCTCCGCCCGTCCGGCACCGAGCCGCTCGTGCGGGTGATGGTGGAGGCCGGCTCCCCCGAGGAGGCGACCACCGTCGCCCACCGCCTCGCGGACGTCGTTCGAGACCGCCTCTCCCTCTGAGGAATCCCGGTCGCGCACGAGGCGCGGGGTCCCTAGCGTGCTCGCGTGCTCGAAATCCTTGGCGTCGACACGTCGGACGAAGCGCGGCTGCGTGACTGGTACGACGCCTGGGTGGCGTCGCAGTCCCACCGTCCACCGGAGCTCCTCGAGTCGTGGGAGAACGCCAGGGTCGCCCTTCCGCGCCCCCACCCGCACTTCGACCTCCGGCTCGTCGTCGCCCGCGACGGGGCCGTGACGATGGGAGCCGGCCTCCTGAATCTCCCGTTCCGCGCCAACCCCACCGTCGGGTACGCCGAGCTGGGCACCCGCCCGGAGCACCGTCGTCGCGGAGTCGGCACCGCCCTGCTGCACGAGATCGAGCGGCAGGCGCGTGAAGCCGCCCGGGATCGGGTGCTCTTCGAGATCTGCACACCGCCCGGCGAGACCACCGACGGAGTCCCGTTCGCGGAGGCCCGCGGGTACAGCCTGGCCAACCGCGAGGAGACCAAGGCCGTCGACCTGGACGAGTCGGAGCCGCGCTGGGCGGCGCTCGAGGGGCAGGCCGAGGCGGCGCGCGGCGACTACCGCGTCCAGGTCTGGCGCGACGCCGTACCCGACGAGTACCTGGAGCTGTTCGTCGGGCTGCTCGGCCGATTCATGAGCATGGTCCCGCAGGGGGACCTCGACCTCGAGGACGGCGAGTGGACCGTCGACGGGTTCCTCGAGGGCGAGCGAAGGCGTGCGGAGATCGGAGGGGCGATCATCACCGCGGTCGCCGTCGCGCCCGACGGCACGCTCGCCGGAGCCAGTGACATCCGTCTCGTGACGCACGACCCGCGCGTGGCGCACGTCGGGATCACGATGGTCCTGCCGGAGCACCGCGGTCATCGACTGGGACTGGCGACCAAGCTGGCGTCCCATCGGGCCCTGCGCGCGGCCTTCCCGGAGTGCCGGCTCGTCGACACCAGCAACGCGGACGTGAACGCGCCGATGAACGCGATCAACGAGGCACTCGGCTACCGGGTGCTCGAGGACCTCCTGGAGTACCACCGCCGGATCTGACGGCTCCTCACAGGCGTGCCGCCTGGTAGGCCGCAGCCATCTCGCGAAGCCGCGCATGCGCGCCGGCGTACGCGTCGTGTTGCGGGAGGTACCGCTTACGGATCTTGGCGACGACGGTGTAGTTGGGGTCGCAGACGTTCGCGATCGGCGACTCGGTCGCCTGGGTCACCAGCTGGTAGGCGTCCATGGGGCTGAGCCCGCACTCCGCCCCGATCCAGGTGACGAGGTCGTGCTGGGCGATCCGGAAGGCGTCCTCGAGCGGGCGTGCCGAGCCCGCGCTCATCAGGTAGTCGTCGGACTCCAGGCGCGGCCACGGGGTCGGGGTGCCCTTGATCAGGTCCAGGATCAGGGTGGTGTCCATGGCGGCCTCGACCGCGACGCCACACGTCTCTCCTTCGCCCTGCCGGCAGTGGCCGTCGCCGAGACCGAAGAGCGCGCCCTCGACGTTGACGTTCAGGAAGCAGGTCACGCCCGCGCGCATTTCCGGGGTGTCCATGTTCCCGCCATGGGCATCCGGCACCAACGACGATCGGGCCTCGAGGTTGGCGGGCGCCACTCCGACCGTCCCGTGCATCGGGTCGAGCGGCATCGAGATCTCGTCGGTGCTCTCGCCGGCCCGGAAGGTGACGGTGCGGCCCACGCGGTCGACGTCGTACATCCAGACCAGCTCGGGCAGGGGGTCCTGCAAGGTCGCGGTGACGTGGGTCGATGTCAGCGCCCCGAACAACGGGATCGTCGACGAGGCGGCCCAGTCACGCGAGGGCTCGATCGACACGAAGTGGACGGCCAGGGTGTCGCCGACCTCGGCGCCCTCGACGTAGAACGGCCCGGTCAGCGGGTTGACGAACGGGAACTCGATGACTTCGGAGACCAGGTCGTCGGAGCTGCGCACCTTGCCGGCGAAGGCGTCCTCGGTCCACAGCTCCAGCACGGTTCCCGGCGGGACCGTGCGGACAGCGGGGACTCCCCCGAAGGTCCAGGCGAGCTCGTGCGGCTCGGGTCGGTAGCTGACGACGTCCATCGGCCGGCTCTCACTCCTCGTCGAAGACGAGCTTGGTCTCGGCGATCCGTTGGGGCGTGCGGATGTTGAGCACGACGAGGTACCCGAGGCCGATCACCATCCAGATCGCGGCGACCGGTCCGGCGTACGACAACGGCGCGGGCAGCGAGCTGATGAAGCTGAACGCCGGGATCCCGGCCCCGGCGAAGAACGCCGGGATGAAGGCCAGGGCACCGAGGATCGGCAGCAGCCCGTGCCGGACCACGTTGAACTCGTCGCGGCGGAAGCGCAGGAAGTACGTCAGGCAGGCGATGTTCAGCAGGATGTACATCGGCGCGAAGATGTCGACCAGGATCGTGGCGGTGAGCACGAACCCGGTGTAGGGGTCGTAGTGGAAGCCGAGGTACAGCGCGACCGCGATCGACACCGCGAGCTGGGCGAACAGGGCCACCAGCGGTGAACCGAACGGGTTGAGGCGGCTGAACTCCGGTGGGAGCAAACGGATCCGTCCCATCGCGAACATCGTCCGGGTGGAGGAGTTGTTGGCGGCGTTCTGGTTGGCGATCACGGAGTTGACCAGGGCGAGGAACACCAGGAGGAAGCCGATCCAGCCCCAGGCCTGGCGGCCCAGGACGTTCTGCCACGGGTTGCCGTCGCCGGCCGTGACGAAGCCGGTCATCCTCGCCGGACCGTACGCGATGCTGCTCGCGTAGGTGTTGAGGATGTAGAACACCCCGATGGCCAGGCAGGCCGCGATGATCGCCAATGGGATGGTACGTCGCGGCTCGTGCGCCTCCTCGGCGATCGGGGCGGCCTGCTCGAACCCGATGAACGCCAGGATCGTGAACACCGAGCCCGCGATCACCCCCGACCAGCCGGAGTAGTCGGGGTTGTTGGCGTAGTGGGTGGTGAACACCTGCAGGGTGTTGTCGCCGCCGGCCTGCACGATCAGCGTCAGCGAGATCGCGACGAAGACCAGGATCTCGAAGGCGCCGAGCAGCACCCCCGTCCGGGTGGAGGTCGTGATCCCGCGGTAGCCGAGGGCGAAGACGAGCAGGCAGACCAGGACCGTCCAGATCCACCACGTGCCGGTCGACCAGCCCCACTCGGCGTTGAGCGTGTCGGCCACGATGAAGCCCATCTGCAGGGCCAGGAACGGACCGCCGACGATCACGCCGAGCAGGAAGCCCCAGGCGACCAGGAAGCCGACCTGCGGATGGATGCCGTGGCTGACGAACGTGTAGAAGGAACCGGCCGACGGCAGGTGCCGCGACAGCTGGCCGATCGAGTTGGCGGCGATCAGGCAGGCCACGAGTGCGACGATCACCGAGAGCGGTGCCGCTCCGCCGCTGAACGCGATGCCTGCCGGGATCGAGAGCGCCGTCGCGATCGCCGGTGCCATGAAGGTGATCGACTGGAAGAGCACCCCGGTGAACCCGACCGCGCCACGGCGCAGTCCCTCCGAGCCCGGCTCTGCAGCGTTCTGTACGGGTGTCGCCATCGTCTGCTCCTCCGCACTCGGGGTACGCAACCGCACAATCTAGGGCCGGCGGTCGGGCACTCGGCAGCGACACGCCGGTCTCAGTCGGCTCCCACCACCCGGCGCAGCGCGGTGTGCGAGGCCACGAGTGCGCGACGTCCCTGCGTGAGGAGCGGGTCGGCCGGGTCGCAGCCGGCGGTCACCCATGCGTCCGACAGGTCCATCGCGTCGACGCGATACTGGGCCGCCTTGCGCATGGTCTCCGGTGGCGCGCTGTAGACGTAGGAGTAGAGGTCGACCAGGGACTGGACCAAGGCCTCGGTCGAGACCCCGGGGTCGTGCTGGCGTTCGCGGTGCAGCCGCCACCACTCGACCTCCAGTGCCGCGGCGTGGTCGGGGTCGAGGAGGAGATCCTGGCCGTGGTCGCGGATCACCAGGGCGTAGAAACGCCGCATCGAGGCGCGCGCTCCGTCCGCGTCGTTGTCGGGGTACGGCGCCCACAGTTGGTTGGCGCGGAGCACGTGGTAGGCGCCGACGACGCTACGGACGGGGTCGGTGCCGAAGCCGGTCCGGACCATGCCGACGGCCGCGCGCAGGAAGGTCCACCAGTCGTGGCGGTAGTACGACGCCCACGCCGTCGCCTCCTGACGCCCGAGCCGCACCGGGTCGAACGACCGCGGACTCCAACCGGGTCGCCAGATCCCCATCGGTGTCCCCCCTGTGCCGATCTCGATTTCGAGACGCGTCACACATCTTGCGCGACGATGCGTGTCGACGCTCCTCAATCTCTCCGCTCTCCTTGGTGCGCGCAAGCGCACGAAGCGCTCACAGTTTCCGGAGCCTCACGTACTGCACCGAGTGGTCGCGCGCCTTGCGCATCACCAGTGTGGCGCGAGACCGGGTCGGCTTGATGTTCTGCTCGAGGTTCGGCCCGTTGATGGAGTCCCAGATGCTCTCGGCCGTGGCGGTGGCCTCGTCGGTCGACAGCCCGGCGTACCGCCGGAAGTACGACGCGGGGTCGGCGAACGCGGTCTCGCGCAGGCGGAGGAACCGCTCGACGTACCACGACCGGATGTCCGTGGTGGCCGCGTCGACGTAGATCCCGAAGTCGAAGAAGTCGCTCAACGCCAAGCCGGTGCGGCCGTCCTCGGTGACGCGAGCCGGCTGGAGGACGTTGAGTCCTTCGAGGATCACGATGTCGGGGCGGCGTACGACGACCTTCTCGCCGGGCACCACGTCGTACACCAGGTGGGAGTAGATCGGCGCCTCCACCTCGTCCTTGCCGGACTTGATGTCGACGACGAACCGGAGCAGCGCACGCCGGTCGTAGGACTCCGGGAAGCCCTTGCGCTGGAGGATCCCGCGTTCTTCGAGCTCGGCGTTGCTGTGGAGGAAGCCATCGGTGGTGACGAGCGCGACGTTCGGGTGCTCGTCCCAGTGCGCCAGCATCTGCTGGAGCACGCGGGCCGTGGTCGACTTGCCGACGGCGACCGACCCGGCCAGGCCGATCACGAACGGCGTCCGTGGCGGCTGCGGCCGGTGCAGGAACTCCTCCTGCTTGCGGTGCAGGCGTCGCGCCGCCTTGACCCGGAGGCTGAGCAGCCGCGACAGCGGGAGGTAGACCTGCTGCACCTCGTCGATGTCGAGCTCGTCGCCGAGCCCGCGGAGCCGGCTGATCTCGTCCGCGGTGAGCGGCTGCCGGACGTGCTCGCCGAGCTCGGCCCAGGCGTCGCGGTCCAGCTCGAGATACGGCGACGGCTCGCTGCCGTTGGCACCGCGGGCCGCTCCGTTGGGCATGGCGGGCATTGTTCCAGCCGACCTCGTGGGGGTGGCTCAGGGGCGGCGGACGTCCCCGTTCTGAACCCTGCCGAGGCACCCCGTCGATACACTCCCGCCTATGTGCGGCATCGTGGGCTACGTCGGCGAGAAGCGTGCCCAGGACGTCGTCATCGAGGGGTTACGGCGGCTCGAGTACCGCGGCTACGACTCTGCCGGGGTGGCGCTGGTCGCCGATGACGCGATCGCCTCGGCGAAGAAGGCCGGCAAGCTGGCGAACCTGGAGAAGCTGCTGGACGAGTCGCCCCTCCCGGGCGCCACGACGGGCATCGGCCACACCCGCTGGGCCACGCACGGTGCTCCCAACGACACGAACGCCCACCCCCACTTGGGCAACCGCGGGCGGGTGGCGCTGGTGCACAACGGCATCATCGAGAACTTCGCCGAGCTCCGCGCCGAGGTCGAGGCTGCCGGTGACGAGCTCCGGTCCGAGACCGACACCGAGATCGCTGCCCACCTGATCGAGGCGGCACTGGCCGCGAGCGGCACCCTCACCGACGCGATGCGTCAGGTCTGCAGCCGCCTGGAGGGCGCCTTCACCCTGGTGGCCGTCGACGCCGAGGACCCGTCGCGCGTCGTCGCCGCACGGCGTAACTCACCGCTGGTGGTCGGCCTGGGCGTCGGCGAGAACTTCATCGGCTCGGACGTCGCCGCGTTCATCGAGCACACACGTGAGGCGTTGGAGCTCGGGCAGGACCAGATCGTCACCATCACCCGCGACGGTGTCGAGGTGATGGGCTTCGACGGCAGCCCTGCCGAGGGCAAGCGCTACCACGTCGACTGGGATCTCTCCGCCGCCGAGAAGGGTGGCTTCGACTGGTTCATGCGCAAGGAGATCTTCGAGCAGCCGCGGGCGATCGGTGACGCCCTGTTGGGTCGCCACGACGCGAACGGGATGCTCCAGCTCGACGAGGTGCGCATCTCCGACAACGAGCTTCGCGAGGTCGACAAGATCATCATCATCGCCTGCGGGACGGCGTTCTACGCCGGTCTCGTGGCGAAGTACGCGATCGAGCACTGGACGCGCATTCCCTGCGAGGTCGAGCTCGCGCACGAGTTCCGATACCGCGACCCGATCCTGACCCGCTCGACCCTGGTCGTCGCGATCAGCCAGTCGGGCGAGACCGCCGACACCCTGATGGCGATCCGGCACGCGCGACGGCAGCGCTCGAAGGTGCTGGCGATCTGCAACACCAACGGCTCGACGATCCCGCGCGAGTCCGACGCGGTGATCTACACCCACGCCGGGCCGGAGATCGGGGTCGCGTCGACCAAGGGCTTCATCACCCAGGTGATCGCGGCCTACGTGCTCGGTCTGTACCTCGCGCAGATCCGCGGCACGTCGTACGGCGACGAGATCGCCCGCGTGGTGGCCGAGCTGGGCGACATGCCCGGCCACGTGCAGCGGATGCTCGACGGCGCCGACGACCTCTACGCGCTCGCCGAGCAGCTCGAGGGGGCGCGCTCGGTGCTGTTCCTCGGGCGGCACGTCGGGTTCCCGATCGCGCTCGAGGGGGCGCTCAAGCTCAAGGAGCTCGCCTACCTCCACGCCGAGGGATTCGCGGCCGGTGAGCTCAAGCACGGACCGATCGCGCTGATCGAGGCCGGTATGCCGGTGTTCTGCGTGGTGCCGCCGAAGGGTCGCGACCAGCTCCACGACAAGATGGTGAGCGCGATCCAGGAGATCCGGGCTCGCGGGGCCCGCACGATCGTCCTGGTCGAGGACGACGACGAGGGCATCGAGGAGTTCGCCGACACGATCATCCGGCTGCCGCGGGTCTCGACCCTGATGCAGGTCGTGCCGGCCATCGTCCCTCTGCAGCTGTTCGCGTGCGAGCTGGCGACCCGGCTCGGCCACGACGTCGACCAGCCGCGCAACCTGGCCAAGTCGGTCACGGTCGAGTAGCCCGCATCTTCTTGTCCCCTCCGACCTCGAAGGAGTGCCCGTGGCGATCGTCGGCGTCGGGATCGACGTGGTCGACCTCGCGCGTTTCGAGGCCGTGCTGCGTCGTAGGCCGGGACTGAGCGCGCGCCTCTTCACCCCCGCGGAGGCGGGGCTTGCCCACGCCTCGCTGGCCGCCCGCTTCGCCGCGAAGGAGGCGCTGGCCAAGGCGCTCGGCGGTCCCGGCAACCTCGCCTGGCACGACGCCGAGGTGGTCTCCGAGTCGTCGGGCCGGCCGCTGTTCACCCTCCGCGGCACCGTCGCCGCGCGGGCCACCGAGCTCGGCGCGGTCCACGTCCACCTGTCCCTGTCCCACGACGCCGGCATCGCGTCGGCAGTGGTGGTGCTGGAGAGCTGAGACGCCGTGCCCGTCGATCGCCAACTAGGTTGAGCGCATGAGGTCCGCCCACACGGTCGCCCAGGTGCGGAAGGCCGAGGCGGCCCTGATGGCGCGGCT
>JAFMQY010000098.1 GCA_017354415.1 Nocardioides sp.
AACCGCAACTCCGGACGGCGTGTCGTTGCGGCTTGTGCCCAAACCGCGCAGGCGATCTGCGACGGGTTGGTCTCGGCAGAGCAGGTCGCCTCTCGGGCCCCGGGCCCTGCGGATTGGCCACAAACCGCAGCTGGGACCGCCCCCGAGCCGCGGTTTGGGCACAAACCGCAGATCCCGCCGCCCCACAGGACGACGGGAACGGGGGTGGAGCGGAGGTGTCTTGGTCAGCCGAGCTTGCGTGCGCGGCGCGCGGCAAGCTCGTCGTCCGCGTGGGGTACGGCGTGCTCGTCGGTGGTCCGCTCGCTGGGGAGCTCGGAGAGGGTGCCTTCGATCTCGCGCCAGACGCCGCCGATCGCGATGCCGAACACGCCCTGGCCGCCCTGGAGGAGGTCGATCACCTCGTCGTTGCTGGTGCACTCGTAGACCGAGGCGCCGTCGCTCATCAGGGTCACCCGGGTCAGGTCATCGGTGCCGCGGGCGCGGAGGTGCTGCACGGCGGTCCGGATCTGCTGCAGCGAGACGCCGGCGTCCAGGAGGCGCTTGATCACCTTCAGCAGCAGGATGTCGCGGAAGGAGTACAGCCGCTGCGAGCCCGACCCGGTGGCACTGCGCACGGTCGGCTCGACCAGGCCGGTGCGGGCCCAGTAGTCGAGCTGGCGGTAGGTGATCCCTGCTGCGTTGCACGCGGTCGGACCGCGGTAGCCGGTGTCGCTGGGCAGAGGCGAGACATCGTCGGTGAAGAGCAGACCTTGCGCGTCCGCAGTCTCTGCCGCTCGAGTGGCGTCCGCCTCTGCGGACGGATCCGCGGCCCGGTGCTGCTCGTTGTCGCTCACTACGACCTCCGTCGGCTACCTCGCGTTGACTTGTGACTCCAGGGAAACGTTCAGGCCGCAACCACATCAGTGGAGTTACAACGAGGACAGTTCAAGGTAAGCCCGCGCGGCACCCCGGTCAAAGAGCACCGCGGCGTGTCGGAAACCCTCAACCTCAGGTTGAGGGTGAGACTCGTCAACGGGTCTCGAAGTCCTCCGGCGAGACCTGGTCGAGGAACTCGCGGAACTTCTCCACCTCGTCCTCCTGCTCGGCGGGCGCGTCGAGACCGGCCTCGTCGAGGACCTCCTCGGCACACAGGATCCGGCTGCCGGTGCGCAACGCCAGGGCGATCGAGTCGGATGGCCGGGCACTCACCTCCACCCCGGATGCGAGCACCAGCGTGGCGAAGAAGATGTTGTCCTTGACCTCGGTGATCCGGACCTCCGTGAGCGCGTTGCCCGTGGACTCCAGAACCTCCTTGAGCAGGTCGTGCGTCAGCGGTCTCGGCGGTACGACGCCCTGCTGGGCGAAGGCGATCGCAGTGGCCTCCACCGCGCCGATCCAGATCGGCAGGTAACGCTTGCCTTCCGCGTCACGGAGCAGCACGATCGGGCGGTTCTCCGGCATCTCGACCCGGACACCCAGGACGTCGACCTCGCGCATGTCGTCCACACTACTCCCGGTGCGGCGAGGTCAAGGGGGCCTCAGGTGCTCCGCAGACCGGCCTTCACCAGTGTCGCGTGCAACCGCACCGAAAGTGCGGCTATCTCGCTCACCGTCTCCTCTGCGCGGGCCCGGGCGGCGGTGTCCCTCCCCCGCTTCTGCGGGGCCACGACCTGCTCGACCAGACCCACCTCACGGTCGGCGGCCGTCTTGTATGCGCGCAGGTGCCGCGGCTCGAGCCCGAACTCCGCCAGCTCGCGCGCGGTCGTGGCGATCACCAGTGCGTCCGTGTCGTAGTGGCCCGTGCCGACGCGCGGCGTGATCAGCCCGAACTGCTCGAGCTGGGTGAGCAGGTCGTCCGAGACCTCGGCGATCTTGAGCAGCTCCTTGCGCGAGAGCCGGAGGCTGTCCCGCCGGCTGAACGATCCCGCCGACGGCAGCCCGTCCGCGGCGAGGGCGACGGTCGGCACCGTCGGGACCACGGGCTCGATCGGCGGCGGCTCCAGCCCGCGGTCGATCGCGTCGAGGTGCTCTCCGATCACCCGCAGGGGCAAGTAGTGGTCGCGCTGCATCCGCAGGATGTAACGCAGCCGGTCGATGTCCTCGACCGAGAACTTCCGGTAGCCGGCCGGAGTCCGCTCCGGCTTCACCAGTCCCTTGTCCTCGAGGAACCGGATCTTCGGGATCGTCACGCCCGGGAAGTCGGGCCGCAGCCGATCCAGGACCTCGCCGATGTTGAACCTCACCCGACCCGAGGCGGGAGCGGTGGAACCGACGTCTCCGGTCACTGGCGCTCGTGGCCCTGGAAGAAGACGAGCCGGTACTTGCCGATCTGCACCTCGTCGGTGTCCTTGAGGACGACGCTGTCGATGCGGTCGCGGTTGACATAGGTGCCGTTCAGACTGCCGGCGTCGGAGACCGTGAAGGTGTCTCCCTCGCGGGTGAACGTCGCGTGGCGGCGGGACACGGTGACGTCGTCGAGGAAGATCTCGCTGTCGGCGTGACGCCCGGCGGTGGTGATGTCCTTGTCGAGAAGGAATCGGCTGCCGGCCCCGGGACCCCGCTGCACAACGAGTAGTGCCGACCCGACCGGGAGGGCGTCGACGGCGGCGGCGTCGACCGGGTTGAGCTGCCGGTCGGAGGAGATGTCGGAGCGGTCGCCGGCGAGGTTGATCGTCGCCGTGGAATCACCGGTCCCGGACTCGTCGGCCGGAGCCTGGGTGGCCAACCGGGTGCCGCACTGCGAGCAGAACTTTGCGTCATCGGGGTTCGCGCTGCCGCAGTTGGTGCAGTACGGCATCGTTCATCGTCTCCTGTCCAACCCTCAGGGAAGGGTTGAGGTTGATGGTTCCTGCGAACCTATCAGGCGCACCCAGCCGATGCGGCCACTTCACGCGCGTCGCTGGGGACCCATCTGCGGGCCGGGACCCAGGCCCCCGTCGAGCGTCAGTCGCCGACGGACGCCTGGTACGCCGCGGCGTCCATCAGCGCGTCGACGGCGCCGGCATCGGACGGGACGACCTCGTAGAGCCAGCCCCCGCCGTACGGGTCGCTGTTCACCAGCTCCGGAGTGGCGTCGAGGCTCTCGTTGACCGCGACGACCTCTCCATCGACGGGCGAGTAGACGTCGCTGACCGACTTCGTCGACTCGAGCTCGCCGACGGCGCTGCCTGCAGAGACCGCGTCACCGACCGCGGGCAGCGACACGTAGACGATGTCGCCGAGCTGGTCCTGGGCGTAGTGGGTGATCCCGACGCGGACCGACCCCTCGGCCTCGCCTGGGGTCCGGACCCACTCGTGCTCCTCGCTGTACTTCAGGTCGTCGGGGTACACGGCTCTCCTTGATGATCGACGGTGATCGACGGTGATCGACTCGGTGCTCGGCCGGGTGACGGGCCACGGTGCCTGCTGTCCCGGCAGGCTACTCGTCCGAGGGCACCGGCTCACCCTGCGCACCCCCGTGGCGGCTACTGCGTCGTCGAAGGCTGGTGTACGGCGGTGATCTCGATCGACTTCAGCTCCTCGACCTGGACCGTGGCGCCGTTGTCCTGGAACTGGGCGATCGGGCCGTCGACGAGGGTGAGGGCCCCGTGCAGCGTGTGCGGATCGCCGATCACGTCGAAGACGTACGGCGAGGTGACCGTCGTCCCGTCGATCCGCAGCCCGCCGGGAGCCGCTTCCACGGAGCTCTGCGCGACCAGCCGGACCTTGTCGTTGACCTCCATGGCCTCCGCGCCCGCCGAGCGCAGCTCCTCGATGGTGTCGAGGACCGCGTCGACGTCCACCGGCCGCGGTCCCTCGGTGACCGTGACCCGGATGCCGGGACCGGTCACCGGCACGAGCCCGGCCAGGATGCTCAGCTCCTCGGCCTGCTTCTGGGCAGCCTCGAGAGCGGCGGTCTGGTCGGCCCTGTTCTGCTCGAGCTGCCGGCGCGTCGCTTCGAGCTGGTTGAGCTCGCTCTGCGCTCGCTGGGAGGTCCCGGCGAGACCGGAGAGGACGTCCACCAGGTCCTGCTCGCGGTAGCCCGTATAGCTGATGTCCGAGTTGTTGGTGCGCACCTGGGTGATCGCGGCGAACCCGAGCACGGCCAGCAGCACGCCCACGATCACCTGGGCGCGGGAAGGGCGGAACAACGCCGCACGCAGCCGCTGGAGTCCCGCCTCGTCCGCCGAGCGAAGGGTCGGCTGTGGGCGTGGTTGCTCCGGCGCCCCACCCTGCTCGGACGCGGCCCTGTCGTCGGTGTTGTCGCCGGGAGGGTCAGGCATGGAACACATACCGTCTGATCTGGGCGACGTTCGAGAAGATCCGGATCCCGAGGACGACGATGACGCCGGTCGAGAGCTGGCCCCCGACACCCAGCTTGTCGCCGAGGTACACGATCGTGGCCGCGATCACGACGTTGGAGAAGAAGGAGACCACGAACACCTTGTCGTCGAAGATCCCCTCGAGATACGCCCGGAGCGCGCCGAAGACGGCGTCGAGGGCCGCGACGACGGCGATCGGGAGGTAGGGGTCGAGGCCGGCCGGGACGTTGGGCGTGAAGATGAGCCCGAGAACGACGCCGAACAGGAGTCCGAGTGCCGCGATCATGAACCGCCGTCCCCCATCTGCATGCGAGTTGCTCCGTCCTTCGGTGTGGCGATCTGCGCGGAGCGCAGTGGTGGCCGTGGTGCAGCCGGAAGGGACATGGTGCCACCGTCCTTGACGTCGAAGCGGAATCCGAGGCTGTTCTTGAGTGCGTACCACTGGCCGCCGACCGAGCTCGACAGGAGGTTGGCCGGGAGCGTGTTGGGGTCCCCGATCACCGAGAACACGTACGGCGGTGTGATCGGCTGGGAGTTCACCAGGATCCCGTTCCCGACGTTGCGGAACGCGCTGAGCACGGTCAGCCGCTGCCCGTTCACGCTGATCGCCTCGGCGCCGGCGGCCCAGAGCGCGTCGGTGAGCAGGGTCAGGTCGGAGTCGCGAACGAGATCCGCGCCCGCGCTGTTCGGGGCACTGTCCACGGTCGCCTGGATCCCCTGCCCACGGACCGCGCCGAAGCCGGTGCGGACCAGGAGCCGGTCGATCCGGGACTGGGCGGCCTGTTGCTGGGCTCCGAGCGTGGTCAGCTGCGAGCGCAGCGTCGTACTGCGGCTCTCCTCGCGGGCCACCTGCTGCTGGAGGTCGGCGACCGCTTCCCGGCGCAGGTTGACCTGGTTGATCAGGCTGGCCCGGTTCGCGTTGTTCGCCGAGGCGTTGCGCGACGTCTGGACGGCGGCGACGGTGACCAGGAGCCCGAACACGAGCAGCACGACGGCCGCGGTGCGGCGCGGCACCGGGCGACGATCGACCTTCTCGCCGGACGCCCGGCGGCGTGCTGCGACGTGCTCGTAGTCGGCGTCCAGTGACCGCTGGGTGATCAGGGCCAGGAGCGGCATCGTCTGCTCCGGACGCGGCCCGGCGGACCCGACAGAGGAGTCAGCCATGGGCCACCACCCGTCGGTCGGTGGTCTTCACGAGCTTGTAGACCTGGTAGGCGTAGAGCACCCCGGCCCACCAGTAGAGCCCGATCCCCCAGCCGGCGAAGGCCCACCCGAACACCTTGGCCAGCGTGGCCACAGCGCCATCGCCGTCGCCGAGCAGGAGCAGGGGGAAGGCGTACAGCAGGTTGAACGTCGCCGCCTTGCCGAGGAAGTGCACCGGGAGCGCGCTGTAGCCCCGGGTGCGCAGGATCGGCACCAGCCCCCACAGCAGTACGTCGCGCAGCGGCAGGAGGACCGCGAACCACCACGGCACGATGTCACGTAGGGCGAGGCCGATGACGACGGCGAGGATGTAGAGGCGGTCGGCGACCGGGTCGAGGATCTGGCCGAGTCGTGAGGTCTGGTTCAGGCGCCGCGCGAGGTAGCCGTCGAGGTAGTCGGTGACTCCGGATGCCGCGAGCACCGCGAGCGCCCAGCCGTCAGCCTCGGGGCCGAGCACCAGCCACAGGAAGGCCGGGACGCCGAGCAGCCGGAGGAGGCTGAGTGCGTTGGGGAGGGTCCACACGCGTGCGCCGTCGCGCGCCTCCTCATCCGCCACTGCCGCCTGCACCTTCATTGCCAGAACCGCCGGTGACAACCCTAACCGGACAAGCCTCAGGACTCCGTCTTGGCGGGCGGCGTGAACGACTCGAGGTGAGCGCTGTCACGGATCTCGCCCACGAGCTCCTCGATCACGTCCTCGAGCGTGGCCACGCCCAACGTGCTCCCCTCCCCGTCGACCACCCGCGCCATGTGCGAACCGCGGCGCTGCAGCTGTTCCAGGGTGTCGTGCAACAGGTCGTCGGACCGGACCGGTGCGAAGGGCCGGATCCACTTGTCCTCGACCGGCCGCACGCGACGGGTCACGTCGGTCTCGAGCACGTCCTTGATGTGCAGGTAGCCGATCAGGTCGCCGTCGCCCCCCACGACCGGGAATCTGCTGAAACCGGTCACGGCGCACAGCGCCTCGATGTCGGCCGCGGTCGAGCCGCGGCGTACGGTCTGGAGGGTCTCAGGGCGCATCAGCACGGTTTCGACGGTCTTCTCGGTGAAACCGAGAGCGCCGGACAGGCGGTCGTACTCACCCTTCTCGAGCAGCCCTTCACCGCGGGACTCCTCGACCAGTGCGGCCACCTCCTCCCGGGTGTACGTCGAGCTCACCTCGTCCATCAGCCGGACCCCGAGCAGCTTCAGCACCGCGGCGGCCAGAGCGTTGATCCCGACGATCACCGGGCGGGTCACCGACACGATCGCCCAGATCGGGGTGCCCAGCACCAGGGCCGCGCGATCGGGACCGGCCAGCGCGATGTTCTTCGGGATCATCTCCCCCAGCACCACGTGCAGGTACACCACGATCGCGAGGCCGACCGCGAAGGCGATCGGGTGCCGCAGCGACTCCGGCGCATGCAGGACATGGAGCACCGGTTCGAGCAGAGCTGCGGCGGCAGGCTCGGCGACGGCACCGAGCACGAGCGAGCAGACCGTGATGCCGAGCTGGTTCACCCCGATCACCAGCGACATGTGCTCCATCGCCCGCAGGGTGGTCCGGGCGAGGCGTGACCCGGCCTCGGCGCGCGGCTCGATCTGGGTACGGCGCGCGGAGACGAGCGCGAACTCCGCGGCCACGAAGAACGCGTTCCCGAGCAGCAGGAAGATCGCGAGGAACACCGCGGTCGTGGTGCTCATCGACGCTCCCCTTGCCCCGTCCCAGGGTCGGTCGGGTCGGCGTCTCCGGGGCCGAGCACGCGCAGGGACAGCCGGTCGATCCGGAGCCCGTCCATGTGCTCGACGGTGAGGACGGCCAGGCGTTGTCGCTCCGGCTGGTCCGGGTCGGACCGGTCGGGCACCGGTACCTCGGCCACGTCGCCGGTCTGGGGCACGCGACCGAGCACCTGGAGGACCAGCCCGGCGATGGTGTCGTAGTCCTCGTTCTCGGGAAGCTCGATGTCCGTGAGGTCCTCGACCTCGTCCGGCCGGAGCAGCCCGGAGAGGGACCAGGAGCCGTCCGGCAAGCGACGACCTCGAGCCCCCACGCGGTCGTGCTCGTCGGCGATGTCGCCCACGATCTCCTCGATCACGTCCTCGATGGTCACGATCCCCGCCTGGTCGCCGTACTCGTCGAGCACGACGGCGAGCTGGCCCTCCTGCCGCAGCAGCGCGAGCAGGGGGTCGAGCCGCAGCGTGTCGGGCACCACGATCGGGCGGGTCATCAGGTGCTTGACCTTGGTGGTGTGCCGCTCGGGGATCGGAAGCGCGACCGCGTGCTTGACATGGACCGTGCCGATGACGACGTCCTCGTGGTCGAGGACCGGGAAGCGCGAGTGACCGGTCTCACGGGCCAGCTCGATCACGGCCCACGCCCGGTCGTTCGCCTCCAGGGAGACCGTCCGCACGCGCGGGGTCATGATCTCGCCCGCGGTCCGGGTGCCGAACTCCACCGACCGCTCCATCAGCTCGGCGGTGTCCGGGTCGAGGGTGCCGACGTCGGCGGACCGGGAGATCAACGAGGCGAGCTCCGTCGAGGAGCGGGCCGACCGGAGCTCCTCCTGCGGCTCCATCCCGAGCCGCCGGACGATCGCGTTGGCCGACCCGTTCAGGAGCCGGATGGGGATACGCATGACCGCGGTGAACGCCCGCTGGAAGCGCTGTGTCGCGCGGGCGGTCTCCATGGGCCGCGCGATCGCGAGGTTCTTGGGCACGAGCTCCGCGAAGATCATCGTCGCCACCGAGCTGAGCGTGAGTCCGATCGCCACCGCGACCGGCTCGACCGCACCCTCCGGCATTCCCAGGCCGGCGAGCGGGTCGTGGATGAGGCGTGAGATCGCGGGCTCGGCCAGGAAGCCGATCGCGAGGTTGGTGATCGTGATCCCGACCTGGGCGCCGGACAGCTGTGTCGACAGCGACCGGAGCGCCTTGAGGACCCCCGCTGAGGCACTGTCACCCGTGTCCGCGGCCTGGGCGACCTTGCTCCGGTCGACGGTGACGAACGAGAACTCAGCGGCGACGAAGAACCCGGCTGCGACGACCAGGAGCACCGAGCCGGCTAGGAGCAGCCAGGCGGTCAGCACGGGACCACGTCCGGGCGGGATGGAGCAGGGGCGATGGAGGCAGGTGACGGGCGACTGTCGCCGTCCATGGGCGGGTCAGGGTCCTTCGGACTCGGTGTCGGATGCTGCGGAGAGAATACCGAGCGGCCGGCGATCGCATCCGGATCGGGGCGTCGTGCCCGACCTGCGGGATCGGCTCTGGTCAGCCGGTCGAGGGCGGCGGGGAACCCTGCTCGTAGGCCGCGACCCAGGTGATAAACGTCGCGAGATCAGGGTCGTCGGACGGCACAACGAGCTCAACGGCGAGGCAGTCGCGGAGGGTCGCGGTCTGGTCGGGGTCGTCGGCCCACGTGTCAGGCACCTGGGGTCGGCAGACGACCCAGGCGTCGTCGTAGGCCTGCACCTCGTCCGCGCTGAAGTTTGCGAGCTCGTCGGGCAGGGGGTCGGGAATGATCGGCGGCTGGTCGTTGGTGGGTGACCCGGTCGGGCTGGGCGAGTCGGTCGGGCTCGGGGTCTTGGTCGGGCTCGGGGTCTTGGTCGGGCTCGGGGTCTTGGTCGGCCCGGTGGTGGGGCTGCCGGTCGGGCTCTGCGTCGGCCCGGTGGTGGGGCTGCCGGTCGGGCTCTGCGTCGGCGAGCCGGAGTCGACCGGGCCCGGAGGATCTGCCCACCAGTGCTGCGTGGTGTCGCCGGACGACGGCTGGTCGTGACGGTGCCTGGTCGGGGTGGGTGACGGCGTGGGCATCGGGCCGAGGCCGTTGAACGTGACGTCGCGCGTCGTCACCGAGGAGAAGACGGTGTTGGTCTGCAGGTCCGTCGCGATCGCGAGCACCTCCGCGACGTACGCATTGCTGTGGTTGTAGCGCAGCAACGCGGCGGTGGCACCGGCCTTCGTGGCGAGGTTGTCGTGGTTCGCGCAGAGGTACACCGCGGAGCCGAGGGCCGCGTCGTTGATGTCCTCCACGTTCCGCTGACCGTCGCCGTTGCCGTCGACGGCGACCGCGGCCCAGGTGGAGGGCAGGAACTGCATGGGGCCGACCGCGTGGTCGAAACGAGTGTCGCCGTCGAGGCGGCCGGCATCGGTGTCGCGGACCACGGAGGTCCCGTGCGTCCCGTCGAGCCGAGGTCCGATGATCGGCGGCGTCGCCACGCCTTGCGCCGTCAGACGGCTCCCACCGAAGCTGCCCTGGTCGGACTCGATCTGGCCGATCGCGGCCAGCAGCGTCCAGTCGAGGTTGCAGGACGGGTCCGCGGCGTCGATCACGGCGGCCGACCTCTGGTACGCGACGAGGGCAGGTTGCGGGATCGAGCCGATCGTCGGCACGGTGGCCAGCAGCGGGGGCGACGACACCGAGGCGGGCGACCGGACCGCCCGGCCGTGTGGAGTCGGCAGGTGGACCGGGTCGAGCGGCGGTGTCGGGGTCGCGGTGGTGGAGGAGGAAGGCCCACCCAGCTGGGTGGTGGCGGTGGCGAGGACGTCGTGCTGGGGCTGTCGCGCCCCGGCGACCAGCGCACCCGCGAGCACTGCGACGACACCGGCAGTGAGCCCGATGCGCACGCGTCCGTGGCGTCGTCCCGCAGCGGACGACGCGCCCCCTGACTTCACCCTTCCGCCGAACATCCTGCCTCGACCGTATCTCCACAACCTGGTCTGTGCATCCCTCGGGTGGATGACCGTTGGATGACCGCTACATGACGGGGTCCTTCACTCGGACGTGATATGGAGACGATCGGTTCACGCGCACGCCTGCGCGGGTAGTGGGTACGAGGCAGGCATGGCTACTCGTCAGATCCACTACACGACACCCGGACTCAGCCGTGAGCAGGCCGAGCGCGTGATCTTGCTCCTGCAGTCACGGCTGCATGCGATGAACGATCTGCACCTCACGCTCAAGCACGTGCACTGGAACGTTGTGGGCCCGCACTTCATCGCCGTACACGAGATGATCGACCCGCAGGTGGACGCCGTACGCGGCTTCGCCGACGACCTCGCAGAGCGGATCGCCACGCTCGGAGGATCCCCCAACGGCACCCCGGGAGCGATCGTGAAGGAGCGCGACTGGGACGACTACTCCCTCGGACGAGCCGGGACCCAGGCGCACCTGGGAGCGCTCGACATCGTCTACCGCGGCGTGATCGAGACCAACCGCGAGGTCATCGTCGAGCTCGACGACATCGACCTGGTCACCCAGGACATGGTGATCGGGCAGACCGAGCAGCTGGAGCTGTTCCACTGGTTCGTCCGGGCCCACCTCGAGGACCCGGATGGTCATCTCGCCACCGAGGATGCGTCGGATGAGCGGTCCGCGGCGTCCGACGGTGCACGGACGCCGTGACCCTCAGCGCACGGTGATGCGAGCCCCGGCACCGGCGCGCGGCACGAGCCGGCCGATGACCGGATGTCCCGGGAGCTCCCCGCCGACCAGCAGCCCACCCGACGTCTGCGCGTCGGCGAGGAGGACGAGCGTGTCCTCGTCGACGGTCGCGTCGACGTGGTCGCCGACCCAGTCCAGGTTGCGCAGGGACCCGCCCGGAACGTATCCCGTGGCCAGCGACTCGTGCGCGCCGTCGAGGTAGGGCACGGAATCCGACTCGATCTCGGCGTCGACGCCGCTGGCGCGGCACAGCTTGAGCAGGTGCCCGAGCAGGCCGAAGCCGGTGACGTCGGTCGCGCACCGTACGCCGGCCTCGAGAGCGGCCCGGGATGCGTCGCGGTTGAGCGTCGTCATCACCGCCACGGCGTCCGGGAAGACCTCCCCGGTCGCCTTGTGGCGATTGTTGAGCACGCCGAGCCCCAGCGGCTTGGTCAGGGTGAGCGGGAGGCCGGGCTCGCCGGCGTCGTTGCGGAGCAGTCGCGCCGGGTCCCCGATGCCGGTCACGGCCAGGCCGTACTTCGGCTCACGGTCGTCGATGCTGTGGCCACCGGCGAGGTGACACCCGGCCTCCGCTGCCACCTCCGCTCCCCCGGCCAGCACCTCGGCGGCGAGTCCGAACGGCAGGTCCTCCCGCGGCCACGCCAACAGGTTCACCGCGACCAGGGGCTCGCCGCCCATGGCGTAGACGTCCGAGAAGGCGTTGGCCGCCGCGATCCGTCCCCAGTCTCCGAGGTCGTCCACGACCGGGGTGAAGAAGTCGGTGGTGGCGATCACGGCCCGGTCGCCGTCGAGTCGTACGACGGCCGCGTCGTCGCCGTTCTCGACCCCGACCAGCAGGTCTCCCGCCGCTCGTCCCGGCAGGCCGGACAGCACCCGCTCGAGCTCACCCGGCGGGACCTTGCAGGCGCAGCCTCCCCCGGCGGCATAATGGGTGAGGCGGCGGGGCAGGTCGACCGACATGTCTCGATCGAACCCGCACTCTCCCGCCCGCACAACACCGACCCGTCACTCCCGTAGCGCAAAATCGCGCCGACCCGTCACTTCCGTGGCGGAAAATGGCGCCCAGCCGTCACTTCCGTCGCGAGAAGCCGCGCCGAGCCGTCTCGCGGCGACCCGACGTCAGCGAGCCGGAGCGGACTCCCGGCGGGCATCGAGGTGCTCACGCTGCGGCACGACGGTGTACTTCGGGTCCCGCACGGAGGCGATACCGGCGTCGAAGATCCCGAAGCGGGTCATCACCGAGGCGGCGACACAGGATGCACCGGCGAGTGCGGACACCGCGCGTGACCGTCTGCCGACGAGCAGCGTCGCGCCGGCGGCGACCGCGGTCATCGTGCGCGAGACCTGCATCATGCGGCCGGGCCGCCCCGTCCGGTAGGGCTCTCCCACCATCCCGAGACGGTCCAGCAGGCGTTCCGCCGCGACGACCTCGATCGCTGCCCCCGCGATCGCCATCCGCCGCGCGGGCCCCGCCTGGTCCACCGGGGTGAACATCATGGCGAGCCCGCCGGCGGCGGTCGCCCCGGACCCGCCGAAGATGAACGGGAGCTCGCGATGCGCCTCGTGCCAGGCCGGTACGGCGGTGTTGCTGAGCAGGGCGGCGGTGTACGTCGCCAGGGCCGGCCCGAGGGCGGCCGCACCGAGCCCCGCGAGACGTCCCAGCCGCGGCATCAGGCCGGTGACCTGGGAAGCGGCGGCCGCGCCCGCCAGGGTGCCGAAGGGCGCTAGCACGAAGGACCCGACCGACAACGGCGAGGTCGGCTTGAGAACCCGCAACATGTTCAGGAAACGCTCGGGACGCCCGAGATCGTGGATCAGTGCGATCGTCCCGGCGGTTGCACCTCCGGCGGCCGCCAGCCGCGCCACCCGCTGGAGCTGAGGACGGCCGGTGAGCGCCGCGCCTTCGGCGAGCAGCGCGGAGGCACCGGCAAGTCCACCGAAGGTCAGGTAGAGCGGGACGTCCGGTGTCTTCCAGGTGGGCTCCTTGAGGATCGGACGACCGTAGTAGGACTCGAACTCCGGCTCCGGCACCATCGAGCGTTCGCGGGGGCTCATCGTCGTCCCCCCAGGAAGGAGGCGACTCCGACGCCGACCAGAGCTGCGGCGGCTGCGCCGACGTGCTTCCAGATGGAGCCGAGGTCGCGGGTGGTCACCACCGGGTCGGGTGGCAGGCCGTACACCTCCGGCCCGTCCAGCAGCAGGAAGAACGCGCCGTCGCCACCCACGCCGTCCTCGGGGTCGCGGCCGTAGAGCCGCGCGACGTCGACGCCCTTCTCGTGGAGCTCGGCCAGCCGCAGGTCGGCGCGCTCCCGGAGATCGTCGAGCTCGCCGAACTGGATCGACTCGGTCGGGCAGGCCTGGGCGCAGGCAGGGGTCTGCCCCTCCTTGAGCCGGTCGTAGCAGAGCGTGCACTTGAAGGCGCGGCCGTCTCCCGGGCGGATGTCGATGACGCCGTACGGACACGCGGGCACGCAGTAGCCGCAGCCGTTGCAGACGTCGGGCTGGACCACCACGGTGCCGAACTCCGTGCGGAACAGGGCGCCGGTCGGGCAGACGTCTAGACAGGCGGCGTGGGTGCAGTGCTTGCAGACGTCCGACGACATCAGCCAGCGAACCCCCGCATCCTCGTCCGTGGGGCCCATCGTGGGCATCCCGAGGTCCACCGGCTTCTCGACGAACGCCACATGCCGCCAGGTGCTCGCCCCGAGCTGCTCGGTGTTGTCGTAGGACATCCCGGTCAGCAGGTAGCCGTCGTCGGGTACGGCGTTCCACTCCTTGCAGGCCACCTCGCAGGCCTTGCAGCCGATGCACACGGAGGTGTCGGTGAAGAAGCCCATCCGTGGGGGATGGTCGGCGTATCCGGCATCAGCGGTGACGTCGTCGAGTCGGCCGAACAGGCTGCCCATCAGGGGTCACTCCTCTTCTTGCCGGCCTCCAGAGACCCGAGACCGGCGCGCCGCCGGTAGTCCGCCACGTACGCCGTCAGCGCCGGTCCACGCGGTCGTCGACCGGGCTGGATGTCGCACGTCCCCACCTTGTCCTGGATGTAGACGTTGGGATCCATCTGGATGTTGACGAGGTCGTTCTGTGAGTCACCGCGGGTGATGCCGTTGCGACCCCAGTGGTAGGGCAGGCCGACCTGCTCGACCCATCGGTCGCCAAGGCGCAGGGACCGCATCCGATCGGTGACCATGACCCGTGCCTCGATCGCGGTCCGTGCGGTCACGATCGTGGCCCACGCCCCGTGCTCCAGCCCACGCTGCTGCGCGAGCCGCGGCGAGACCTCGCAGAACGGCTCCGGCTGGAGCTCGGTCAGGTAGGGCAGCGTCCGGCTCATCCCACCGGCCGTGTGGTGCTCGGTGAGGCGGTAGCTGGTGAAGACGTAGGGAAACACGTCGCTCTGACTGGGGTTGATCGGGTTCGCCGGATGGTCCAGCCGCCTGCGGGC
>JAFMQY010000220.1 GCA_017354415.1 Nocardioides sp.
GGAGAACGCGCCCTGCTCCGGCGACGAGCCGCCGCCTGTGCGCCCTGACGGCACGAGGCAGTGTCCCCTCGTCCACGGTCTGCTACGCCACCGAGGTCCTGGGCGCCGCGACCCGGATCAGCCGGTCCGACGGCATCAGGAACCAGTGCCCGTCCACCCACCACACGCGTGCGTGCCTCACCGGCCCGTCGGTGCTGGCCTGCGAGACCATCTCGGTGATCTCGGCGGGTGCCCCACACTCGGGACAGGCCGCGAGCTCACCCAGACCCGGCGCGGTCATGGCTGCAACCTGCCCAGCGGACCCTTCGCGTCGGGGAACTGCGCGGTGTTGAGCACCTGCACCCCCGCGTGGTGGACACCGTTGAACGGGGTCACCGTGGCCGGGCACCCGACGCGCGCGGCCTTCCTCGGAGAGTTGAACCACAGCCCCGGACGGAAGGTGTGGATCGGGCCGAACGCCGGGTTGCCGGTCGCGTCCGGGAACGAGCCGTCGTGCACGAGCGGGGCCGGCGCGGTCCCGGGAGCCACTGCGAAGGTCTCGTGGCTGAACCGGCCGACGAACGTCCCCTCCACCTCACCGTGCTTGTCCGACTCGAGGTCCCCCTGGTACCACGCGACGCCGAACGGAGCGTTCGGGACCTGGATCACGAGCCCCGACGCGTGGATCGTCATCTCCTCGACGGGTCCGCGGTTGCGGACGGTCACCTTCGCCGTGGCGTCCGGGATGCATCCGGCCGCCACGATGCCCGGCGAGCGGTGCATGTGGAACGTGTTGGTCTTGCTCGAGGCATCGGCATGCGTGGCGGCTGCCAGCGCCGCACCCGTCGCCATCGCGGCGGCACCGCACGCCCAGCGCTCTTCGGTTGATCCCCATCGATTTCCCCCTGGAATCTGCTCAGGCACAGACCCCCCTGGCCTGGCTGAGCGAAACAGGTGGCCTGGCGCACGGGCGGCGGACATGGAGAGAACGTGACGAAGTCCGGGTGAAGTGGTGGAGAGTCGGTGTCGAAAACCCGTCGTGCCGATCGACGTAGGGGTGACCGACATCCGTCCGAGGAGACACCATGTCGCATGACACCACCCCGACCGGAGGCTCGATGAGCACCCAGTACGCCGTCTCCGCCGACGGCACCCGCATCGCGTACGAGGCGACCGGATCCGGGCCCGCGCTCGTGCTGGTCGACGGCGCGCTCTGCCAACGGAGCCTGGGCCCGTCGCGTCCGCTGGCCGAGAAGCTCGCATCCCAGTTCACCGTCTACGCCTACGACCGACGGGGGCGCGGCGCGAGCGGCGCCGGTGAGACGCCGTACCACCCGGACCGGGAGGTCGAGGACCTCGCCGCCGTCATCGAAGCGGCCGGCGGCCACGCGCACGCGTTCGGCGCGTCCTCCGGCGCGGTCCTCGCGCTGCGGGCCGCACAGGCGGGCGTGCCGATCGACCGGCTCGTACTGTACGAGGCGCCGTACATCGTCGACGACAGCCACGCCCCCAACGACCCCGCGCTGCCGGCCCGGATCCAGGCGCTGGTGGACGAGGACCGGCGCGGTGACGCCGTCAGGTTGTTCATGAGGACCGTCGGCGCCCCGGGGATCATGGTGTCGGTGATGCGGCTGATGCCGGTCTGGAAGAAGATGACAGGGGTGGCACACACCCTCCCCTACGACCTGCAGCTGGTGATCGAGCACCAACAGGGACGGCCGCTGCCCGACGGCCTCTACGACGCCGTCACGGCGCCCACGCTGGTGATCGCCGGCGGCAAGAGCCCGCAGTACATGAAGAACGCGGAGGCCGCCGTGGCCGCCGTGCTCGCCGACGCCCGGCTGGAGACTCTGGATGGGCAAACCCACATGGTGAAGGCGAGGGTCACGGCCCCCGTCGTCGCCGCCCATCTCACCGACGCGTGAGAACCCACGAAAGGAGCTGACATGACCACGACGGGAGAACCCTGCTGGATCTCGCTCTACACGGCGGACGTCGACACCGCGATCTCGTTCTACGGCGACCTCTTCGGCTGGTCGGCTGGGGAACCGAGCGAGGAGTTCGGCGGATACCGGATGTTCCTCCGGGGAGACCAGCCGATCGCCGGGCTGATGTCCAACGACACCGACCAGCCCAGCGCATGGGCGGTCTACCTGCAGACGCCCGACGTGAAGGCCACCGTCGACAAGGCCACCGCGCGGGGCGCACGGCTGACCTCCGAGGTGATGCCGATCGCCGACCTCGGGTCCATGGCCGACATGGTCGACCCGGCCGGCGCGCCGGTCGGCGCCTGGCAGCCCGGCACGTTCCCCGGCTTCGTCACCCGAGGCGAGGACAACGCTCCGGCGTGGTTCGAGGAGCTCTCGACGTCGTACGACGACTCTGTCGCCTTCTACCGGGACGCGTTCGGCTGGGAGACCGAGACCATGAGTGACACCGCCGAGTTCCGGTACACCACGCTCGGGAAGGACCAGGATGCACGGGCCGGCATCATGGACGCCACCGGCCTCCTGGGCGACCAGCCGTCGCGCTGGCAGCTCTACATCCAGGTCGCGGACGCCGACGAGACGGTCGCCAAGGCCGTCGCGAACGGCGCGGAGGTGCTGAGGGCGGCCGAGGACACGCCGTACGGCCGGATGGCGACGCTCAAGGACCCCTCCGGCATCAGCTTCTGCGTGCTGCAGGCGAGGTTCGGGGGCTGATCATCCGGGCGCGACCAACGGCCACGGGCGCGCCCGCTCGAGCTGGGCAGCCAGGCTGAGCAGGCGCTCCTCGCCGTTCGTCGGCCCGACCAGCTGGATGCCCACGGGCAATCCGTCCGAGCCGGTGCCGGACGGGACCGAGCAGGCCGGGTTGCCGGCGACGTTCCAGATCGCCGCGTAGGCGATGGCCGGGAGCGACTTCAGGGACGCTCGGACGGTGCCGGTCCGGTCGAGAACGCCGACCCGCGGCGGCCGGTTGGCGGTCGACGGCGTGAGCAGCACGTCGAGCGAGTCGAAGACCCGGTTGGCCTTCGCCGAGACCCTCTCGGACTGCCGCAGGGCGGCGTCGATCACCTTCGGCGTCACCCAGGTGCCGAGCCGGTAGGTCTCGCGGGTGCGGCGCTCCAGCCGCCCGTAGTGCTCCACGGCGTCGGCCTCGGTCCGGATGCCGGCGAAGAACTGCGGGGTGAACGCCGCGGTGTCGTCGGGATAGTGCGGGTCGACCTCGCGCACCTCGTGCCCGAGGTCGGACAGCCGGCGGGCGGTGTCGCGCACGGCCGCGACATGGTCGTGGTGCGGTCGGACGCCGGGGATCGGCGAGGCCACCGACCAGCCGATGCGAAGCCGTCCGGGGTCCCGTCCGGCCGCGTCGGTGAACGACCCGACCTCACCCGCCTGCCACCGGTCGGTCGGCAGGTGACCGCGGATCACGTCGTACACGATCGCGGAGTCCAGCACCGTCCGGGTCAGCGGACCGACCGTGCCCAGGGCCCACCACAGGTGCGGATGCGGCGCGGTGGTGACCCGGCCCCGCTGGGGCTTGAGCCCGAACAGCCCGCAGTACGACGCGGGGATGCGGATCGAGCCGCCTCCGTCGCCGCCCATGCCGATCGGCACCATCCCCGACGCCACTGCGGCCGCCGTACCTCCGCTGGAGCCGCCCGGCGAGAAGGAGGTCCGCCAGGGGTTGCGCGTGTATCCGTGCGCCGCGGACTCGGTGTAGGGGAATGCGCCGAACTCCGGCATGTGTGTCTTGCCGACCACGACGGCACCGGCCGCCCGCAGCCGGCGTACGACCTCGCCGTCCTCGGCCGCGGGCGTGCTGTTGCCCATCCCGCCGAACGTCGTCACGCACCCCGCGACGTCGAGCTCCTCCTTGATCGCCACCGGCACCCCGAACAACGGGCCGCGCGCCTCGCCTCCCCGTTCGAGGAGGCGGGCCTGCTCGCGTGCCTCGTCGGCGAGCACGATCGAGAACGCGTTGAGCTCAGCGTTGCGGGCCCCGATCCGCGCCAGCGAACGCTCGACCTCGGCATGCGGACCCATGACCCCTGCTGCGATCCGTTCGACGGTCTCGGCGGCGCTGGGGGGTGTGTCGGTCGGGGTCTCGGTCACCTTCGCAGCCTAGGCGGGCCGGTCGGGTGGCCCCTGTGGATATCCCGCGACTGCCGGGATAGTCCCTGACGAAACTGTCACGATTCGGCGCCGAGAAGAGCAGTTTCGTCACGGACTATCCCTTCAAGGGCCCATCACCGGGTGTCGAAGCGGTCCGAGAGGGCGTAGCGCAGCAGGACGACGTCGCCGAGCTGGCGGGTCTCGGCGAGCCTGGCCCGGTGTCCGGGGTGCCAGGGGAAGTGCGCCTCACCCACGAAGCGACGCGCACCGGGCTCGCCGACGAAGAACGGCGCGACGACCAGCTGCAGCTCGTCGGCCAGGTCGTCGGCGAGGAACTGCGTGTGAACGTCACCGCCGCCCTCGACCATCAGCCGGCGCACGCCGCGCGCGTGCAGGTCGTGTACGAGGGAGCCCATCCGGACCGGCTCGCCCGCGTCGACGACCTCGCTGACGCCCGCGAGCCGGTCGCGCACGCGCTCGGCCACTCCACTGCCGGCGTAGACGAGCTTGCGGCAGCCGTCGTCGGCGAAGAACCGGCACGACGGGTCGAGTCGGCCACGCTGCGTGAGGGTGACCTTGACGGGACTGGGCGACAACCCGCGGGCGATCCGCTCGCGGCGGCGATCAGGGTCGCGGACCAGCAGCCGCGGGTTGTCGTTGCGGACTGTGGTGGCGCCGACCAGGATCGCGTCCACGCCCGCTCGCTCCTCGTCGACCCGGTCGAGGTCGAGGTCGTTGGAGAGCACCAGCCGGCTCTCGGTCGCGCCGTCGATGAACCCGTCGATGGACATGCTGCAGCTGAGCAGGGTGTAGGGCCGGTCAGCCACGTCGCGGCTCCTCGAGAGGCCGGGCAGGCGTCACGGCCACGCTACCCGCGCGCGACCGGCAACCGAGGGCATCGGCCAGCACCACGAGGAGGCCGGGCGCCGTGGCGACCGTGCCCAGCACGCCGTACTGGATGCTGACCGCGACGCCGGTGGCGGCGCCGAGGCCGGCGTAGCCGAAGGCCGAGGCCGCAACGGCCTCTCGCAGACCCCAACCGGCGACGTTGAGCGGCATCGCCGAGCCGACGAGCACCACCAGGGCTGTGGTGACCAACAGCGTCGACGTCGCCTCGACGCCCACGCCCTCGGCGGCGATCAGGAAGACCGCGAGGTGCCCGGCGCACGAGCCGAGCGATGCCAAGGTGATCCGGGCACCCACCGGGGGCCGGAGCAGAGCTCGCACGTCGGCGCCGGCCCACGCCACCGCCCGGATCCGGAGCCGGGCGAGCATCCAGGCGCCAGCGGCCAGGACGCCGACGACGAGCAGGGCGAGGGGCGTCAGCGGCGTCAACGCGGTGCCGAGGAACGCAAGGGCCACGACGAGCAGCCCGACCTGGACGACCTGGCCGGTCACCCGCTCCCAGGCCGTGGCGCGCAGGCCGACCCCGAGGTCTCCGGCGCCACGTCCGTGACGGACGCCGCGGTGGGCGTCTCCGAGGATGCCGCCGGGTAGGGCGGAGTTGAGCAGCTGCGAGCGGTAGTACGACGTCACCGACTCCGCCACCGTGAGCGGCACTCCGAGCGAGCGCGCGACGACCCGCCAGCGCCATGCCGAGCTCAGCGTGCACCCGACGTTGATGGCGAGCGCGGCCGCGACTGCGGACCACGTCATCCCGTGCCAGGCGGCGGCGAACGGTCCGGTCCCGAACCGCCACACCACGGCCAGCAGCACGAGGAAGCCGGCCAGCAGGCGCAGGTGCGGCCAGGCACGGCGTACGGCGACGGGCACGGGAGGACTCATCGCCATGCCCCCGTCCGCGCCCCGGCTCGGGCCAGCACATCGTCCACGTCGCTGACCGTCGCCTCCCACGTGCGCAGCATCGGGCGGCGCCGCGCGGCCGAGCGACCGAGCCGCT
>JAFMQY010000221.1 GCA_017354415.1 Nocardioides sp.
GTCGCCAACGACACGCTCACCCCGACCCCGTCGACCAAGCACGAGGCGTCCGCCCCTGAGCACCATCCAGGGACGGGCGCCTCACCCTGCCCCTTGACAGGAAGTCACTCCATATCAGTGGTGCAGCTGCTTCAGGAGGCCGAACGCACGCGAGACGACCGTCGGCTCGGAGATCCCGTAGACCTGGCGCAGCATCCGCGCGGTGAGGCTGTCGGTGTTCACGCCGGCGTAGCTCGTCCGGTATGCCTTCATCAGCTCGATCAGCTTCGGCATCCCGTAGGTCGACACCAGCCAGGCGACGGCGGCCTGGGAGATCTCGTAGTTGACCGCGGGGTCCTCGTCGAACAGGCCGAGTGGCGGCAGCTGGCGGTCGGCCGCCATCAGCCTCTGGTACAGGTCGCCGGAGACCGCCAAGTCGGGGAAGTCGTCCGGGTAGTACTGCATCCAGGTCGCGATCCCCTCGGCCAGCCACTTGGGGCTGGTGCCGATGTAGCCCCTGAGCAGGAAGTGGGTCAGCTCGTGCCGCAGCAGACCGGTGTCGTCGGCGTACGACCCCGCCAGGTGGGGGTTGATCTTGATCGCCATCCCGGCCAGCGCCTTGATGTGGCTGGGGTCGCTCGGGTCCGCCTCGCTGAGGCCGAAGGTGACCGCGGCCGCCTGCTCCTTGCTGAGCGAGCTGAACGAGGTCGCGTTCCCGTTCGACGTGGCGTCGACCAGGATCCGGTACGACGCCGGCACGCCGAGCTGCTGCGCGTCGAACCGGATGTCGTCGTGGATCTGCGTGGTCAGCGAGTCGAGGGTCTGGCTCCGCTGCTGGTCGACCAGCACGGTCATCGGACCGAGCCGCCGGGCCACGATCGGCACGCCGTACCAGGGACGCTCCTGGGGCGAGTCGAACGACTCGTTGTTCCCGGGCGTGGTCTCGGCCCCGAGCAGCCAGTGGCTGCCGCGTTTGACGAAGGTCTCCTCGAGCGCGTTGGTGACCGGGTGTCGGAGGGTCCCCGCGATCCCCAGGAACTCGAACACCTCCGGCCGCACAGTGGGTCCGCCACTCGCGACTTCCGCCGGCACCAGGAGAGAAGACGGGTCCATCACGTAGCGCAGTGACGAGATGGAGAGCTGGGACATGTTGCGGTAGAGCGTGCGCTGCGAGGCGACCAGGGCCTGGTCGCGGTCGTCGACGGTGCCGAGGAACGCGGACTCGTCGTGGTGACGCACAGCGGCCGCCCGCCGCGCCAGGAGCGCCCGGATCCCGGCGAAGTCCTTCCGGGTCGGGTTGTACGACGCGGTGGCTCCGCTCGCGTGGCCGGGGAGGGCCACGGGCTGGCTCGACGAGGGCGTTCCGCAGGACGACAGTGCGAGTGCGACGACGAGCCCCAGGGACCCGAGACGGGCAGCGCCGAGGGACCCGCGGAGTGACGTCACGCCGGGAGCGTAGACGGTGGGCGGTGACGCCGATGCCTGGAACACTGGCCGCATGCGTGTCCACCTCGGCACCGACCATGCCGGACTCGACCTCAAGCAGCACCTCATCTCGTGGCTGCGCGACCACGGCTACGAGCCCGTGGACCACGGCGCGTTCGTCTACGACGCGGAGGACGACTACCCCGTGTTCTGCCTGCGGGCGGCCGAGGCGGTGGTGGCCGACCCCGGGAGCCTCGGCGTGGTCATCGGCGGCTCGGGCAACGGCGAGCAGATCGCAGCGAACAAGGTCAAGGGTGTCCGGGCCGCGCTGGCGTGGAGTGAGGAGACGGCGCTGCTGGCGCGCCAGCACAACGACGCCAACGTCGTGGCCGTCGGCGGACGCATGCACACCCTCGGCGAGATGACCCGGTTGGTGGAGCTGTTCCTGGAGACGGAGTTCTCGGGGGCGGAGCGTCACGTACGCCGGATCACGATGCTCGCCGACTACGAGAAGACCGGCGACCTCCCGCCGCTTCCCGGCGCTCCGGAACAGGCGGAGGAGGGCCGTGCCTGAGGGCCACACGCTGCACCGCCTCGCCACGGCTCTCACCGACGCGTTCGCCGGCACGCACGTACGGGTGAGCAGCCCGCAGGGGCGGTTCGAGAACGAGGCGGCCCAGCTCGACGGGTCGACCATGCTGCTGGCCGAGTCGGCCGGCAAGCACCTGTTCCTCGACTTCGACGCCGACCGCGTCGTCCACGTCCACCTGGGACTGATCGGCGGGTTCGAGGTGCACCGCGGTGTGGTGGAGGTGCCGGCGCCGGTCGGCCAGGTGCGGCTGCGGCTGGTCAGCGGTGGCGCCGGCGTCGATGGCACGTCGTACGCCGATCTGCGGGGCGCCACCCAGTGCGCCCTCGTCACGGGTGCCCGCCGCGACGACATCGTCGGCAAGCTCGGCCCCGACCCGCTGCGTGCGGACGCCGACCCGGACCGGGCGTGGGCGCGCATCCGTCGGAGCCACCGCACGATCGGCGACATGCTGATGGACCAGGCGGTCCTCGCCGGTGTCGGCAACGTCTACCGGGCCGAGGTGCTCTTCCGGCACCGGATCCATCCCCTTCGCCCGGGTCGCACACTGAGAGTGGGGCAGTGGCGGGCGATCTGGGAGGACCTGGTGGCGCTCATGGCGGAGGGCGTCCGCACCGGCCGGATCGACTCCGTGCGCCCCCAGCACACGCCGGAGACGATGGGTCGCGCCCCGCGCGACGACGCCCATGGCGGGGAGGTCTACGTCTACCGCCGAACGGGTCAGCCGTGCCTGGTCTGCGGCAGCATCATCCGCACCGACGTGCTGGTCGGGCGCAACATCTTCTGGTGTCCCCGATGCCAGCCCACGTTCAGGTCGCGAGCCCTACAGTGAGCACACCGCCAAGAGGGGAAGAGCGATGACAACCGCGGCACGGGTCCGCCCCGTCTCCGACCGGTCGCGACGCCGGATGTCGTCGGTGCTGTCGTCCCGACCGGATCGCCTGACACTGGCGTCGCTGTTCCTCCTCGCCACCCTGGTCGGGGCCGCGATGGTGGGGTTCCCCGACGAGGTGCCGATCACGGCCATCGTCGTGCCGATGGTGATGGGTGGCCTGTTCCTCGGCCCGCGGGCGCTCCCGTGGTTCGTCATCTACAACCTGGTGCTGCTCACCCTGTCCCTGCCGCAGCTGCCGACCCTGAACACCCGCTCCGTCGTCTCGATCGTGGTGCTGTTCCTCCTGGGGTTCATCATCATGATCGCCTCGTTCCGCCGGTCTCGTCTCGGCATCGCCGGCACCATGGGCGAGACGATGCTGACCGAGCTCAGCGACCGCATCCAGGGCCAGGGCGTGCTGCCCGACCTGCCCGCGCCGTGGCACGCCGAGTCGGTGATCCGCTCGGCGGGGGGCACCCGCTTCGCCGGTGACTTCTTCGTCGTCGGGGGCACCGAGACCGGTCGGCTCGATGTCGCGGTCGTCGACGTGTCCGGCAAGGGTGACCGGGCCGGCAGCCGGGCGTTGCTGCTGGCCGGGGCGATGGGGGGCCTGGTCACGGCCGTCGAGCCGCAGGAATTCCTGTCCGCGACGAACACCTACCTGATCAACCATCCCTGGCAGGACGGGTTCGCGACCGCGGTCCACCTCAGTGTCGACCTGTACTCCGGCGCCTTCCAGGTCTGGACCGCGGGCCACCCGCCGGCGCTGCACTGGCGGGCCGGCGCCGGACGGTGGACGCCGTTGGAGTCCGAGGGACCGATGCTCGGCCTGATCGACGAGGTGGACTTCCAGCGGGCAGGAGGCATCCTCCGGTCCGGCGACGCGCTGATGCTGTACACCGACGGCATGGTCGAGACCCGGCACGACGACATCGGGATCGGCATCGACCGTCTGATCGGCCAGGCCGAGCGACGGCTGCGCAGCAACTTCGAGGGTGGCGCGCGGAAGCTGGTCGACTCCACCCGCACCCGCGGTGACGACCGGGCCCTGCTGCTGGTCTGGCGCGACTGAGCCGCCATGGGGCCGAGGGCGGGCGAGAAGTGGCACCCGGGGCGTCACGAACGGCCCTCACCAGATTGGGGGCGGTGGCCCGCGGTGTGGCACCATGAGCCTCGCTCGGCACGCGGATCGGAGTCACCCGGATCGTGTGCTCGGTGCGCGGACGTAGCTCAATGGTAGAGCCTCAGTCTTCCAAACTGATGACGCGGGTTCGATTCCCGTCGTCCGCTCGCTGGCGGTGCGCGGCCCTCCTCGGAGAGCCTCCGGACCGCCGGGCGGGGCGTAGCGTAGTGGCTAGCGCGCCTGCTTTGGGAGCAGGAGATCGCAGGTTCGAGTCCTGTCGCCCCGACCCACCTCCCGCCGAGGCACGCTGCGCTCGGTTAGGCCCCTCCCCGGGGTTGCCCTAGGCTGAGAACCGCCGTGCGAGCGGCCTCCCCGCACCTCGCTCACCCCGTCCGGTCGACCGGACGTCGACGGGCGCCTGAACGCCGCCGCCACACCCAGCATGCAAGGAGAACAGCAGTGAAGAGCGCCGTCGAGACCTTGGGCCCGACCCGGGCCAGGCTGACCGTCGAGGTGCCCTTCGAGGAGCTCAAGCCGAGCCTCGACAAGGCCTATCGCACGATTGCCCAGCAGATCAACGTGCCGGGCTTCCGTCGCGGCAAGGTGCCCCCGCCGGTGATCGACCGTCAGGTCGGACGTGGCGCGGTGCTCCAGGAGGCGATCAACGAGGTCGTTCCCCAGAAGTACATCGAGGCGCTGCAGTCCCACGACCTCCAGCCACTGGCCCAGCCGGAGGTCGAGGTCACCCGGATCGACGACAACGAGGCGATCGAGTTCACTGCCGAGGTCGACGTACGGCCCGAGATCACCCTGCCGGAGTGGAAGGGCCTGGCCGCCGAGGTGGAGGACACCTCGGTCACCGACGAGGACGTCGACGAGCAGGTCCAGGCGCTCCGCGAGCGCTTCGGCACCCTGGTGGACGTCGAGCGGCCGGCCGCAGACGGCGACTTCGTCACCATCGACCTCGTGGCCACCCAGGACGGCGAGCCCGTCGAGGGTGCCGAGGTCAGCGACATGTCCTACCGCGTGGGTCGTGGCGGAATGCTCGACGGCCTGGACGAGGCCCTGGCGGGGATGTCCGCGGGCGACGACAAGACCTTCAGCTCGCAGCTGGTCGGCGGCGACCTGGTCGGCGAGGACGTCGACGTACAGGTCAAGGTCTCGAAGGTGCAGGAGCAGCAGCTGCCGGCGTACGACGACGAGTTCGCCCAGCTGGCGTCGGAGTTCGACACCGCCGAGGAGCTGACCGACGACGTCCGCACGCGCCTCGGCAACGGCAAGCGCCTCGAGCAGGCGGCCGCCGCCCGGGACGCCGTCCTCGAGAAGCTCCTCGACCTGGTGGAGATTCCGCTGCCTGACGCCATGGTCGCCGACGAGCTCACCGAGCGCCGCAGCAGCCTCGAGCAGCAGCTCGCCATGGCCGGCATGACGCTGGAGAAGTACCTCGAGGACGAGGGTCAGACCCAGGAGGAGTTCGAGGCCGACCTCGAGCGTCGGGTCCGTGACGCCGTGGCCGCGCAGTTCGTGCTCGACGAGATCGCGCAGGACCTCGAGCTCGGCGTCGACCAGCAGGAGCTGACCGAGCACATGGTGCGCCGGGCGCAGCAGTCGGGTCAGGACCCGCAGGAGTTCGCCAACCACATGTTCGAGCACAACCACATCCCCGAGCTGGTCGCCGAGATCCGCCGCGGGAAGGCACTCGCCGAGATCGTGGAGAACGCCACCGTCACCGACCGCTCGGGCAACACCGTGGACCTGAAGAACCTCCGACCCGACGGCACCTTCGGCGACCCGGCCGAGGCGGCGGACGCGGAGGCTGAGGCGACCGCGGAGCCGGACGCGCAGGCGGGCGCGGAGGCTGAGTCGGCCGCGCAGGAGCCGACCCAGGCCTGAGCCGAACGTCGCGCGCCGCGTCGGCCCGGGAGTAG
>JAFMQY010000019.1 GCA_017354415.1 Nocardioides sp.
TCGTCGGCCGCGAGCCGGACCAGGTCGGCGGCCAGGTCCAGGTCCGCCGACCCGTGCGGGTCGGCGTCGGTGAGCGTCTCCACCTCGGCCTGGATCGTGGCGCTGCGGTCGGACACCGCGACCCGGACGTGTCCGTGGCCGATGTCGACGCCCGCGACGCCGCCAGGGCGCACCGCGAGCGCGACCAGGAGCGGCGGCCGCCCGCTCCCACCCTTGTACGGCGTGCCACGGTCCTCGGTCTCCACGACCAGCCCCTGGTCGAGGAGCTCCGAGACGAGGCTGGAGACCGTGGTCCGGGACAACCCGCTTCCCCGGGCGAGGTCGGCCCGGCTCTGCGGGCCGCCCGAGCCGAGAAGGGCAGTGATCGCCCGCAGGTTCGAGCTGCGGAGTTGGGCCAGGGAGTGTCCAGGCACGGGCGCCAGCCTAGACACATTCGTCATGGAAGCGGACTAATCCTCGCCTCCAGGGCCCGAGTTCCGCATTGACTCTGACAAATGCGCGTTCATAGGTTCGAGAAGATTCCGCAACCGCACTCTCGGGAGACCCGATGTTCGCGTTCATGCGTACTCGGCGACGCTCGGCCGTCGCCCTCGGGGCTGCGGCGGTTCTCGCCGCCGGCCTCATCTCGTACCAGACCTCGGGCGCGCAGGCCCGGGCGTCTGCCCAGACCGACGTCCTGCCCTATGAGGACCCGTCGCTGCCGATCTCGCAGCGCGTCGCCGACCTCCTCGGGCGGATGTCGCTGCAGGAGAAGATAGGCCAGATGACGCAGGCCGAGCGTGCCTCGGTCGACTCTCCGGCCGACCAGTCCAAGATCAGCGACGACTACCTCGGCAGCGTGCTGTCCGGCGGAGGCTCCGTGCCCACGCCGAACACCCCCACCGCGTGGGCCGACATGGTCGACCGCTACCAGGCACAAGCGCTGACCACCCCGCTGCACATCCCGATCATCTACGGCATCGACACCGTGCACGGCGACGGCAACATGGACGGCGCCACCGTCTTCCCCCACAACATCGGGCTGGGCGCGACCCGTGACCCCGCGCTGGTCCGCGAGGTGGAACATGTGGCCGCATCCGAGACCCGGTCGACCGGGCCGCAGTGGGCGTTCGCACCCTGCGTCTGCGTTGCGCGCGACGACCGGTGGGGCCGCATCTACGAGTCGTTCGGTGAGACCCCGCAGTTGGTCCAGCAGATGGAGACCGCGATCGACGGGTTCCAAGGCCCGCCCGGACACCTCTCCGACAACGACCGCGTGCTCGCCACCGCCAAGCACTTCGCGGGCGACGGGCTCACGACGTACGGCACCGGCTCCAACATGCAGACGACCGGCAACTACCCGATCGACCAGGGCGTCGACCAGGTCGACCGGGCGACGTTCGACCGCCTCGCGCTCGCGCCGTACGTCGACGCGGTGCAGGTGCACAACGTCGGCTCGGTGATGCCGTCGTACTCCGACGTCGACTTCACTGACGACGGCCTCGGCAACCGCATCAACATGCACGCCAACGGTGACCTGATCAACGGCTGGCTCAAGGGCCAGCAGGGCTTCGACGGGTTCGTGATCTCCGACTACAACGGGATCGACCACATCCACCCGGGCACCTACACGTTCGCGCAGCAGGTCGCCGCCGGGGTCAACGCCGGCATCGACATGTTCATGCAGCCCTCGAACTTCGAGCAGTTCGAGTCCACGCTCACCACTCTCGTGCAGAACGGCACGGTGTCGATGGCGAGGATCGACGACGCCGTTTCCCGGATCCTGACCGCGAAGTTCGAGCTCGGCCTGTTCGAGCACCCCTTCACCGACCGCACGCACCTGCCCGACGTCGGCAGCCCGGCCCACCGCGCGGTCGCGCGGCAGGCGGTGTCCGAGTCGCAGGTGCTGCTGAAGAACTCCCGCGGCACCCTGCCGCTGAAGAACGACACCCCGGTGTACGTCGCGGGCAGCAACGCCGACAACATCGGCAACCAGGCCGGAGGCTGGACCCTCACCTGGCAGGGCGGGTCGACCACCCAGATCCCCGGTACGACGATCCTCCAGGGCATCAAGGCCGACTCGAACAACGTGACGTACAGCGTGGATGCGTCGGCGCCTGTGCCGCACCAGGCCACCGGGATCGTCGTGGTCGGTGAGACGCCGTACTCCGAGGGGTTCGGCGACGTGAACGGTCCGCTGTGGGCCTACGACCCGGGTGACAACGGCCAGCCGCGGCCGCCCAAGACGATGCAGCTGTCCGACGCCGACGCGAACGCCGTGAACACCGTGTGCGCGCAGGCGAAGCGGTGCATCGTGCTGGTGGTCTCCGGCCGGCCGATGATCATCCCGCCGACGATGCTCAGCCATATCGACGCGCTGGTCGCCGGCTGGCTGCCCGGCTCCGAGGGCGAAGGCGTGGCCGACGTGCTGTTCGGGCACCAGCCCTTCACCGGGAAGCTGCCGGTGACCTGGCCGCGCAGCGTCAACCAGGAGCCGATCAACATCGGCGACGAGTCCTACAACCCGCTCTACCCGTTCGGCTGGGGGCTGCGCACGAAGTAGTCGTGCGGCTCGGCAAGACTGGCCCGGTCCCCAGACCGGGCCGGTCTCGTCGGTCTCAGTTCAACGTAGCTTGCGTCAGGCCCGGATCTCCCGTGAGACCCGGATGGCCTCCGTTGAGCCATGGACGAAGGTCCCTTCCATCGTTTAAGCGTGAGGGACATGCGGGAGAGTCACGTCCCGGTTCTCGTCGTCGGCGGCCGCCTGGTCGGCCTGACGACGTCGGTGCTGCTCGCCGACTTCGGCGTGCCGCATCTGCTGGTGGAGAGCCATCGGGGCACCGCGATCCATCCCCGCGCCGCGTCGTTCCATCAGCGCACGATGGAGGTGTTCCGTTCCGTCGGGCTCCAGGAGCCCGTCGAGCGGGAAGCGGCCGGCGAGTTCGTGCAGAACGGCGCGATCATGGCCGTCGAGAGTCTCGGCGGAACGGAGATCCAGTACTTCTTCCACTCCTACAACGAGGGCGTCGAGGGGTTGAGCCCCACCGACCGCCTGTTCATCACCCAGGTCGGCCTCGAGCAGTGCTTCGCGACCCGGCCGTCGAGCTCGGCGCGGAGCACCGGTTCGCGGCGGAGATGGTGTCCTTCGAGGAGCACGACGACCACGTCCGCGCCGTGCTCTCGTCGCGCGATGACGGCGAGGAGAGCGTGGTCACCGCCGACCACCTCGTCGCCGCCGACGGCGCGCACAGCAAGCTCCGCGATCAGCTCGGCATCCGCATGGGCGGCCGGGGGAGCTTCGCCGACTGCGTGACCATCTCTTTCAAAGGCCGACGTGAAGCCACTGCTCGGTGACCGCAACCTCAGCGTGGTGTACGTCAACCCCCAACCTGCTCGGCTTCTTCCGGTTCTCGATCACCGGCGACTCGGGCTTCCTCGCGATGTTCTCGACCATCGCTCCGGACGGCACCCGCGACACGCGAGTCGGCGACGACGTGTCGACCGAGCGCTGCATCGAGCTGGTGCGCACCGCCCTGGGCTGCGCACCGGACCATCCCGTGGAGATCGAGAACGTGCAGCAGTGGAGTGCGAGCGCTGTGACCGCCGAGTCACTGTCGAGTGGGCGGGTCTTCCTCGCGGGAGACGCCGCGCACGTGATGCCTCCGACAGGTGGGTTCGGCGGCAACACCGGTGTGGCCGACGCCCACAACCTGGCCTGGAAGCTCGCCCTGGTGACCAAGGGTCTTGCCGGCCCCGGGCTCCTGGCGTCGTACGACGAGGAGCGGCGACCGGCCGGTGCCTTGACCGTCGAGCAGGCCTACACCCGATACGTGCTGCGCGTGGACCCGTCGCTGCCGCAGGACGACCTGCAGCCGCCGCTCGACGACGCCTCGATCGAGCTCGGTGCTGTCTACCGGTCGGGCGCCGTGCTGGGGGAGGCGGATGTGGCGACCCCGCTGGACGACCCGCGCGGACACAGCTGGGCACCGGGCACGCGGGTGCCGCACGTGCCCCTGTCAGCGGGACGCTCCACACTCGACGTCCCGGCCACGGTTTCGCGCTCCTGACGGCGGAGGACGGAGACGACGTGCACAAGGCGGCCGACGAAGCGCAGCAGTCCCTGCACATGCCCATCGCAGTGGACCACGTTGCCGAGCCTCACCTGACGGGGACGGTGCTGGTCCGGCCCGATGGCGTGATCGCCTGGCGCACTGTGCAGGGCGCAGCCCGAGAGCTCACCGACGCCCTGCTCAGACTCCTGTGCCGGGAGCCGTGACCGCTGCCGCCCACACGCCAGGTCAGACCGGGTCGGTCTCGTCGACTCCGAGCTGCTCGAGCTCCTTCTCGGCGGCCGGGTGCTGCGGCACGGCCTCGAGGTGGTGGGTCCGGACCGCGGCGAACGTCCAGAGCTTGTTCAGCACGAACGACAGCGGGGTCACCACGACGATCACGATCAGCTGCGCCCAGTAGAGCCGGGTCCGCAGCCCCGAGGTGTCGTCGAGGGGATGGGTGGGCAGGGCGATCGGCGAGCCATGGTGCATGAGCAGGGTCAGCAACACCAGACCGACGGCCTGGCCGAGCAGCCCGACGGTGAGGAACGGCCAGTACTCCTTCCACCACGCGGCGTGGTGATGGCTGCGGAAGGTCCACCAGCGGTTGAGCTGGAAGTTCCAGAGGTTCGCGACCAGGAACGCGATGGTCGAGTACAGGTGGTACCAGCGGACGTGGAACTCCGTCGGCGGCAGGCCCATGATCGGCAGCTCCGGGTGTGGCCCCAGCCGCTTGACGGCGATGAGCACCAGCATGTTGACCAGCACGCCGGTGCCGCCCACGATCGCGAACCGCATGAACTGCATCGCGTTGCGGCGATGCCGGCGCAGCCTGTCGTTCCGGGTCAGCCCGGGGCTGGTGCTCACATTCGGGACCTTATCCGGAGAACCTGAGCGCAACCTGTCGTTATTGCTCCACAGGCGGGCGAGCCGGACGAACGGGTACGCCGCCCTGGCCGGTAGCGTCCCGGCCATGACCGCACTGCGCTTCCGCGGCCCCGTCCTGCCCGACGGGGAGGCGCGCGACCTCTACGTCGTCGACGGGCGCGTGACCCTCGAGCCACAGGCCGTCGCAGAGACCGCTGTCGAGGGCTGGATCGTGCCGGGACTCGTCGACGCGCACTGTCACATCGGCCTCGACGCCCATGGTGCCGTGGACGAGGCCACCACCGAGAAGCAGGCCGTCGACGACCGCGAAGCGGGTGCCCTGCTGCTCCGCGACTGCGGCTCCCCGGCCGACACCCGCTGGGTGCAGGACCGCGACGACCTCCCCCGGCTCATCCGCTGCGGCCGCCACCTCGCGCGCACCCGCCGCTACATCCGCAACTACGCCTATGAGCTGGAGCCGGAAGACCTCACCACCTATGTCGCCCAGGAGGCTGGGGCCGGCGACGGCTGGGTGAAGCTGGTCGGAGACTGGATCTCCCGCGACGAGGGGGACCTGGCGCCGTCGTTCCCCGCCGACACCTTCGCTGCCGCGGTCGCGACCGCGCACGAGCACGGCGCGCGAGTCACGGCGCACTGCTTCGGCGAGACCGTGCTGCCCGGCCTGGTCGAGGCGGGCATCGACTGCATCGAGCACGGCACCGGGCTGACCACCGACCTGGTCGAGGCGATGGCGGCGGCAGACACGGCCCTGGTGCCGACGGTCGTGCAGCTGAACAACTTCCCCGAGTACGCCGCCCAGGGCGAGGCCAGGTACCCGGCGTACGCCGCCCACATGCGCGACCTGCACGCGCGCCGGCACGAGACGATCATGGCGGCGTACGACGCCGGGGTGTCGATCTATGCCGGCACCGATGCGGGTGGCGTGCTCCCCCACGGCGGCATCGTCGACGAGGTGGTGGAGCTCGCGGCGTACGGCATGCCGGCGGAGTACGCGCTCGGTGCCGCGAGCTGGAGGGCCCGGGAGTGGCTGGGCTGGAACCCAGCCCTCGACGAGGGTGCGCCGGCCGACTTCGTGGTCTACCCCCGCAACCCGCTCGAGGACCTCGCGGTGCTGCGCGAGCCCACGGCCGTCGTCCTCCGTGGGCAGGTCATGTGAACGAGCCTCAGCTCGTGGCGGCGCTGAGGTCGGCGGGCTGTGTGTTCGCCGAGGAGGAGGCCCGGATCCTGCTCGACGAGGCGTCGTCCCCGGCGGAGCTGATGACCTGGGCGGCTCGGCGGATGGCCGGCGAGCCCCTGGAGCACGTGGTCGGCTGGGCGTCCTTCGCCGGACTTCGCGTGGCCGTGGAGTCGGGAGTGTTCGTGCCGCGCCGTCGTAGCGAGCTGCTCGTCGAGGTGGCTGCTCGCGAACCCGCGGAGCTGGTGGTCGACCTGTGCTGCGGCTCCGGGGCCCTGGGCGCCGCGCTGACGGTCCGCCTGCCCGAGGCGGAGGTGTACGCCGCCGACTCCGACCCCGCCGCCGTCGCCTGCGCCCGCCGCAACCTCCCGCGGGAACGCGTGTTCGCGGGCGACCTGTACGACGCGCTGCCGACCGACCTGCGCGGCCGCATCGACCTGCTGGTGGTGAACGCGCCATACGTCCCGACCGAGGCGATCGCGACCATGCCCCGCGAGGCGCGCGACCACGAGCATCGGGTGGCGCTCGACGGCGGAGCAGACGGACTCGCGGTCCAGCACCGGGTCGCCGCCCACGCCATGTCGTGGCTCCGCCCAGGGGGCCGGCTGGTGCTCGAGACCGGACGCGACCAGTCTTCCCGCACGGAGGCTCTGCTGCGCGCCGCCGGCCTGTCGACGTCGGTGGAGACCGACGACGAGATCGGTGGCACGGTGGTAATCGGCCGTGCCTGACGACCGGTGCTGTCGTGAACGGACGCGAAGGCGGGGTCCGTGGGGCTGGATTTCTGCCGATCCCGCGGGGTCTGGCAGAATTGTGCGCTGAGTCTGCCGTCCCCGGACCCTCTCACCCGGCGCCGGCAGCCCACCGAGGCGAATGCCCGTGTCCCCACAGGCGCGTGACCCTCACCCACACACAACGTTTCGAGGAGACACCACAACCGTGGCCGTCAAGATCCGCCTGAAGCGCATGGGCAAGGTCCGTGCGCCGCACTACCGCATCGTCGTCGTCGACTCCCGCAAGAAGCGCGACGGCAAGGTGATCGAGGAGATCGGGCTGTACCACCCGAAGGAGGACCCGTCGTACATCAGCGTCGTGTCCGACCGGGCCCAGTACTGGCTCGGCGTGGGTGCCCAACCGTCCGAGGCCGTCGCCCGGCTGCTCAAGGTCACCGGCGACTGGCAGAAGTTCAAGGGCTACAAGGACACCGAGGGCACCCTGAAGGTGGCCGAGCCCACGCGTGACAAGCTCGCGATCTTCAACGAGGCCCTCAAGGACGCCGCCAGCGAGCCCAAGGCCGAGGCCGTGACCAAGCGGGCCGCGAAGAAGACCGCCGAGAAGCGCGCCGAGAAGCCGGCCGAAGAGAAGGCCGAGGAGAAGGCCGAGAAGCCGGCCGAGGAGAAGGCCGAGGAGGCTGTTCCGGTTCCTGCGGTCGAGACGCCGGAGGGTGCGGCGGACGCCGCTGAGGCGGCCGAGGTCGCGGAGACCGACGCCGACGCGAAGAGCGACGGGGCCTGAGCGTGCTCGCCGAGGCGCTCGAGCACCTGGTGCGCGGGGTCGTCGACCACCCGGACGACGTCACCGTCCGTGACAAGCAGACGCGGCGTGGGCCGCTGCTCGAGGTCCGGGTCAACCCCGACGACCTCGGCAAGGTGATCGGCCGCGGCGGTCGCACCGCCACGGCGTTCCGCACCGTGATCTCGGCGCTGGCCGGCAAGGGAGGCTCGCGCATCGACTTCGTCGATGTCGACCGGGGTCGCTGACCACACCCTTCAACGAGTCGTCCGCTTGAGCCCGGGCAGGAGGCCGGCGTGGAGCGGACGACTCGTTGCGTTGACCGGTTACGCGCGTCGATAGCCTGGATGCGTGGAGGACGTCGGGACCATCGAGGTCGTCGTGGGGCGGATCGGCAAGCCGCACGGCATCCGGGGTGAGGTGACGGTCGAGGTCCGCACCGACGAGCCGGAACGCCGCTTCGCTCCGGGTACGACGATCCGTGCGCAGCGCCCGAGCGGCGGTACGACGCCCTGGCCCACGCTCACCGTCGGGGCCACCCGCTGGCACCAGTCGACGCTTCTCGTCCACTTCGACGAGCTGCCGGACCGCACCGCGGCGGAGTCGGCTCGCGGACTCGTCCTCCACGCCGACGTCCCCGCCGACGAGTCGCCGGAGGACCCCGACGAGTTCTACGACCACCAGCTCGTCGGCCTCACGGCCGAGGACCTCGACGGCCGCCCGCTGGGCGAGGTCACGGCGGTCCTGCACGGCGCCCAGGACCTGCTCCAGATCCGCACCCCTGACCGCCGCGACGCCCTGGTGCCGTTCGTGGCCGCGCTCGTCCCCGAGGTGGACGTCGCCGGGGGGCGGATCGTGGTCGCCGACCGGCCCGGCCTCGTGACCCCGTTTCCCGAGGACGGCGTATGAGGATCGACGTCGTCACGATCTTCCCGGAGTGGTTCGACTCGCTCGATCTCTCGCTGACCGGCAAGGCGCGCGCCTCGGGGCTTCTCGACATCGCCGTGCACGACCTGCGCGACTGGACCCGCGACCGGCACCGCACCGTCGACGACACGCCGTACGGCGGCGGTGCCGGCATGGTGATGAAGCCCGAGCCGTGGGGGGAGGCGCTGGACGCGGTCCGAGGCGCCGACCACCCCACACTGGTCGTGCCGACGCCGAGTGGAACGCCGTTCACGCAGGCCCTCGCCCGCGACCTCGCCTCCCGCGAGCATCTGGTGTTCGCGTGCGGTCGCTACGAGGGCATCGACCAGCGCGTCTTCGACGAGGCCGCGACGACGTACGAGGTCCGCGAGATCTCGCTCGGAGACTTCGTCCTGAACGGCGGAGAGGTGGCCGCCGCGGCGATGATCGAGGCGGTGGTGCGGCTGCTCCCCGGCTTCATGGGCAACCCGGCCTCGCTGGCGGAGGAGTCCCATGAGGACGGCCTTCTGGAGTACCCGGTGTACACCAAGCCCGCCTCCTGGCGGGGCCGCGACGTGCCAGCCGTGCTGCTCTCGGGTGACCACGCGGCAATCGCCGCCTGGCGCCACGCCGAGTCCGTACGCCGTACCGTCACGCGGCGCCCGGACCTGGCGCATCCCGCCGCCTCCGTCGGCGTCGGAGATCTCGACCTCGAGATCCGTCCCGCCACCCGTGCCGACGCGGGCGAGCTGTTCACCCTGACCCGCGCGTGCTGGCTCCAGGAGCTCTGGGCCAACCCGGGCGTGGTGATCCCGGCCCTCGAGGAGTCGTTCGAGGACGCCGTGCGCAGCCTGGGGGAGTGGCTGACCCTCGTCGCCGTGTCGGGCCACCGCATCGTCGGCGCGGCCCGTGGACGGGTGGAGCCGGACGCGCGTGTGGACGGACCGGTGTGGGACGTCGGCCGGGTGATGGTCGCGCCCGACGTCCAGGGTCACGGGCTGGGTCGCCACCTGCTGACCCTGATCGAGGACGCGGCGCCGGACGATGTCGCGTCGTATCAGCTGTTCACCGGCGCCCAGAGCGTCGACAACCTGCGGATGTACAAGCGGGCGGGCTACCGTCTCCGCGGGCCCGCCCCCGGACCGCCCGGAGCGGTAGTCCTCACCAAGCCGCGGCGGCCGTCACGGAGTGACGGGCCTCCGCGGCGTCGGCCCTGATTTCCGGGGGGACGGCCGTGTCTGGCAGACTTGCCCCTTGGTCCGACCGGCCAAACACGGAGCATCCCGGCGCACTGATCGGGAGCCCCGCACCGCCTCCTGCCACAGGGGGACGCGGCGCCGCCGGCCACCTGGCCGGACCACCTGGGGAACCCGTTTCCACACCACGGCTGACCTGTGGCACTCGTGAGGAGAGACATGAGCAACGTCATCAGCGACCTCGGCAACGCCGCCAAGCGCGACGACCTGCCGGATTTCCGCGCCGGCGACACCGTCAAGGTCCACGTCAAGGTCACCGAGGGCACCCGTTCCCGCGTCCAGATCTTCCAGGGCGTCGTGATCCGGCTCCAGGGGTCGGGCATCGGCCGCACCTTCACCGTCCGCAAGGTCTCCTTCGGCGTCGGTGTGGAGCGGACCTTCCCGCTGCACTCGCCGATCTTCGAGCAGATCGAGGTCGTCACCCGCGGTGACGTCCGCCGGGCCAAGCTCTACTATCTGCGCAACCTGCGCGGGAAGGCCGCCAAGATCAAGGAGCGTCGCGAGGCCTGAGGCCCTCGAAGCTCGGATCTTTGAACCACTCACTGGTTAGGCTCTCCACGTGACAGACGACCGCTCCTCGACCTCCTTGGACGAGTCCGAGCGGTACCCGTCGGCGAGGAAGGCGAAGAAGCACCTGCCGCTGTGGCAGGAGACGATCCTGTTGCTCGCGATCGCGATCGTGCTCGCCGTCGTGATCAAGGCGTTCTTCGTCCAGGCGTTCTACATCCCCTCGGAGTCGATGGAGCCGGGGCTGGTCAAGAACGACCGGATCCTGGTCGAGAAGACGTCGTACTGGTTCGGTGGTACGCCGCAGCGGGGTGACGTCGTGGTGTTCAAGGACCCCGGTGGCTGGCTCAGTCCCGAGGAGGATGCCGGCCCGTCCAACCCGATCGGGCAGCTGATGGCGAAGATCGGGCTGTACCCGTCGGGCGGTCACCTGGTGAAGCGGGTGATCGGGGTCGCCGGCGACACCATCCACTGCTGCGACAACAAGGGCCGGATCCTGGTCAACGGTCATCCGTTGGACGAGAACTCCTACATCAAGAAGACGCCCGGGATGTCCTGCAACGGCCCGATGACCACCACGTGCAACTGGACGGCCGGCCCGGTGCCGGAGGGCACGGTCTTCGTCATGGGCGACAACCGCGACAACTCAGACGACTCCACGATGCACCTGTGCGAGCCGAAGATCCGCGACTGTGTCCCCGATCCCTACGTTCCGGTGAGTGACGTGGTGGGCAAGGTGTTCATGCTCCTCTGGCCGGGCAGCCGCTTCCACGTGCTGCATCGGCCCGCGGACTTCGCCGGCATCCCCGCGCCCAGCAGCGCGTCCTCGTCCAGCAACTCGTCCGGCTCCCACGACGGACCGTGAGCCGGCTGCCCCTCGGTGCGACCGTCCGGCGCGACGCCGGTCTCTACGGCTACGAGCGCGCCCTGCGCCGAGCCGGCATGCAGGTGATCGCCGGCGTGGACGAGGCAGGCCGGGGCGCATGTGCCGGCCCGCTGGTCGCCGGAGCCGCGATCCTCAAGCCCGGGAAGTCGGGCGAGATACCCGGACTCGCAGACTCCAAGCTGCTCACCGAGAAGGCCCGCGAGCGTGTGTACGCCCAGGTGCTGAAGCGAGCCCTCTCGTGGGCGGTGGTCGTGATCGAGTCCGACGAGTGTGACCGGCTCGGCATGCACGTCGCGAACGTCGAGGCACTGCGCCGCGCGGTTGCGCTGCTGGACGTGACACCGGAGTACGTCCTCACTGACGGCTTTCCCGTGGACGGCCTGGGGGTGCCCGGGCTGGCGGTCTGGAAGGGCGACCGCGTGGCGGGCTGCATCAGTGCGGCCTCGGTGCTGGCAAAGGTGACCCGCGACCGGATCATGGTCGACCTCGACCGGGAGCACCCGGCGTACGACTTCAAGACGCACAAGGGCTACATCACCGACGCTCACGCCGCCGCCCTCACCGAGAACGGTCCGTGCCCGCAGCACCGGATGCGGTTCGTGAACGTCCGGCGTGCCGCCGGCCTCGAGGTGGACCCGTCAGATCCCTCGATCGAGCACCCGGAGTCATCGGATGAGCTGTCTGATCCGTCGGTCGAACCCCCCGATCCGTCGGCCGAGCCTGTCGAGACCGCGGATCCCGCCGAGCGTGTCCCGACCGTCGCCGACCTGGTCGACAGCACTAGCCTCGGACGGGAGACAAGACGAGGGGAGTCCGCATGAGCGCCGAGGACCTCGAGAAGTACGAGACCGAGATGGAGCTCACCCTCTATCGCGAGTACCGCGACGTCGTCGGCATCTTCAAGTACGTCGTCGAGACCGACCGACGCTTCTACCTCTGCAACCAGGTCGACGTGAAGGCGCGCACCGAGTCCGGCGACGTGTTCTTCGAGGTCTCCATGAGCGACGCCTGGGTGTGGGACATGTACCGTCCCGCCCGCTTCGCCAAGAACGTCAAGGTCCTCACCTTCAAGGACGTGAACGTCGAGGAGCTCAGCCAACAGGAGATCGACCCACCCAAGGCGTGAGCGCCCATCTAGTCCATCGGGACAAATGTTGACCGATTCGCGTACGCGGTCGACCCGGCTCACCTAATCTCGCACCGCACCGTGGGGCGACCTGTGCCCGTGTCCCCGCGAGCACGCCGAGAGACGGGGAGCAGATGATGCGGTTCAGGGGACAGCGCGGCCAACACGGCGCCGCAGCCGTGGAGTTCGCCCTCGTCATGATCCCGTTCTTCGTGCTGGTGCTCGGACTCATCGAGTACGGCTGGTACTTCTACGTCGCCCAGAACACCTCGGGCGCCGCCAGCACCCTTGCTCGCAAGCTCGAGGTCGGCGACTGCTGGTCCACGCCGCTCTCGTTCGCGCAGAACCAGTCGAGCCAGGTGACAGCCGTGTCCCTGAATCCGAGCCAGGGCTCCTCGCCGGCGGTTGGCACGACGTTCACGGTGACCGTGACGGCCGACGCGAAGATCATGAGCTTCTTGCCGGTGCCCGATGACGGTGTCGTCAGCCGGCAGGTGACCGCTCAGATCGAGGACGACCAGGCGTCGACATGCTGAACCTTCTGAGGAAGCGCCTTCGCAGCCGTCGCGAGTCGGGTGCTGTTGCTGTCATGTTCGCCTTGCTCGCGGTCGTGCTGATGTCCGTGGCCGCCCTCGGTACCGACATCGGGAACCAGGTGTCGCGCCATACAGATACGCAGCGCCAGGCGGACTTCGGTGCCTTCGCAGCCGCACAGCAGATGACGACGACCGCAGCGGTGGGCACGCCGGTCTCGCCCGCTGTGTTGGACGCCGTAGCGGCCTCGATGAACGCCAACCAGGTCGAGGACGACAGTGCGTCCAAGGCCGCCTGCTCGCAGACCAACAGCTGTGTCAGCGCCGCGCAGCTGAACGACGGTGATCTCGCGAACGGCGAGGTCCGCTACACCTCGGAAGGCCTCCAGGTCATCGCTCCGGACCACTACGTCGGGTTCGGCATGGCTCGGATCATGGGCTTCGACGGTGCGGACGTCGGCGCCAGTGCGACGGTCAACATCTTCTCGCCCGGACGTCGGGTGTTGCCGATGTTCGCCGTGGTCGGCTGCGACTACGGCTTGCAGACGCTCGCAGATCCGGCCAACGGCCACGACACACCGGCGGTTCCGACACTGGCGTTCAACGGCGAAACCAACGACACGCAGATCCAGGGTCCGCTGATCCTCACGGACAGCTCGGGAACGCAGGTGAACTCGCTGGCCCTGAACTCGACTGGAAACACCCTGACGGTGACGGCGCAGAAGTGGAGCAACAGCTACTACGTCGGCTTCTTCCGCGGCGACGACACGACACCGTCGCTCGTGCAGACCGTGAAGCTGACGGCGCCGACCGCTGCGCCGTACACCAAGAGCTCCGCGACTGCGGTGACCGTCAACATCCCCGACGCTGTCACGCAGTCGGAGACGGCGTGGTACGTGCGCATCTACGACGACTCCGGGGCCGACGCTGGGAGCAAACCCACGTCGACGCCCCACACGGGCTCATGGTCGCAGGCGTCGCAGGCACTGGGCATCCGGGTGGGCAGCGCGGTGCTGCAGTGCAGCCAGGGTTCCAGCGACGGAAACTTCGGCACGCTGCGGCTCCCGCGCACCGACACGACCCCGTCGAGCTGGCTGCCCGTCAACGTCGCACAGGGCCTCCAGTCGCCGCTGAGCTTGACGAAGCACCAGCAATGGCAGACCGACTCGCCCGCCGGAAAGTGCCTCGACGGGGTCAATGGCGCGGTCACGTCCCCCGGCAGCCAGGGCACGCTCGCGCCCTACACCAACTGTGTGAGCACGGACACCGGGCTCCCGGCGAACGACGCCACCCAGGGCTTGATCACGGGGGCCGTCGGGAGTCCCGGTCTCCTCACCACCAAGAACACTCCTTCGGGCTGCGACCCGAACGGGGGAAGCAGTGATCGAAGCGTGACGGTGAACGGACCCGGGGGCGGCACGTTCAACATCGACAACTCGGTGCTGACCTGCTACTTCACCGACACCACGACGTCGATCGCAGACATCGCGACGGCGTCGTACAACAAGGGGCCGGTGCTGGACAAGTCGATCGTCGATGATCCCCGATTCGTGTGGGTGCCCGTCGTTGCCGTGAAGCCTGACTGCGGCGCGTGCGCGAACTACTCGATCATCGACGTCCGGCCGGCCTTCATCACCGACCAGCAGCCGTTCAGCGGCGCCACCAAGGGCTCGAATCCCGCGCAGAACGGGGTCACGAGCGACAACGGCGTGACGATCTCCAACAACGGCATCACCTCACTCAAGGTGGTGTTCTTCAACTCCGACGCCTTGCCACGTGACGTCGACGGCACGGTCATCGACTATCTCGGCGTCGGCCCCAAGATCACCCGCCTCGTCGACTGAGCCGAGCCGCTTTCCGTCCACACGGTCGCTCTCCGCGCCCGGTCTCCACAGAGGGCAGGTGGTGAACGAGACGGCGAGGGAGCCCACCCGCAGGCTGGCGGCATGACCTCAGACACCGACATCTCGGCCGGTGCTCGCCTGGCCCTCGGTCGCTACGGCGAGCGGTTGGCCGCACGGCACCTGACCGAGCAGGGCTTGGTCGTGCTCGACCGCAACTGGCGGTGCGATGCCGGCGAGCTCGACCTGGTCCTCCGCGACGGCGACGTGCTCGTCGCGTGCGAGGTGAAGACCCGCACCTCCGACGTGTGCGGCAGCCCGCATGAGGCGGTCACGCCCGACAAGCTGGCCCGCCTCGTGCGACTGGCCGCCGCGTGGGCCGAGGCGCACGACGTGCGTCCCACCGACACCCGGATCGACCTCGTCGCGGTGCACCGGCCGCGCCGCGGACCCTCCACCGTCGAACACGTCCGGGGGCTGATCTGATGGCACTCGCGACCGCGCACACCGTCTCGCTTCAGGGTGCCCTCGGCCACCTGATCGACGTGCAGGCCGACGTCTCGCCCGGCTCGCCGGGGACGGTGCTGGTCGGCCGACCCGACGCCTCCCTCCACGAGGCGCGCGACCGGTGCCGGATGGCCGTGTCCAACTCCGGGGTGCTGTGGCCGGCGACGCGGCGGGTGACGATCCTGCTGGCGCCCTCGGACCTGGTGAAACGCGGGACGCACTTCGATCTGACAATGTACACCTTGCGCGTGTCTATCCGCTAGACTCCGAGCATGAGCAATCCTGAGGAGGGTTTCTTGCAAGATTGCAAGAAACCTGGGAGGCCGCCGAGCGCGGCCAAGGCGCGACTGCGGGAGAGGATGCCGCAGGAGTGGTCTGCGCGGACGTTCGAGACGTTCTGGCACGCCTTCCGAATGTGGGCCGACCTCTCCATTGACGGCCTCGCCACAGAGGACGACTGGCGCGCGCTGATAAAGGCCGCCGAGCGGCCGAACGGCTCCCTGAACGTCTCCAAGCTCGAGCGACTCACTGGGCGGTTCGTGATGACCTGCATCCTCGGAGTGGAGCAGACGATATGAGCGGCTCGGCGGTCATCTACAGCCGGATCTCCAGCGACCGCGAGGGCCGCGAAGTCGGGGTCGAGATTCAGGAGGCCGACTGCCGCGCCCTCGCCGAACGGGAGGGCTACACCGTGGTCGGTGTCTACCGCGACAACGACATCAGCGCCTCCACGATCTCGACCAAGCCGCGGCCGAGCTACGACGCCATGCTCGCCCGCGTGCGCGAGGGCGACATCACCGCCATGATCGCCTACTCCAACTCTCGGCTGACCCGTCGGCCGCTCGAGATCGAGGGCGTGCTAGCGCTGCACAAGGCGACTGGCGTCCGACTCGCCACCGTCGTATCCGGGGAGGACGACCTCTCCACCGCAGATGGGCGCATGGTCGCCCGGATCAAAGGCAACATCGACGCGGCCGAGGCCGAGCGGACGGCCGAGAGGGTGCTGCGGTCGAAAGCCGCGAGCAAGGCTCTCGGCGCCTACCTAGGCGGACCGCGACCGTTCGGCTACGACGCTGACGGGGTCACCCTCCGGCCCGACGAGGCCGCGCTGCTCCAGCAGGCCGCCGCCGACGTCCTCGACGGTGTGCCGCTCGGCCGCATCGTCCGCGCGTGGAACATCGCCGGAGTCCGTACCAGCCGCGGCCGAGAGTGGCGGGCACCGTCACTGGTCAAGACGCTCACCCGGCCCAGGAACGCCGGCCTCGTCGAGTCCGCCGGCGACTACGTGACCGCCATCTGGCCGCCGCTGATGACCCGCGAACGGTGGGAGGCGGTCTGCGCGGTCCTCGCCGACCCCAGTCGCCGCACGAACGGCGGCTACCACACCCCACGCTGGCTCCTGACCGGCATCGCGGTCTGCGGGGTCGACGGCTGCGGGATGACGATGCGGCACACGGTCACCCGCGGGATCCCCACCTACCGATGCTCGGGCGCCTCCTGCACCTCGCGACGCCAGGACGTCGCCGACGACTTCGTGACCAAGGTGATCGCCGAGCGGCTGCGCCGCGACGACGCCCGCGACCTGCTCGACGGCCCGGACCTCACCGACGAGCGACCCGAGCTGCGCCGCAAGGTCACCGAGCTCACCGCACGTCTGGACGCCCTCGCCGCCGACACGAACCTGTCGGAGAGGATGCTCGCCAAGCGGGCAGCCGTGCTCGAGGCCGAGCTCGACGACGTGGGGACTCGTCTCGACGCCCTGAACCTCGCCCTCGCCGCCTCCAGACCACTGTCGGCGGTCGCGGGCGCCGCCGACCCGTCCGCGGCGTTCCTCGCCGCCGATCTCGATGTCCGCCGTGCGGTCGTGGACGCCCTCGCCACGGTGACGTTCCTGCCGAACGCCCGACGTGGTCGGCCGAAGGGATGGCGGCCCGGAGACGGCCACTACTTCGATCCCGAGACGGTGCGGATCACCTGGAAGGGCGCCCGGTGAGCCGGGGAACGTGGCGGCGGCGGGCCGGTGACGATCGGGTCTACTGGCTCGTGGTCCGCTGCCGTGGGCGCCGTCTTCTCGCGATCGCACCGGGCAGCCCGCCACGCATCGAGCAGGTACGTCACCAGCAGGCCCGGCCCGGTGGTGACGGGCGGCTGGGCCTCGTCGGGAGCAGGTTCGTCGAGGACGCGATGGTCGACCAACCCGACGACATGCCGCCGGTCACGATCTACACGTTCGCGTGCCGAGGTCACTCCCACGACGTCGACGGGCGCAAGCTGGCCGAGCAGGTCGACCTCGCTCGCAGCCGGTCGGCGGCGGTGACGGTCGACGTCGGGCGTGTTGAGGCAAAAGACCGTCCGAACCTGTAGTGTTGGACGTGCTGATGCAACTTCACACGTAGCCCCGCGGGACTCGGCCGTCGAACCTGGACGGCCCTTCGTGATCGCACCCGGTCCAGCCGGGTAACACTGCTGGAAGAGCTTGGGCAAGCCGCAACCCGACAGGGGTTCGCAGGCATGCGCCAACGCAGATCACCCGAGGAGCTCCACCTCTTCCACCTTCGCGCGGACATCGGTCGCGCCGTCCGCGACGGCAAGCACGACGTCGAGGTCGAGCTGCGCCGCGAGTACCGCGAGGCGAAGCTCGCCAGCGTCATCCGGGCGGCCGTCGACCAGGCACCGCCGCTGACCGACGAGCAGCGCAACCGGCTCGCCGCTCTCCTCCGCCCCACCACGACGACTGTGGACGGGGGTCCGGCATGAACGGCCCGAGAGACGCCGCCGGCCGGTCCCCGATGGCGGAGGGACCGGCCGACATCAAGACGAACGTGCAAAGTGCGTCTCGTCCCACGTTATACGACCCCGCCGACAGTCCTTGCGAGGCTAGCCTCGTAGGACGTCGGCGGACCACGATCGCCGCGGAGCTGCGTGCCCGGTACGCCGACGACGTGTGCGAGTGCGGCCACCAGCGACGCGAGCACTACGACGCGACCGGGGCGACCCGAGGCGACCTGTGCTGCACCTGCGCCGGCTACGCATGGCGCGATCGCCCCGATCGACCTTCGAACGACGATCGGCGTCTGAAGGCAACGGCGGCCGAGATCGAGGCCCGCGAGGTCGACCCGTTCGACCCGATGTTCAACCTCGCCACCTGGGAGAAGATCCACGGCCCGGTCGGGGGGACGCAATGAGCGCCCCGGCGTGGCGGATCACCCTCGACGGCAAGACCGCGTTCGTGGAGGGCCCTCGCGGGTCGGTGCGGACCCGGATCGTCAAGGCCGGCGACCCGTCCCCGGTCTGGGTGAAGCGTCGCGACGCCTGGGCGACGAGCACCGAGGTCGCGCGCAAGGTGGCCGACGTCCTCGACAGGTTCAAGGTGCCCTACCGGATCGAGGACACCGCTCAGCTCGGGCTCGGGCTCGCCTACGACGAGACGCTCGACTACGCACCACCTGAACCGCCGACCGAACGGCCGGAGTGGCGCGGGGTGCGATACGGCCACGGACCCAGGGATGACGCCCTCGCACGCGACGACTACGAGACAGGAAACCCCGTGCCGGGTCACGACTTCGGCGGGCCGACTACAGGAGCGGACGAATGAGCCGCGAGAGCTGGTCCAAGCATGACCACGCGTTCTACCTGGAACGGGCCGAAGACCCCGTGCCGCCGCTGTGGTACAGGGTCGCCGCGCTCGCCTACGCCTTCCACGCCGAGAACGGGCACGCGCACTTCGAGCGCGGCGAGGTATGCCGGCGCCTCGTCCGCGTCGACTTCCACACGGGCGAGCTCCTCAAGACGTCGGCGAGCGCCGTCAACCACGCCATCGGAACCGCCATCCGGTACGGCTCACTCAGCCCGGACAGCCTCACGTCGCGGCTGGGGTGCCTAGTCGTTCCGATGCGGCCAGACGGGCTCCGAGGACACATATGGGGGAGCAAGAAAGGCAACCCGTGGGACCCATGCGACCGCCACGAAAGTTGACCTATAGGTCAACTTTCGCGCCCGAAAGCATACCTATAGGTCGCCGAATGGATACCTATGGCTCAACATCACCCCTCGCTGACCTGCGGAAACGCGAACCCGCTCTAAGAGTCTTCTCACCCACCGTTACCCGAAAGGCCCACCCCACCGTGACCGACAAGCCCAACATGACGCCCACCCGTCACTTCGAGGCCGACATCACCGACCTCACAGACGGCGGTCTACTCCGCCTCGCCGCCGCCGTCATCGATCCCGACGACCGTCGCACCTTGGACGGGGTCGGCCTCGTCACCCGTGACTATCTCGCTGCTCGCCTCCGCATCATCGCCGACTTCGTGGACTGGGCGGACCGATGACCCTCCTCGACCACGCGCTCGCCTACGCATCAGGCGGCTGGGCGGTATTCCCGCTCAACGGCAAGATCCCGTACACCCCGAACGGCTACAAGGACGCCACCACCGACCACGGCCGGATCCGCGACTGGTGGAACCGCTGGCCCGACGCCAACATCGGGGCACCCGTCCCGGCGGGGCTGATCGTCCTCGACGTCGACCCCCGCAACGGCGGCACCGTGGAGGCGCTCGGCGACCTCCCGCCCACGCTCACCGCTTGGTCAGGCCGCGGCGACGGTGGCCGGCACCTGTACTTCCGGCTGCCGGACAACCTGACCGAGATCACCTCGACCCGGCTCCCACGCGGGGTCGACCTCAAGCGGCACGGTCACATGGTGGTCCCGCCTTCGATCCACCCCGACACCGGGCAGGAGTACTGGTGGGGCACCGGGCAGCCGGCCGCACCCCTGCCCGAACATCTGATCGAGCTGATCCGCTACCAGGCGAGGCCGGTCTATACCGGGCCGCGCCGTGACCCGACCGAGGCCGGCGCGGGTCTGATCGCGACGGTCGCGACGGCACCGGAGGGCAAGCGCAACGACTTCCTGTTTTGGGCCGCCGGTCGCGCCTCCACCGAGGGCATCCTCGACGCCCTCGAGGACGACCTCCTCGCCGCCGCCGTCTCCGCCGGCCTACCCGAGTCCGAAGCCCGTACAGCCATCCGATCCGCACGCAGACACACCCAAAGGAGAACCGCATGATCCCCAACACGAACCCCGAGATCGGCGCCAGCTTCAAGGAGACTGACGACCACCCTCGTTTCACACGTCCGGTGATCGCCTGGGACGACGACGGAACGCCGCTCGTCAACGGCCGCAGACGCCTCGTCCGCGCCGACAACTTCGACGGCTACGCCGGCCTCGTTGGAGGCGAGTTCTACGACGAGGAGCGCTACATCGGCCTCATCCCCGGCGGGGGCTGGACCGTCACCTACTCGATCAAGGACGGCCCCGACACCACACCGCTCGTCGCCTGGGGACTGACCGAGAGCGGCGAGCTCGTCCCCCTCGACGTCGACTGCAATGGATACGCCGAGAACGTCCGCAACGTCTCCAACTTCGCCCGCCTGACCCCTCCCGAGTACTCCCGAGCACTCCCCGCGGGAGGGGTGTCGCCCGCCAACCCTGTCGACCCCGAGGTGCGTCACGCCGGGTCACGTGACGCAACCGACGACCACATCGGGGAGTACCTGTGAGCAAGTCCCAGCACCGCAACCCCGGCAAGGAGGAGCGCAAGCGCGCCAACCGGGCCGAACGCCGGCCCGAGCACCGCGACAAGTACGCCGCCACCGCCGGCCCCACCGCCGGCACCGTCGACCGTCGTCTGCTCGAGCGGCTCGCCGCGCACTTCAACGGGGCGGAGGCGGGCCGGTGACCATCTTCGACCGACCGCTGACCGAAGACGAGACAGACCTCTGCCTGGAGGTGATCCTCCGCTCGGCCGTCGAAGTCTCCGGCTCCAGCTACGAGAGCATCTGCGCGCTGTACAGCCTCCTGTTCAGCACCGAGGCCGCGCTCGTCGACGTCACCGCCGAGCATGTCGTCCTCCGGGCGCCCGACATCCTGCCGCGGCTGTCCACCCGGATCCCGCGCGACCTGCTCGCCTGGGCGTGCCTCTACGCCAAGCCCGAACAGCGGGTCGCCTACGTGCTCGACCAGCTCCGGGCCGATCCCACACCTACGTCCGACCACCACGAGGAGAACCGATGACACACACCTATGAAACGTCTGTCAACCACGTCACGTTCGGCGACGACAAAGAGCCCTACGTGACCATCGAAACCTCCGAACGGACGGTCATCACCGCCCTGGAGAAGTCCGGCCGGTTCGAGAACGTGTGGGAGGACAACACCCGCGGACTCCCACGCCTCGTCCGGTTCAGGATCCCGCTCGAGGAAGTGAGCTGGGCGGGACTCGCGAAAGCTCGGATCACCCTGAGCGCCGAACAGAAGGCGGTCAGGGCCGACAGGCTCAAGGCCAACCGTCTGCGTTCTCAGACACCGAACGGCGCTCGGGTTTTGGAGGTGTCAGAGGCGACCGCAGCCGTCGACGGTACTCCGACCCCACCCGGACCCGTATACGTTCCTCCATCCCCTGAGCGCGACGGTGGTCGATGACCGGGCGGGAAGGTGCGGGCTCCCCGCGGGCAACCCGCACCTTCGGGACGGTGACCGGACGACGGGACGTGGTCCGGCTCGACGGGTCGGTGTGGCTGTCCCAAGAGGCCGCGCTCATTGTCGCCGCGCTGGTATCCCGCGCCATCTCTGACGGCGCCCGTTACGGCGCGAATCCGACCCCGCGTGTCGCGGCTGTCGCCGAATCTTTGGCCGCCGCCGTGCGACGAGCAGACTCGGATCGGTGGATGACCTCGTCGGCCGCCGCCGCTCTCCTGGGGGTGAGTACACGAACCGTGCAGCGCAACTCCGGCGCGCTGGGCGGCCGGCGAACCCCCACCGGGGCGCTTGCCTTCGACCGGCGAGTCCTCGAGGAGCACCTACGACGACGGCAGGAGGAGCACGGTGAGTGAGATGCAGCCCGAGCCACCGGCCGATCCCCACCGTCCCGACCCGCAACCCGCCGATCCGGGCGACATGGCCGCGACCGCAGCCGACCTCGACCCGGACGACGCGGGCGACGGTCTGCCGGCCGACCACTGCCCCGGCGGCCCCAACTGCTGGTGCGCCAACCACTCCGACGAGCCCGAGCTCACCGCCGACGACTGGAACTACCTGGCCTTGTTCGCGCCGGAGTTCTTCGACGTCCGCGAGCAGCTCTCACCCGAGGACGCGGAGAACTACAGGAAGTTGTTCGGGCCCGACGCCTGACCCCGAAGGAAGGATCCACCATGCCCTACCTGCTGCCGCGAACCACCGAGGATTGGGCCTTCGGCCCCGGCTCGATGCTGTCCGGCGTCACCGCCTCCGCGACGATCACCGCGGGACAGCTCCTCGTCGTCTCCGGGAACGGCACGGTCGCACCCTCGACCACCAACTCGACGAGCTTCGTCGGGACCGCGGCCAACTCCGCAGCCTCCGGCGCACCCGTCAGCGTATGGATAGGCGGAGTCCAGCGCTTGACCGCGAGCGGCACCGTCACCGCCGGCCAGACCGTGCAGGCCGCCGCCTCGGGCGCCGCCGCCACCCACACGGACGGCACCCTCGACGCGGCCGTGGTCGGCGTGGCGATCACCACGGCCACGACCGGGAACCAGTTCGACTGTTTGATGACCCGCTGATCGAGGACCACCATCATGCCGATCGCGACCCCCGCCAACCCGTCCGACCTCCGCACCCTCGCCGTCGACCTCACCGCGCTGGGCGCATGGCCCAAGCCGCTCACGGACGTCGTGGACCGGCTCGACGCACTTCAGGCCGCACCGGCAAGCGCCAGGCCACCGGCCGTCCTCGACATGCCGATCGCCGACCTGGAGGCCGCAGCCGACCGTCTCGCCGTCGAACGGGTGGTCGAGATCGCACGCGGAGAGGCACGCGCCGGCCTCCGCCAGCAGCTCGCCACCGAGGCACGCGACTACCTCGCCGAGCACACCGAGCAGGTCATAAAGACTCTCGGGCCGGCGTTCAACCGGCACGCGAAGACGTTCCTCGACCTGTACGCCGCAGGCGGGCGAGCCGACGTCAGCGACCGCGACTGGTTGGACACCGCGAGCGAGCAGGAGATCGCCCTGTGGCGCAAGGCCGAGGCCGCGGCCGCCGAGCTGGACCGGATCGCAGGCGCTCGCCTCAACCTCTCCCGTCTGTGCGGCCTCGCACCGGCCGTCCTCGTCGGAAACCAGTGGTCGACCCGCGACCACTGCTGCGCTGCCTTCGCCGACGTCGACGGCCCGTGGCCCAACGTCCTCGACGCCAGACGGAAGTGGTTGGCGTTGGCGCCGTATGGGCTGGCTCTGCGCACCCTGGAGCAGACACGCAAGACGATGCCGGCTCCGCCGCGACCCGTGCCGCCTCCGACGTTCACCGTCGACGCGGCCACCGCTCGCGCCATGGCAGGCATGCAACCGCGTGTGGATCCCAAGCCGAGCGAGGCCGAGCAGGACGACGAGCCGATCGAAGGCGTGGCCTTCGTGCAAGGCCGGCAGGTCCGAGTCTCCGCGCGATTCTCGGGGTGATCCGGTGGCATGGGGACAGCGGACCTACCAGCAGCCAGGCGCCTGGAAGACGCTGCGCCGCCGTGTCCTCGAGCGCGACCGCCACACCTGCCAGGCGTGCGGACATCCCGCCGAGGAGGTCGACCACGTCGTCGCTCCGCAGCACGGCGGCAGCCACGACCTGTCCAACCTCGTGGCTCTGTGCTCGTCGTGTCACGGTCGCAAGACACGGCTACAGGCCGCCGAGGGCAGGCGAGCGCGAAAGAATCGCCGCAATCCACCACCGCCGCCTCACCCCGGCCTCATCGCATGAGCACCACCCTCCGCGCGAGGCCGCACGCGACGCCGGGTCACGCCGGGTCACGTGACCCACGCACCACCCCTGGGGGTGACCCCGGGGCCCCCCGCGGCTCCTTCCGGGGGGTCATAGCGTATGCCAGGCCCGCGACCCTGAAAGCTCCTACGCGCACGCGCGCGCGAGACGCCGAGGAGGCGAACAGTGAGTGATCCGAAGCCGCCGAAGGCGCTCGGCCATGCCGGCCGCGACCTGTGGCGCGAGGTGTGCTCGGAGTACGACCTCGAGCACCACGAGGAGCTCCTACTCCTCGAGGCCTGCCGGTGCGCTGACCGTCTGAACCGGCTCGACGCCGAGATCCTCGACGCGCCGTTGTCGGTGACGAATGCTAGAGGCGACATCGCCGCGCAACCGCTCCTCAGCGAAGCGAGGCAACAACAGCTCACGATGTCGCGGCTCCTCGCGAGCCTCCGCCTGCCCGCGGGCGAGGAGGAGGGCCGGCCGCAGCGCCGCGGAGGTGCCAGAGGCTCCTACGGGGTGCGGAGCGTGCCCCTGTGAAGCGCAAGCGAGCGAGGAGCGCCGGACGGGCTCGCCGCGAGCTGATCGACTTGCACGCGAGGTTGCTGCCGATGCACGACGTGGTCGACCCGAACACGGCGGCATGGTCGCGCGGCCAGCTCAAGGCGCTGAAGGCCGGCGAGGCGATCGACAACTTGATGGGGTGGGAGGTGAACGCGCCGGCCCGCTATCATTTCACGTTCCCCTGGACGCTCACCGAGGACGACCGGGCCGAGTATCAGGGCACCGAGGCCGCGCTCCGCGAGGATGCCAGGCGATCCGGTGGCGGTCACGTCGACTGAGCCGCCGGCGCGCCGCCGGCGCGTCTAGTCCTCCTGCAAGACAGCACTTACCTTGTCCAGCAGCCTGATCGTGTTCTTGTACTCGGCGCTCCGAGCGGTGAAGTTCGTGCGAACCCTCTGCTCGCCACCCACCCTGACCATCGCTCCACCCTCCGCCGGGAGCACTTGGGTGCCCATCGTGGCACCCCACGAGAAGCCCTGGGCGGGCGTTGAAAGGGTTACCGATCTCGAGTACTCGTCGCTCCCCTTGATCTTGAACCGAAGGAGGATCGCAGCAGCTTTGAGCGCGTCAAACACCTCGTCGGGCGATGCCGGATAGAAGCGCTCGTTGCTGATTCCGCTCATCGCTTCACGGCCCGCACGATCGCCGCCACGATCATCAGGAAGAACGCTCCGGGGATCGCGACGAACAGGGCGTAGAGCCACGCTGCGCCGCTGGCACCGCCGACCGCGAAGATGAGCCAGCAGACGAGGAAGGCGGGCACGTAGTAGACGAGGAACCGGATCGTGCTCGCCGTCTCCTCGGGTGTCGACTTGCTCGTCGACCGCCTGCCCGCTCCGAGGCGCTTGGAGTAGCGGACCGGCCCGACGCCGCCCCCGATGTGCCATCCCATGCGCTCATGCTCCCCTCAGTGTCAAGACCAGGACCGCCGCCAGGGCGACGATCAGGAACACGACGACCGCGGCCCGGTTCACAGCGGCTCCGCCTGCTGCGCGGTGAAGGCGTCCTGAAGCCTTCCCACGAGCCGCTTGATCTCCTCGAGGTCACCCTCGGTGGGCCCGCCCCGTTCGACCGCGGCGACGGCATACCACGCCAAGTCGGACTTGGCTTGCTGCACGTGGTCGTTCAACTCGCGAAGGTTCACCGCTCGCCCCCGATCTCGGACCAGCCGAGGCCGCCGACCACGACATCGGCGTACAGCTCGATCAGGTCGGCGTACAGCGGCTCCCACCCGTACAGGTGCCGCTCTCCACGCTCGATCCGGGCGATGGTGGAGGCCGAGACGCCGCACCGGGCGCCGACGTCGGCACGGGTCATCTGGACGGTCTGCCGGCAGGTGCGCAGGAAGTCGCCGAGGCGGCGGTCCTCGCGGGTGGTGGGTGTGGTCATGGTTTCCCCTTGTGTCATAGACACGCGGACGCATGCCTATGCCCTCGCGATCGCGCTCGCGGTCCTCGCCGCCTGTGGCGACATCACCCAGAGGTCCCTCTCGGACACCCTGGTGATCGGCGAGCTGACCTTGACCGGGGGACTCCGATCCGTGCCGGGGGTGCTGCCGATGGTGATGGCGGCTTCCCGGCGCGGCTTCGACCGCGTGATCGTGCCCGAGCCGCAGGCGCGTGAGGCGGCGATGGTGCCCGGCATGACGGTCCTCGGGATGCGTTCGCTGGCCCAGGTCCGGGCCGAGCTGCGCGGCGACCCGGTGCCCGATGCTCCACCCGTGGCCGCGATGTCCGGCAGCCGGCTGATCGAGTGGCGTGGTTCCGGCCGGTTGACCGAGCACGACCTGGCCGACCTCGACGGCGTCCCCGACGTGAAGTACGCGCTGGAGGTCGCGGCAGCCGGTGGACACCACCTCATGCTGTCGGGGCCGAAGGGCTCGGGGAAGACCTCGCTGGCGGAGCGGCTCCCGGGCATCCTCCCCGACCTGTCGCTCGAGGAGTCGCTGGAGCTCACCGCCATCCACTCCCTGGCCGGCGCCCTGGAGCCGGGTGACGACCGGCTCGTGCGGCCACCTTTCTTCGCGCCACATCATGACGCCAGCAAGGCCAGCCTCCTCGGCGGCGGCACCGGACGCGTGCGGCCGGGCGAGGTCAGCCGGGCCCACTGCGGCGTGCTGTTCCTCGACGAGTTCCCGTTGTTCCGCTCCGACGTGATCGACGCACTGCGTCAGCCGCTCGAGAGCGGTGAGGTCACGATCGCCCGGGGAGAAGAGTCCGCGACCTATCCCGCCCGCGGGATGGTGGTGATGGCGTGCAACCCCTGCCCCTGCGGGGAGTACGCCGCCACGCACCCCGGCAACAAGTGCACGTGCACGCAACAGCAGCGACATCACTACCAGCGCCGCGTGACCGGGCCGGTCCACGACCGCATCGACATCCTGCGCCACGTGCTGCCGCCTACCTCGTCCACCTCGTCGCTGCCAGGGGGCCGACGCGAGAGCTCCCTCGAGGTACGCGAGCGCGTGGCGGCGGCCCGCGAGCGCCAGCATGCGAGGTATGCCGGACGTGAGTGGCGGCTCAACTCCCAGGTTCCGAGTGCACCCCTGGCGCGTGACTGGCCGTTACCGGACGCCGGCCAGGCCAGGTTGGAGAAGGAGGTGCTCGAAGGCCGGCTGAGCCGGCGAGGTGCGGTGCGCGTCCACCGCCTGGCCTGGACTGTCGCGGACCTGCACGGCGCCGATACGCCCAGCATGCCCGACCTCGACACCGCCTTCCGGCTCCGGATGGGGGAGCCGCTGATCGAAGCCGTCCTGGCGAGGCGCGCCTCATGAGCGACGCCGCGCGGCTCGCCCGTGTCGCCCTGTCGCGGTTGACCGAGCCCGGCGAGCCCAAGATCGCCGCGCTCGTCGCCCAGATGGGGGCGGTCGCACTCCTCGAGGCGCTCAGCGACCCTGCCCAACCGACACCAGAGGCGCGCGACGTCGCGACGCGACTCCGGGGTTTCGACCCGGAGACCGACCTCGCGCACGGGGAGCGGCTCGGACTGAGGTACGTCGTCCCCGGCGACGACGAGTGGCCCGTCCAGGTCGACGACCTGATGCGAGCCGAGGTGCTCGACCACCGAGGCGGCCCGCCTCTCGGGCTGTGGGTCAAGGGCCCCACGCGACTCGACGAGCTGAGTCAGGCGGTGGCGGTCGTCGGGTCCCGCTCGGCCACGACGTACGGCACCGAGGTCGCGGCCGGCATCGCCCAGGCGCTCGTCAGAGCGGGTCACCCGGTCGTCTCCGGGGGCGCGTACGGGATCGACCAGGCCGCCCACCGCGGCGCGCTCGTGGTCGAGGGCGCCAACGTCGCGGTCCTCGCCTGCGGTGCCGACCGTGCCTACCCGACGGCCCATCGTGACCTGCTCGACCACCTCGGCCGCACGTCCGCGGTCGTCGCCGAGGTGTCGCCCGGATGTGCCCCCACCCGGGGACGGTTCCTCAGCCGCAACCGGCTGATCGCCGCCCTCACCCGGGGCACCGTCGTGGTCGAGGCCGCCGCGCGCAGCGGCGCCCTCAGCACGGCCAGCTGGGCTACCCGGCTCCACCGACACCTGATGGGTGTCCCTGGCCCGGTCACCAGCGCCCAGTCGCAGGGCGTTCACGAGCTGATCCGAAAGGGCGCCGCCTCGCTGGTGACCCGTGGCGATGAGGTGCTCGAGGTCGTCGGTGAAGCCGGCACCCACCTCGTCACACCGCCCCGCGCCCGGTCCCGACCTCGTGACAAGCTCCCGCGTCGCGACGCCCGGATCCTCGATGCTGTCCCGCTCGCGAGCCCCGCGCCGATCTCCTCGATCGCGACCACGGCGGGGGTTGCCCTGCTCGACGTCCAGGCCGCGCTGCGTCGTCTCCACCGCGACGGACTGGTCGAGCTGTCCGACCGCGGCTGGGTGCTCACTCCGGCCGCCAACGAATGACCCGCCCCAGTGCCACGGCGCGCTGCGGCGAGCCGAGGACGGTCTGCCGACCCACCGCCCTACAGTGACCGCATGGCGAGCCCGAGGCGGGACGTCCCCGGGGTGCTCGCGGAGTACGAGCGGCACCTCGCCGCCGAGCGCAACCTGGCACCCCACACCGTCCGCGCCTACCTCACCGACGTCGCCGGCCTGCTCGAGCACGCGGACCGCTTGGGCACGTCCGACGTCAGCGACCTCGACCTCCGCACCCTTCGCAGCTGGCTTGCGCACCAGCAGGTGACCGGACGCTCACGGACCACCCTGGCCCGGCGGGCCACAGCAGTACGGGTGTTCACGGCCTGGCTCGCGCGCACCGGACGGATCCCGACCGACGTGGGGGCGAGCCTGCGATCCCCGAAGGCCCGGCAGACCCTTCCCCCGGTGCTGCGTCAGGACGAGGCGGCCCAGCTGATCGCCGCGGCTGCAGGGCTCGCCGACGACGGCAGCCCGACCGGCCTCCGCGACTGCGCGATGCTGGAGCTCCTGTACGCCACGGGCGTCCGGGTCGGCGAGCTCGTCGCCCTCGACCTCGACGACGTCGACCGTGGCCGCAACGTGATCCGAGTCCTCGGCAAGGGACGCAAGGAGCGCACAGTGCCCTTCGGCCAACCCGCCGCCGAGGCGCTCGACGCCTGGCTCACTCGTGGCCGGCCGCAGCTGCTGGCCCCGAGGTCAGGAGCCGCCCTGTTCCTCGGCGCCCGCGGCGGGCGGATCGACCAGCGCGCCGTCCGTACGGTCGTGCACCGGCGGATCGCCGATGTGCCCGGCGCTCCCGACCTCGGACCGCACGGTCTGCGGCACACCGCTGCCACCCACCTGCTCGAAGGTGGCGCCGACCTGCGGTCGGTCCAGGAGCTCCTGGGCCACGCGTCGCTGGCGACCACGCAGCTCTACACTCACGTGAGCGCCGACCGGCTACGGCAGGCATACCGGCAGGCCCACCCCCGCGCCTGACCGCTCGCGGGTCGTCGCAGGCCGGGAGACGGCTGCGACATAGCACCGCCGCGCGAGGAGGGCTCTGCAGACCTGGTCGGGTCCGGCAGCGCGCTGTGTGGGGCCTACAACGAGGGTGTCGGCCCAAGCCCGCCGCCGTTCGTGAAGACCGCCTGACGGCGCAGCTGCTCGAGCCGGGCCACGACAGCGGCGTAAGGCAGAGGGAGCCGCACGCGCGGGGGCGGCAGTGCCGGAACCGGCGTCGAGACCTGCGGGGCGGAGCGCCACAACGGGAGCAGGACGATCGGGCCGGCCCGGACGAGCAGATGCGGATCGAGGTAGGTGTCGCCGCGTCGCCAGCCCCAGTGCAGGCAGACGAGCGGGAAGCAGTGCGATCCTGCCAGCTCGAGGGTGCCGATCGGCTGACCGCGGGCCAGCACATCACCGACCCGCACGGTCGCGGCCACCGGCTCGTACGTCGTGCGGGTCGGCCCGTGGTCGACCACGACCACGCCACGACCGGCGAGTCGGGCGGCGAAGGTGACCCGTCCGGCCAGAGCGGTGCGGACCACCTGACCGACCGAACCCGCCAGGTCGACTCCGCGGTGACCCGCACCCCACGACGACTCGGGAGGGTCGAATGCCCGGACCACCTCGGGCGTGGGCTGCAGCGGCCACACCCCCACCGGAACCGGGTCCACGGGCGCACTGACCGCACCGGCGGGCCGTGCGAGGGAGAGGAGCGCGGCCGCCGCCGCGACGACGACGAGCAGTGCGCGGCCGTGGGCCCGGATCGGGCGGGGGAGTGGTGTCCGCATGACCTCACGATCGCCCGGGTGGGTGACGCTGCGGAGGGTGTCAGTGGCAAGCTGTGGAGGAGCCGGGCGCGGGTGCGCGCTGTGGACGGTCCGCGGCTCGAACGGGCCTCGAGAACGGGCCAGAGTGGGCCTCCCTCCTGGTGCGTGCGCCCTCCCCGCGGATTGGTGACCGCGCGCACGCTCCACTACCCTGTGACCAGCAGCTCCTCACGGGGCTGACTTCGCACGTCCGCAGACCGCGACGCCTGCCCTCTCCGGCAGACGGCCACCCGTGGGCGACGACTCTCGGTCCCAGCGCGAGCTGGGTCGGGTCGCGCGCAGACGTCAGGGCCACCGGCACCCGCCGGCGGCGACAACCGAGGACACGGGGCGCCAGGAGCGCCCCGCACAGGAGAAACCCATGGCAGTCGTCACCATGCGCCAGCTGCTCGAGAGCGGCGTCCACTTCGGTCACCAGACCCGCCGCTGGAACCCGAAGATGAAGCGCTTCATCATGACCGAGCGCAACGGCATCTACATCATCGACCTGCAGCAGTCGCTGGCCTACATCGACCGCTCCTACGCCTTCATCAAGGAGACCGTCGCCAAGGGCGGCACCGTGATGTTCGTGGGCACGAAGAAGCAGGCTCAGGAGGCCATCGCCGAGCAGGCCACCCGCGTCGGCATGCCCTACGTCAACCAGCGTTGGCTGGGCGGCATGCTCACCAACTTCTCGACCGTGCACCAGCGGATCAACCGCCTCAAGGAGCTGGACGAGATCGACTTCGAGAACGTCGCGGGCTCCGGGCGCACCAAGAAGGAGCTGCTCCAGCTGAAGCGCGAGCGCGACAAGCTCGAGCGCACCCTCGGCGGTATCCGCGAGATGAGCAGGACGCCCGCCGCCGTGTGGGTCGTCGACACCAAGAAGGAGCACCTGGCGGTCGAAGAGGCGCGGAAGCTGCGCATCCCGATCATCGGCATCCTCGACACCAACTGCGACCCCGACGAGGTCGACTTCCCGATCCCCGGCAACGACGACGCGATCCGCGCG
>JAFMQY010000002.1 GCA_017354415.1 Nocardioides sp.
GGCCGGACGGGACGTCGGCCCGGTGTAGATCGCGGAGGGGCGGATCAGGCGCCCGGTGCGCTTCTGCTCGAGGATGTGTGCCGACCAGCCGCCGGTGCGCGCGCAGGTGAACATCGAGGTGAACATGTTCGACGGGACCTCGGCGAAGTCGAGGACGATCGCGGCCCAGAACTCCACGTTGGTCTCGAGCACGCGGTCGGGCCGGCGGGCGCGGAGCTCGGCGAGCGCCGCCTTCTCCAGCGCCTCGGCGACCTCGTAGCGCGGGGCGCCGAGCTCGCGCGCCGTACGCCGGAGGACGCGTGCGCGGGGGTCCTCGGCCCGGTAGACCCGATGGCCGAAGCCCATCAGCCGCTCGCCCCGGTCGAGCAGCCGCTTCACGTAGCCCTCGGCGTCCCCGGTGCGTTCGACCTCCTCGATCATCCCGAGCACCCTGGACGGGGCGCCTCCGTGCAGCGGCCCGCTCATGGCGCCGATCGCCCCGGAGAACGCGGCCGCGACGTCGGCGCCGGTCGAGGTGATCACGCGGGCAGTGAACGTCGAGGCGTTCATGCCGTGCTCGGCCGCGGAGCTCCAGTAGGCGTCGATCGCCTGGACGTGCTGGGGGTCGGCCTCGCCGCGCCAGCGGATCAGGAACTTCTCGGCCAGAGTGGTGCCACGGTCGACCTCGCGCTGGGTGACGACCGGACGACCGAGGCCGCGTGCGGACTGTGCGGCATACGACAGCACCATCACCGCCACCCGCGACAGGTCCAGCCGCGCCTGCTCGTCGGAGATGTCGTAGGTCTGACCCATGCCGAGCATCGGCGCAAGCATCGCGACGGATGCCTGGACGTCGGCGCGTACGTCGCCGGTGTGGATGGCGATGTTGTACGGCTCGGCCGGCGGCAGCCCGGGCTCATAGGTCCCGTCGACCAGCAGCCCCCAGACCTTCTCGAACGGCACCCGCCCGGCGAGCTCCTCGATGTCGACCCCGCGATACCGAAGCGCCGATCCCTCCCTGTCGGGCTCGGCGATCTCGGAGGCGAACGCGACCACGCCCTCGAGGCCCTCCTGGACCTGCGACACCCGGGCCTCGCGGCTCTGCTCGGACATGCGACTCCTTCGTCGACCGACTGCCCTCGATTCTGCACGCCGTACCGAGGAAGCACACCTGCAGGGTGGGTGGGCAGGGTGGTTGGATCGAGGCGTGACGGACCGGTACGCCGACCTGCGCCGCGACTACGCTGCGGGCGGCCTCGCGGAGGTCGACCTGGAGCCTGACCCGTTCGCGATGTTCCAGCGGTGGTACGACGCCGCCGCGGCGGCCGACCTCTACGAGCCGAACGCGATGGTGGTCGCATCGGTCTCCGCGGACGGCCGCCCCTCCGCGAGAATGGTGCTGCTCAAGGGCTTCTCCGAGCAGGGCTGGGTGTTCTTCACCAACCTCGGCTCGCGCAAGGGCCGCGAGCTGCGCGACAACCCGCACTGCGCGCTGCTCTTCCCGTGGCACCCGCTGGAGCGGCAGGTCCGTGTCGACGGCGTCGCCCACGAGCTCGCTCGGGAGGACGTCGCGGCGTACTTCGCGACCCGGCCGCGCGGAGCCCAGCTCGGTGCCCACGCCTCCCACCAGTCCCGCGAGGTCGGCTCGCGGCAGGAGCTGGACGACGCCTGGTCGGCCGCGGACACGGCGTACCCCGACGAGGTGCCGGTCCCGGACGAGTGGGGTGGCTTCCGGGTGGCGCCGGACGCCGTCGAGTTCTGGCAGGGGCGCCCCGGCCGGATGCACGACCGGCTCCTCTACCGCCGCGACGGCGACACCTGGACCACGGTCCGCCTGGCCCCCTGACCCGCGAACCGGCCACGTCGCCCCACGACGGTCCGGGGGAGACGCCTGGGGGGATAGTCCCTGACGAAACTGTCGTGTTCGGGACCGAAACCCGACAGCTTCGTCAGGGAGTACCCGAATTAACGCCTTGTGAGTGAGCACTCACTCAGTTACTCTGGCGCTCGATGAGTCCACGTGCCACCGCGATGTCGCCTGATGACCGCCGCAAGGCGATCGTCCGGGCGCTCGTGCCGTTGCTCGTGGAGCGCGGGGGAGAGGTGAGCACGCGGGAGATCGCCCAGGCTGCGGGGATCGCGGAGGGCACGATCTTCCGGGTCTTTCCCGACAAGCGGAGCCTGATGCTGGCCGCGGCCCACGAGGCGATCAACCCCACCGACGGCCAGGCGGCCTTCGACGAGGCGATCGCCGGGGCGACGTCGTTGCGGGAGAAGGTGGTCGTCGCCGCACAGCGGGTGCTCGACCGGATGCGCCTCACGATGTCGGTGATGTTCGCGGTCCGTGGCCACCTGATGGCCGCGGAGGAGCTGCACGAGCACCACAAGAAGGACTTCGGGCCACCGGCGTTCGTGCTCGAGGCCCAGGCGGAGCTCCACCGCCGCCTGACCGCGATCTTCGAGCAGCACCGCGACGAGATCGCGGTCGATCCGGAGGTCGCGGCCCTGGCACTGCGCAGTCTCATCTTCGGGGCCAGTCGCCCCGAGTTCGGCATGGCTCCGGCGCTCAACGCCGAGCAGATCGCAGACCTCCTGCTGCAGGGGGTCGGAAGACGGGGAGAGAGCTAACCAGATGCTGATCACGCTCGTCCGCAGGTTCCTCGCGGCGTACCGCCGCCCCCTGATCGCCGTCGTCGTGCTGCAGTTCATCGGCACGGTGATGGCGCTCTACCTGCCCAGCCTGAACGCCGACATCATCGACAACGGCGTCGTCACCGGCGACACCGGCTACATCGTCCGGACCGGCGCCGTGATGCTGGTCGTCGCGTTCGTCCAGATCCTCTGCTCGATCGGGGCGGTCTGGTTCGGCGCGCGTACGGCGATGGGTTTCGGCCGCGACGTCCGCGCGGAGATCTTCCGCCAGGTGGGCACCTTCAGCCAGCGCGAGGTGCAGCACTTCGGCGCCCCGAGCCTGATCACCCGTGAGACGAACGACGTCCAGCAGGTGCAGATGCTCGTGCTGATGTCGTGCACGCTGATGGTGATGGCGCCGATCATGATGGTCGGCGGGATCGTGATGGCCATCCGCGAGGACCTCGGTCTCTCCTGGCTGATCGCGGTGACCGTGCCGGTGCTCGCAGCCTGCCTGGCCGTGATCATCACCCGGATGGTGCCGAGCTTCCGGCTCATGCAGACCCGCATCGACGAGGTGAACCGCCTGCTCCGCGAGCAGATCAGCGGCGTCCGCGTCGTACGCGCGTTCGTCCGGGAGCCGCTGGAGACGGACCGCTTCCAGACCGCCAACCGGGAGCTCACCGACGTTGCCACCCGGGCCGGCCGCTGGCTGGCCACGATGTTCCCCACCGTGATGCTGGTGGCCAATCTCGCCTCGGTCGCCGTGCTCTGGTTCGGCGGTCATCGGGTGGCGTCCGGCGACATGCAGGTCGGTGCCCTGACCGCATACCTCGCCTATCTCATGCAGATCGTGATGTCGGTGATGATGGGCACCTTCATGATGATGATGATCCCGCGCTCGGCCGTGTGCGCCGACCGGGTCATGGAGGTTCTCCACACCGACACGTCCGTGCCCACGCCCGAGGAGAGCGTCACCCATCTCCCCCGGCGCGGGACCCTGCGGCTCGACGACGTGACGTTCAGCTACCCGGGTGCCGACCTGCCGGTCCTGCGTGACGTGTCGTTCGAGGCCCGCCCGGGGGAGACCGTCGCCGTGATCGGCTCGACCGGGGCCGGCAAGAGCACCCTGGTCAACCTCGTGCCACGGTTGTTCGACGTCACCGCGGGCACGGTCGAGGTCGGCGGGGTCGACGTACGCCGGATCGACCCGGAGACGCTCTGGTCGGGGATCGGGCTGGTGCCGCAGAAGGCCTACCTGTTCTCCGGGACCGTGCGCAGCAACCTGCTCCACGGCAAGGAGGACGCCACCGACGAGGAGCTCTGGAGGGCCCTCGAGATCGCCCAGGCGGCGGACTTCGTGCAGGCCATGCCCGAGGGACTCGACGCCCCCATCGCCCAGGGCGGCACCAACGTCTCGGGGGGCCAGCGCCAGCGGCTCGCCATCGCCCGCGCCGTCGTACGACGCCCCGCGCTCTACCTGTTCGACGACTCCTTCTCCGCGCTCGACCTGGCCACCGACGCCCGGCTGAGGGCCGCGTTGCGGCCCGTCACCCGGGACGCGACGGTGCTGATCGTCGCCCAGCGGGTGTCCACGATCCGCGACGCCGACCTGATCCTCGTCCTCGAGGACGGCGTCATCGTGGGACGCGGCACTCACCACGAGCTGCTCGCGGACTGCGCGACGTACCAGGAGATCGTCGAGTCCCAGCTGAGCGCCGAGGAGGCCGCATGAGCACGAACGAGCATCCTCACGCGGTCTCGGCAGGTTCGACGGACGCACACAGCTCGACCGGTGGTGCCGGTTCGACTGACGGGGGCGGACCGGTCGTCGTGCCGGGCGGCGAGCCGGCCGGCATCCCGGTCGGGGAGCCCGGCACGGCGTCCGAGAGCGGCCAGCTGAAGGAGACCGAGCGAGTCACGGCCGGGCCGGGCCACGGGCGCGGTCCGTTCGGCGGCGGAATGGTCGGCCAGAAGGCGAACGACTTCGGACCGTCCGCCAAGCGCCTCGTACGCCGGATGGCGCCCGAGCGCACCAAGGCGATCCTGGTCGTGCTGCTCGCGATCTGCAGCGTCGGACTGATGTCACTCGGACCTCGGATCCTGGGCCGGGCCACCGACCTGATCTTCGCCGGCATCCTCGGCCAGCAGCTCGGCAGGTCCGTGCCGGCGGGCACGTCTCAGGAGCAGGTCGTCCAGCACCTCCAGCAGGCGGGCCAGGACCGGCAGGCCTCGATGATCGCCTCGATGAGTCACTTCGTCGTCGGGCAGGGCGTCGACTTCACTGCGGTCGCTCACGTGTTGCTGCTCGTCCTCGCCGTGTACGCCGGGGCGTCGCTGCTGTCGTGGCTGCAGGGCTTCCTGCTCAACGACGTCGTCCAGAGCACGATCTTCCGGATGCGGTCCGAGGTGGAGGACAAGGTCAACGCCCTGCCGTTGAGCTACTTCGACCGGCAGCCGCGCGGAGAGCTGCTCAGCCGGGTGACCAACGACATCGACAACATCAGCCAGACCCTGCAGCAGACGATGAGCCAGCTGCTGACCTCGCTGCTCACGGTGGTCTTCGTCGTCGGCTTCATGTTCTCGATCTCGTGGGAGCTGGCGCTGGTCGCCCTGGTCACCGTGCCGATCACGATGGTGGTCACGGGCGCGGTGATGAAGCGCAGCCAGGGCATGTTCATCGACCAGTGGCGGCGTACCGGCCGGCTCAACGCCCACATCGAGGAGACGTTCTCCGGCCACGCCCTGGTCAAGGTGTTCGGACGCCAGCAGGCCGTCGAGGACACCTTCGCCGAGGAGAACGAGAAGCTCTACGAGGCGTCGTTCGGCGCGCAGTTCGTCAGCGGGCTCATCATGCCGACGATGATGTTCATCGGGAACCTCAACTACGTCGTGATCGCCGTCCTGGGTGGCCTCAAGGTGGCGAACGGATCCATCTCCCTGGGCGACGTACAGGCGTTCATCCAGTACTCCCGCCAGTTCACCCAGCCGCTCACCCAGGTCGCCTCGATGACCAACCTCCTGCAGTCCGGAGTCGCCAGTGCGGAGCGGGTCTTCGAGCTCCTGGACGCACCCGAGCAGGAGCCTGACGCGACCGGCGAGCCGGCTCCGGCCCACCTCCGGCACGGCGAGGTGCGGTTCGAGGACGTGTCGTTCTCGTACTCCGAGGACAAACCGCTGATCGAGGACCTCTCGCTGGTCGCCGAGCCGGGCAACACGGTCGCGATCGTCGGGCCCACGGGCGCCGGGAAGACCACGCTGGTCAACCTGGTGATGCGCTTCTACGACGTCAACTCGGGTCGGATCACCCTCGACGGCGTGGACATCGCGTCCATGCCGCGGGCGGCGCTGCGCGAGCAGATCGGGATGGTCCTCCAGGACACCTGGCTGTTCGAGGGGTCGATCCGCGACAACATCGCCTACGGCCGCCCCGACGCGACCGAGGAGGAGATCCTCGAGGCCGCACGCGCGACGTATGTCGACCGCTTCGTCCACTCCCTGCCCGACGGCTACGACACGCACATCGACGAGGAGGGCAGCAACCTGTCGGCCGGCGAACGACAGCTCGTCACGATCGCGCGCGCCTTCCTGTCCGACCCGGCGCTGCTGATCCTCGACGAGGCGACGTCGTCGGTCGACACCCGCACCGAGCTGCTGCTCCAGCACGCGATGGCAGCACTGCGCACCGACCGTACGTCGTTCGTGATCGCCCATCGGCTCTCCACGATCCGCGACGCCGACCTGATCCTGGTGATGGAGGACGGCGCGATCGTGGAGCAGGGCACCCACGACTCGCTGCTCGAGGCCGACGGCGCCTACGCGCGGCTCTACAACGCCCAGTTCGTGGCGCCGGAGGAGAGCGCCGTCGCCTGATCGACGCTGTGGGGAGTCGCCGGCGGACCCGGTACACCACCGACTCCCCGCAACCGCGATGCGAAACGGCTTGAGCGCCCTTGGCCCCGCGGGTTAGCGTCGTCGTACACGAGGAAGGAGGTGGTCCAGAGTTGAGTACTTCTAGGACGCGTGAGGTGGCTGCGGTCTAGCAGCAACCGGCCAGCCGAAGTACTGCTGGCAATTCAACGCAGACACCCGACCCGTAGGTGATCCGGCCCACGTCCGGCTGGAGGGACCCTGGCTAGCCCTGTGGTCACACCTGCGGGTCGTCTGCATTTCCTCGACTTGGCGAGAGCCCTCTCGATGGAATAAAGTTGACCAGGTCAACCGTTGACTCCACCATGAGGAACTCGTCCGTGTCAGAGACCACCACTCCACCATCCAACGTCGACCCCGCCGAGCAGACGGGGACGATGACACATCGCGAGGTGCTGGAGGCGCTGTCCGGTCTCCTGCTGGCGATGTTCGTCGCCATGCTGTCGAGCACGGTGGTGTCCAACGCGCTGCCTCGCATCGTCGGGGACCTCCGCGGCAGCCAGACCGGGTACACCTGGGTGGTCGTGGCAACGCTCCTGACGATGACGGCGACCACGCCGATCTGGGGCAAGCTCGCGGACCAGTTCTCCAAGAAGACGCTCGTGCAGTCCGCGCTCGTCATCTACGTCATCGGGTCCGTGATCGCCGGCACCGCCGCGAACATGGGCGTCCTGATCGGCGCCCGCGCGGTCCAGGGCCTCGGGGTCGGTGGCCTCACCGCGCTGGTGCAGGTCGTGATCGCGAGCATGGTGTCGCCGCGTGAGCGTGGCCGCTACAGCGGCTACATCGGCGCGGTCTTCGCGACGGCGACGGTCAGCGGTCCGCTGATCGGCGGCGTGATCGTCGACACGCCGGGTCTGGGCTGGCGCTGGTGCTTCTACGTCGGCATCCCCTTCGCGGTCGCGGCGTTCGCCGTCCTGCAGAAGACCCTCCACCTTCCCGTCGTACGCCGCGAGCACCACGTCGACTACCTCGGCGCGACGCTGCTGATGGGCGGCGTCAGCATCCTCCTGGTCTGGGTCAGCCTGGCCGGCAACCAGTTCGCGTGGGGCTCGACCCTCAGCTTCACGCTGGTGGTCCTCGGCCTGGCCGTGATCGCGTCGGCGGTGTACGTCGAGGGGCGGGTCGCCCGAGACCCGATCATCCCGCTCCGTCTCTTCCGCGACCGTACGACGGCGCTCGCCACCGCTGCGTCGGTGCTGATCGGGGTCGCGATGTTCGGCGCCACCGTCTACCTGAGCCAGTACTTCCAGATCTCGCGGGGCATGACCCCGACCCACGCGGGCCTGATGTCGATCTTCATGGTCGGCGGTCTGGTGATCTCCAGCATGGTCACGGGCCGCATCATCACCCGCACGGGCACCTGGAAGCCGTACCTCGTCTCCGGCATGATCGCTGTCGTGGTGGGCCTGGCGTTGCTGAGCCGGATCGACGAGTCCACGCCGCTGCCGTTGCTGGGCGTCTACATGGCCGTGCTCGGCCTCGGCCTCGGCGCCACCATGCAGAATCTCGTGCTCTCGGTGCAGAACAACGCCGCCCAGGCCGACATGGGCGCCGCCAGCTCGCTGGTCGCGTTCTTCCGCAGCCTGGGCGGCTCGATCGGGGTCGCCGGGCTCGGCGCCGTCCTCAGCCACCAGGTGTCCAGGACCGTGTCCTCCGGCCTCGCCCAGATGGGCGCCCCCGCCAACACCCACCAGAGCCACCAGATCCCCGACCTGTCGACGCTGCCCGGCCCGATCCGCGACCTGTTCCAGATGGCCTTCGGCGAGGCCACCGGCCACGTCTTCCTCGTGGCCGTCCCGTTCGCGGCTCTGGCGCTCGTGTGCGTGCTGTTCATCCGCGAGGTGCCGCTGCGCACAACCGTCCTGCGCGCCGACGAGGTCGCCGCCCGTGACGAGGAGGAGCGGGACGCCGTCCGACTCGACGGGCCCCACCCCGAGCCGGTCGGACGGCCCCTCGCCGGTCCGGAGGCGGTGACGTCCCGTGTCACGGGCTGACGAGCTCGGCCGTCTCGAGCAGGAGGTGGGCGTGCTGATCCGCCGCGTGAAGCGGGTGATCGGCGAACGCGCACGAGCCGTCCACCCGGACCTCCAGCCCGCGTCGTACCTGATGCTCACCTACCTGGCCTCCGCCGGGCCGCAGCGGTCGTCGGTGATGTCGGAGAAGTTCGGGGTCGACAAGGGCGCGATCAGCCGCCAGGTACAGCACCTGTGCGACCTCGGCCTGCTGCACCGGGAGCCGGACCCCGCCGACGGCCGGGCGGTGCTGATCTCGGCCAGCCCGAACGCCGTACGCCGGATGCGGGCGGTGGACCGTGACCGCCGCCGCTGGCTCGAGGAGAAGCTCTCGGAGTGGTCGGAGGACGACCTGCGGGACCTCGTGGCAGGGCTCGCGAGCTACAACGCCGCCCTCGACTGAACCGCGGTTCTGTCCCGTGGAGCCGCGGGACCGTCGCGTGGTCAGAACCCGCGGCACGAGTGGTCACAACCCACGGTTCAACCAGTCACGCGCACGCAACCCAGGCCGCCGTGTCTGGAGGAAGCAAGTGACCGTCGAGCGGGCCGCTGGTCAGGACCACCGTCCCGGGCGGCAGCCTCGCCGGTCGCGGTCCGCAGTTGCAGACCACCGTCAGCGGGCCGCGGCGTACCTCGAGCACGGTCGCCCGACCGTCCACGATCTCGACGTCCTCGCCGGCGTCGGCGAACCTCCTCCGGGCGCGCAGCGCATCGCGATAGAAGGACCACGTCGACGCGGGGTCGCGGCGCTGGGCCGCCACGGTCAGCCGTGCCCAGTCGTCGGGCATCGGCAGCCAGGGCGTGGTGCCCGCACGGCTGAACCCGTACGGCGAGTGGGTGCCGCGCCACGGCATCGGCACCCGCGCACCGTCGCGGCCGACGCCACCGGTGCGGAACCAGACCGGGTCCTGCCGGAACTCCGGGGGTACGTCGACCTCCTCCAGCCCGAGCTCCTCACCCTGGTACAGGTAGGCCGACCCTGGAAGCGCGAGCATCGTCAGGGTCGCGGCCCGCGCCCGGGCGAGACCGCGGTGGCCGCCGCCGTACCGGGTCGGGTGCCGCACCACGTCGTGGTTGGACAGCACCCAGGTCGGGGCGGCGCCCACCGGTCGGACCGCGTCCAGGGTGCCTCTGATGACGTCGGCGAACGCGGCGGCCGACCACGGTGCCAGCAGCCAGGCGAAGTTGAACGCCTGGTGGAGCTCGTCCGGGCGCACGTAGCGAGCCATCGACTCGGGCGTCCGGGTCCACGCCTCGGCCACGGCCATCCGGTCGCCGTCGTAGGTGTCGAGCAGACGACGCCACGAGCGGTAGATGTCGTGCACGCCCGGCTGGTCCCACATCGGCTCGTCGACGTCCCGGCGCTCCACCATGCTTCCCTGGCGGTCGGACGGGAGATCGGTCTCTCCGGATCTCCGGCCGCGCTGGTTGCGCAGGCTCCGGTCCTTGGCGAGGCCGTGTGCGACGTCGATCCGGAACCCGTCCACCCCTCGGTCGAGCCAGAACCTGAGCACGTCGTCGAACATCGCGGCGACCTCCGGGTTGCTCCAGTCGAGGTCGGGCTGCGTGGCGTCGAAGAGGTGGAGGTACCACTGCCCATCGTGGATGCGGGACCACGCGGGACCACCGAAGACCGACGACCAGTTGTTGGGCGGCCGCGCCCCACCTCGGCCCTTGCCCGGGCGGAACAGGTAGCGCGCCCGCTCGGGGCTGCCGGCCGGGGCGTCGAGGGCGGCCCGGAACCACGCGTGCTCGACGGAGGTGTGGTTGGGGACGAGGTCGACCACGACCTTCAGCCCGAGCCGGTGGGCGCGGGTGAGCAGGTCGTCCACGTCGCCGAGCGAGCCGAACAGCGGGTCGACGCCGGTGTAGTCCGACACGTCGTACCCGGCATCGTGCTGGGGGGACGGGTAGAAGGGGGTGATCCACACCGCGTCGACGCCGAGGTCGCGCAGGTAGCGGAGGTGGGACGTGATGCCCGGCAGGTCTCCGAGGCCGTCGCCGTCGGAGTCGGCGAAGCTGCGGACGTAGACCTGGTAGAAGACGGCGTCGCGCCACCAGGGGGCGGAGGGTGCGGGCATGTCAGGCGAAGTCAGCGGCGTCGACAGTGATCCACAGATGCTCTGCCGAGCCCACCACGCGGCCGTCGGCGTCGTACATCGTGGCGGAGGTCCACGTCTTGCGACCGTCGTTGCCGCGCCCCATTCCCACCAGCACGTGCTCCTCGCCGATCGCGGGCAGCGAGTCGAGGCGCGCCGTCATCCGGGCCAGGACGATCATCCGCGCTCCGAAGTCGCCGGCCCAGCCGCCGACGCAGTCGAGGGCCGCCCAGGCGACTGGCAGCGCGGCCCGCGGGGTCCCGTCGGCGTAGGCGTGGAAGTCCTCCGCAACCGACGGGTGCGGCGTCCAGGTGGCGGCCACGCGCGGCCCACCGGGGTTGCGGTCCACCGGCGGCGCGTGGGCGACCCGGCCGGGGAAGATCCGTAACCCGTCTCCGGGATCGCGTCGGGTGCCACAGCCGAAGCACGTCGGGAACGGGTGGCTGGTGAGCCCGGCGAACGACGCGCTGGCGGCGCGGGCCTCCTCGGCCGGCACCGGCTCGACCACCCGCACCTCGTCGTGGCTGCACCGGGCCGTGAGCACCGGCTTCCCGCCGTACGACGCGACGACGCCGCCGTCCTCGGCTCGCGAGACCTGCATCGGCACGTCGAGCGGGGGCGGCGCCAGCAGCGAGACCGTGACCGTCGGCCAGGGCTGGGCGTGGTCGTGCGGGCACTCCTGTCCGGCATGCGCCGAGATGGCACCGGCCGACCAGCCGCCGTTTCCGGATGAGGGGGGCCCGCAGAACCGGGACGGCACCACCAGGTCGGGGAGGTCCGGCAGGTCGTTCATGGCACTCCTCGTCGGGGATCGGCGGTGGTCCCACACTCTGCCAGGCCATCCGGGGATGGGTCACAATGACCGGGTGAGTGACCTGATCGACACCACGGAGATGTATCTCCGGACCATCTACGAGCTGGTCGAGGAGGGCATCGTGCCGTTGCGTGCGCGGATCGCCGAGCGCCTGCACCAGTCGGGGCCGACGGTGTCGCAGACGGTCGCCCGGATGGAGCGGGACGGCCTGGTCACGGTGGAGGGCGACCGGCACCTCGAGCTCACCGCCGAGGGCAACCGGCTGGCCACGCGGGTGATGCGCAAGCACCGGCTCGCCGAGCGGCTGCTCACCGACGTGATCGGGCTCGACTGGGAGCTGGTCCACGCCGAGGCGTGTCGGTGGGAGCACGTGATGTCGGAGACGGTGGAGCGCCGCTTGGTCGACCTGCTCGACCACCCGACCGCGTCGCCCTACGGCAACCCCATCCCCGGCCTGGACGAGCTCGGCGAGTCGGCGACCGGCGAGGTGTTCCTCGACGGCACCGAGATGCTGGCCGACCTCGCCGGTGCCGAGCAGTCCACGGTGCGGGTCCGCCGGATCTCCGAGGAGCTCCAGAAGGACGAGCCGCTGATGGGGACCCTCCGCCGGATCGGCGCGCTCCCGGACAAGGTGGTCGGCGTGACCGCGACCGAGGTCGGGGTACTGGTCGGCTCGGGCGGCGAGACTGCGGAGCTCGACCTCGAGGCCGCTGGGCACATCTTCGTGTCTCGGGTCTGAGCGCGTCGGGCCCGCCCGGCTCATCACGCTGGGCAGGGTCATACGGAAACTCGGCACGTGGCGCTCCCCTGGGCCAGGGATGGTTCGACCGCTCAGCGTGATGAGCCAACCTCAGCGGCCGCAGACCGCACCCCGACAAGCGCGGTCAGGAACTCGCTGCATCCGAGCTCGAGCTTCATGGAGGCGAGGTCGTCGCCGCGCGTGGCGCCGCGGTTGACGATCACCACCGGGACGCCGGCCCGCGCCGCGCGGCGCACGAAACGGAAGCCGGACATCACCGTCAGCGACGATCCCACCGACAGCAGCACGTCGTCACGGGTGAGCGCGTCGACCGCTTCGTAGCACTGCTGCACGCGCTGCGGCGGGACGTTCTCGCCGAAGAACACCACGTCCGGCTTGAGGATCCCGCCGCAGTCGTCGCAGTCCGGTACGACGAAGTCCGCCGTGTCGTCGAGGTCCACGTCGCCGTCGGGCCGGGTCACCGCGCCGGCGTGGGCATCGTGGAACCCAGGGTTGGCGGCGGTCATCCGCTGCTCGAGCCGCGCCCGGCCCGTCGTACGCCGGCAGGAGAGGCAGACGACGTCGGCGATCCGGCCGTGCAGTGCCACCAGCCGACGCGAACCAGCCGCCTCGTGCAGGCCGTCGACGTTCTGGGTGATCAGCAACTCGGGATCGAGGGCCGCGAGCGCCAGGTGACCGGCGTTGGGCGAGGCGCCGCGCATCCGGCCCCAGCCGAGGTGGCTGCGGGCCCAGTAGCGCTGTCGAGCGGCCGGGCCGCTCACGAACTCCTGGTACGTCATCGGCTGCCGCGCCCGCGAGCCCGGGCCGCGGTAGTCGGGGATCCCGGAGTCCGTGGACAGGCCGGCGCCGGTGAGCACGACCAGGCGGCCGTCCCGGAGCAGGTCCGGTACGACGACCTCGGGCGCCTCGACGGTCATCGACGTGTCAGCTCGCGTAGCGCGCCTCGGAACGCGCTCGGCGCTTGGCCGCCTCTTCCTCACGGTTCTTCGGCGGAGCGCTGGTGACCAGGGCGTCGAGCAGGTGCTGCGTCGCGTGCGCGATCTCGTGGACCGCCCGGTCGAAGGCCGCCTGGTTGGCCGCCGAGGGCCGGGAGGAGCCACTGACCTTGCGCACGAACTGCAGCGCCGCGTCGTGGACCTCCTGCGAGGTGGCGGGCGGCTCGAAGTTGTGGAGCGGACGGATGTTGCGACACATGAGAAGGAGCCTACGTGGTCTGGCAGCACGCTTCCCCGGGCTGAGACGATGGGTGGATGACCGATGCGTCAGCCTCCGGCCGCGAGCTCGACCTGATCCTGTTCGGCGCCACCGGGTTCACCGGTCGCCTCACCGCGGAGTACCTCGCGCGTCACCGGCCCGGCGGCCTGCGCTGGGCACTGGCGGGCCGCAACCAGGCGAAGCTCGAGGGCGTGCGCGAGCACCTCACCACGATCGACGACTCGCTCGGCGACCTGCCTGTGCTCACCGCGGACGTCACCGACGACGTCTCGCTCAAGGAGGTCGCCCACCGGGCACGGGTCGTGATCACGACCGTCGGGCCCTACCTGACCTACGGCGAGCCGCTCGTGGCGGCATGTGCGGAGGCCGGCACAGACTACGTCGACCTCACCGGGGAACAGGAGTTCGTCGACCGGATGTACGTCGCCCACGACGCGACGGCCCAGGACTCCGGCGCTCGGCTCGTCCACTGCTGCGGCTTCGACTCGATCCCCCACGACCTCGGGGCGATGTTCACCGTCGGGCTGCTGCCCGAAGACGTGCCGATCACGATGCGTGGGGTCGTCCGGGCCAGCGGGATGGTGTCGGGCGGCACCTTCCACACGACGATGAACGGCATGGCGCGGACGCGGCAGGGACGGGCGGCCGCTGCGGCGCGGCGTTCGATCGAGCCACGGCCCCAGGGCCGCTCGTCGCGCGCGGTCAGCGGCAAGCCCCACCACGATGCGGTCCTCGGCCGCTGGCTACTGCCGCTGCCGACGATCGACCCGAGGGTGGTGGCCCGCAGTGGCGCTGCGCTCGCGTCGTACGGCCCCGAGTTCCGCTACTCCCACTACGCGGGCACCAAGACGCTGCGCTACGCCGTCGGCGGCGCAGCGGGTGTGATGGCGCTCGGCGCGGCCGCACACGTTCCGCCGCTCCGGCGCGCTCTGCTCGAGCGGATCAAGCCGGGCGAAGGGCCGGATCATGCGCGTCGGGCGCGGTCGTGGTTCACGGTGGACTTCGTGGGCGAGGGCGGAGGACAGACCGTGCACACCCGGGTCTCGGGTGGCGACCCCGGCTATGACGAGACGGCGAAGATGCTCGCCGAGTCCGCGCTCTGCCTGGCCTTCGACGACAACCCCGCGACGTCGGGTCAGGTCACCACCGCCCAGGCGATGGGGGAGGCGCTGACCGCGCGGCTGGTCGCTGCCGGGCTCAAGTTCGAGGAGCTGTGACTAGGTCACGTTGACGGGGATCCTGGTGACCGTGCTGACCTGCTCGTAACCGCGGTAGACGATCTTCAGGGTGTGCGTCCCCCTGACCATGCGCCGCAGCAGGCGGCTGCCGTGGCCGTTGGTGACGGCGACCCGTCCGAGGAACCGCTTGCCCACCGATACCCTCGCGTGCCCGCTCGGTGACGGCAGCCCGGGCGCGGTGACCGTCAGGTCGAGCAGCACCCGGCTGCGGCGCATCGAGGTGGTCGGGTCGAGCTTCGGGGTGGACCGGACGTCACCGACGGCGAGAGAGCGCCTGGCGTGCGTCACCCAGTGGTGCGCCGTCATCGTCACCACGACATGCAGGCGGTGGCCCACGTCGCGCGCCCGCACGACGTAGGTCTTGTCGCGTGCAGCGTGGATGGGCTGGTCGTCGCGGTACCACCGGTAGTGCCGTGTCGCGTCCTTCGGCACCACCCCGGTGACGTGGGCCTCCAGGGTCCGGCCGACGACCGCGGTGCCGGAGATGGTCGGCTGGTCGAAGGCGACGGTGCCGAGCACGACCCGGTCGGTCGGGGCCGACGACGCCGACGCGGCGGTGTAGCCGGCGTGCTTCGCGGTCACGACGACATGGATCCGTTGCCCTGCCTTGCCCGCGGTCACGACGTACGACGACCCGGTGGCACCGGCGATGGCCGTGTTGCCGGCGTACCACTGGTACCGCAGGGTGGTCGGCGTGATCGACCACGAGCCGCTGGTCGTGGTCAGCCGTTCGCCGTCGACCGCCTCGCCGGAGATCTTCGGGAGCGCGGTGTTGTGGATGACGCCGCGCGCGACGACCGCGGTCGGGGGGCTCGACACGTCGGCCGTCACGTAGCCCGGTCGCGAGGCGATGACCTTGACGGCGACCTTCTTGCCCAGGTCCTGGGGGCGGGGGGTGAACGTGCGTCGAGTGGCGCCGGCGACCTTGGTGCCGTCGACCTTCCACTGGTAGGCGATCGTGGCGGTCGGGGTGAAGGTGCCGGGGTGGGCCGTCAGCTCGACACCGACCCGTGGTGTCCCGGTGACCGACGGCGCCACCGAGTTGAGGAGAGTGCCTCGCGCGACGGCGGTGGTCGGCGTCGACCTGGCGACGGCGTCGTCGTACCCCTTGAGGCTGACGGTGACCTTGACCGAGATCTGCTTATGCAGGTCGTTCGGCGTCGGGGTGTACGACGAGACGGTGGCGCCGGTGATCGGCTTCCCGTCGGCGAGCCACTGGTAGGCGACCTGGCCGGCCGGGGCCCACGTGCCCGGATGGGCCGTCAGCGGCTGGCCGACCTGGGCCACGCCGGAGATGGAGGGCGGAGTGCGGTCCACGATCTCGCCGGGGATGACCGCGTTCGTCGGCGCTGACAGTACGCGGAGGGTCCGGTAGCCGGGGGCGCTCGCGATCACCCGGAGCCTGAGCACTGCGTCGAGCTGGTCGGCGGTCGGCGTGAACGTCGTACCCGTTGCGTCGGCGATCGGCTTCCAGCCGGCCAACCACCGATAGCGCAGCTGGGTCGTGGGCTTGATCGTGCCGCTGGTCCCGCTGAGCTGGACGCCCACCTGTGCGGTGCCGGAGACCACGGGCTGGGTACTGCTGACGAACACGCCCTTGATGACGGAGTCGGTGGGGGCCGACCGCGCGGTGCCCGAGTGCGCGCCGGCCTTCGACGCGGTGACCTCGGCGCGGATCCTCTTCCCGAGCTGGTCTGCGGTCGGCTTGAACGCCCTGCTGGTGGCACCCGGGATGGGGACCCCGTCGGCGAGCCACTGGAAGCTGAAGGTGAGGTTCTTCGCGTTCCAGGTGCCGCGCGTGGTGGTCAACCTGACACCGACCTGTGGCTTCCCCGACACCACCGGCACCCCGGTGTTGATGATCTGGGTGTCCTTGATGTGGATGAACCCGCTCGGCCACAGCGAGCTGCTGCTGGAGATCGTGCGGGTGTCGTACTTCCCGGCGTGGAGGTAGTTGTACTCCTCGACGGTGATCGCTCCGTCGCCGACGGTCTCGACCCAGGCGACGTGCCCGCGCGAGGAGCCCGCGGAGCCGGCGGCCCACCAGGCGACAGCGCCTCGTGTGGGGTTGTTGTCGACCGGGACGCCCAGGGACTTGGCGGCGTTCCTCCAGTTCGAGGCGTTGCCCCAGTGCGCTCCGTGCCAGTAGTCGTTGAACGCGACCTTGTTCTCGGAGTTCAGCCGCCACGCGACCCACGACGTGCACTCGCGGTTGTAGAACAGCCACGGGTCGACCAGGGAGTCCTGAGGTGCGTTCTTCAACCGGGACGGATAGTCGTCGACTCCGGACGCGGCGCTGACCGACTCCGGATGCAGCACCGGCGCGAGGGCGGCGAGGACACCAAGCACGAGAACGGCGCTCGCCCGACGTGTCGAGGAGCCACGCCGAGTTGAACCCCGTTTGACACGCATGTGACAGACGTTAACTGTGAGAACGAGGTGACGGGAGAGGGTACAGAGAACTACAAACCTGTGGTTTCGACGGGCTGACGGGGCGCCTCTCCACCCTGCGCGCCATCCCGGCCGCGTGGGTCTGGCGGTGAGCCGGCGCCCTTTTCGGCACCGCGAACGGTGGCTGACTCACCGCTGCGTGTCTGCGGCGGTGCCCCAGGCCAGAGTCGAACTGGCGGGCCTTTCGCCTTGGGTGGGGCCGGCTGCTCGTGGTCGTGCGGTGGTGCCCCAGGCCAGAGTCGAACTGGCGGGCCTTTCGCCTTGGGTGGGGCCGGCTGCTCGTGGTCGTGCGGTGGTGCCCCAGGCCAGAGTCGAACTGGCGACCTTTCGCTTAGGAGGCGGCTGCTCTATCCACTGAGCTACTGGGGCGGGGGTTCGGAATTACAGTCGGAATTACCCTCGGGATAACAAGGGTGTCGTTCCAATCAGAATGGAAGACCCCAACCGACGTCAGTATGCCTCAGACCGGCGAGGCCCCAACCGATCGGGCCGGGGGACACCACCGCAGGGACGCGTCAACCCGGCGGATTGGGGCACGTCGCCGCGGCGAAGCCTCCAAGGTCCTTGGGCGCTGACGATTTGTTCGAGCTCCGTCCGAAGTGCCCTGCCGCGATGATCGCCGCCGGCATTAACGCGCTCGTCGCGGGTACTGCGTAGGACTGTTCACCTGTGGTGGCCGTGCGGCGCATCGCCTGGGGCCATCTCCCTGATAATTGAGGAGGTCTTCTGATGAGGATTGCTGTGAGCGGTGCGAGTGGGACGGTCGGCCGCCATGTCGTCAATGCCGCTGAACGGCGCGATCACGAGGTCGTGCGTCTGAGCCGTGCCGACGGCGTGGACCTGACCCACGCCGACACGCTGGCGGGGGCACTGCAAGGCGCGGACGTGGTGATCGACGCGTGCAACGCGTCGACGATCGAGGAGGGGCCGGCGCGTGAGTTCTTCACCACCGTTGCCGGCAACCTGCAGCGCGAGGGTGCCCAGCAGGGTGTGGAGCGGATCGTGACTTTGTCGATCGTCGGCATCGATGACGCGGACTTCGGCTACTGCCGCGCCAAGGTGGGCCACGAGCGCGCGGCGGCATCCGGGACGGTCCCGCACACCATCGTCCGGGCCAGCCAACTCCACGAGCTTCCGGGACAGCTGATCGGACTGACGCGCCACGATCACCAGGCGAGCGTTTTCGATGCCGAGTCGCAGACAGTAGCCGCATCGTCTGTCGCCGAGGCGCTTGTCGATGTAGCAGAACGCTCGCCCGGTGAACGCGGATCGGACCTGGCTGGACCTGAGCCTGCGGCAAACCTTGTAGATCTGGGCCGCGCTTTCATCGCCCGGCGAGGCGTCGACCTGCAGGTACAGCCCGACACCGAGACGATGAGCGGGATCCCCGCTGGCGGACTGCTGCCGGGCTCAGACGTCACCGTGATCGGTCCGACCTTCGCCGACTGGCTGGATTCACCCGACGCCGCAGCCCTTCCCATCTAACGGACCGCCGCACGGCGGCGGAGCCACTCAGTGCAACCACCGCAGTGTCGGTTGGGACCCATGCCGATAGACCGGCGGAATGGGACACCTCGCCAGGCAAGGGAAGAGGGTAGGGATCGATCCGAGACGACTGTGGGGGGCCTGCGTTGATCGGCGGGGTGAAGGTCTTGTGTCTTGCCGCGGGCTACGGGGCAACCCCGAAGCCAGCGTGGTCCGCGATAGTCAGTTGGTAGGCCCAGTAGGTCTCCATGTCGTCCAGCCACTCGACCGGCAGACCCGCATGCTCGATCCGGATCGTGGTCCACGGTTCGCCATCGCGCTGCGACTGGGTCAGCGAGACCGTCATGATCGAATCGGCCGCCAGGACAGGGTTGTTGTCCCGGGTTGCGTTCCCGTTCGCTCCCCTGGGCTGCATCCAGTTCCACCGGCGCACCGCTCGGGCCGGCTTGTCGACCTCGACGAAGGACGAGCGGATGGCGCCGTTTCTGCCCGTCAGCTGGTCGGGATGGTCAACCGAGTAGCACCAGATGTCTTTGTCCAGCTCGTAGTTCACCCATGCGCCACCCCATATCCACGACGAGGGCAGGTGCGATCCCGGCTCCGGGGTCCACAGGTGGCTCCAGGAGTCCAGATACGCACAGTCGCGGAAGAGCTTGCGGCGCGTGCCCCGGATCGTCCGCTCCACCGCCACCACGGACCCGAGCTCGCCCGACAGCACCCGCGCACCCGGGTCGCCCTCCACGTCTCGGCCGATCCGAGCCGCGGCGGCCAGCCCCGCCTCACCCTCGGGAATCACCAGGGCCGGGGCAGTTGCGTCCTCGACGGGGGGGTAGCACAGCGATGGTGCCTGGAAGAACTCCGACTCGAGCACGGAGGCGACGTGGTCAACGGTCAGCTCGACCCCGGTCACGAGCTCGGCCATGGCGAGCCCTGCGGCAAACGGGTCTGCGCGTTTGTTGTCTGTGCCGTCCTCCTCGATGTCCTCCCAGGCTGCGTCGAACATCGGGCGAAGCTCGGCCGGCACCCTGTCCGGATCGCGCAGGAAGATGAACTCGTCGTCGTCGAAGATCAGCTCGCCGGTGCGGGCACACCCGAAGCGGTAGTGGGCCTGGATGTTGCCGCGGACCACCGCCGCCGCCCCGGCCTTCGACAACCAAGCCAGGTCGGTCAAGGACGGGTCGCCGTAGCCCGACAGCTCGACCGCGATCACGCCACCGGGAACCTCCACCGCAGCCCACGCCGTCGACCTCTCGTCGGTGTCCCAGGCGTCCTCCGCCGGACTCGACAGATCGGCGCCAAGGCTGGCCAGGACGGCATCGCGCGTCACGCCGGACGCCACCACAACCGTGAGGGACTCGGTGTCTGGGAACGTGGACACCACCTGCTCGTAGAACTCGATGCTCGCCGCCACGGCCGGAGCATACGGCTGCGAGGACAGCCGCCAGGACACACCGTCTTCGAGAACGACACACTGGCATCCCCGCAACGGAGCCATCCACGACCCGCGTGACCCGGACCCGCGCTCAGCGGCGTCTCCTTGCCCGATCGCACGCCGGCGGTGAGACGCATCTTTGGGGCTTCTGGCTACGTGTCCGCGTCGCCCCATGCTGTGATGGTCAGCCGTCCCTTTCATGGGCACTTCCCCCCGCTGTGGCGGCGGCCGGGGGAGAGGGAGCCTGTGCGGGAGGCTTTGCCTGCGAGGGCTCGCTCGGGGACGGTCATGCGCGTATAACTCTCCTGGGCGCATGCGTCGGGTTGCGTCTGGGGAGGGTGACGGTGAGGCGTCGACGGCTGGGGGTTCTCGGGGTGTCCGCATTCGTGGTGGGCGTCGTCGCTGCCGGCTACGTGGCTCCTGCCCATGCCGACGAGGACGCTGAGTCGCGGACGGCATTGTCGCTCCAGGGGTTCTCAGACGCGGTTGTGGATGATGCCCGGGGGTGGGTCTATGTCTCGGGTGGGCCGAGCGAGGATCACCTCGTGGCGATCCGGCCGGACGGCAGCCAGGCACGTGACATTCCCGTCGCCGGGGTGACGAACCTTGCGGTGAGCGAGGATGGGTCACGCCTGGCGGCCTCGATCCCGTCGGCGCACGAGATCGCGGTGGTGGACACCGGAACGGACGAGGTGATGACGTACCCAGCCCAGGGATGCCCCGCGGCGCTGGCGATCGTCGGCTCCAAGGTGTGGTTCGCCGACACCTGCGACGGAGGGTTCACGAGGCTGCACGACCTGGACCTCGCCACGGGCACGGGTGGGTCCGAGTTCGGCTATCCGGTCGGATATCTCCACGATCCGGGGATCTATGCGGTGCCGGGCACCCACCAGGTGCTCGTGTTCGGCACCGGTGGCGCGGACCTGAGCGTCTTCGACGCCGACACCGGCCAGCTGATCTCTCAAGCTCAGGCTAGTGCGAGCGCCACGCGGCGTCCGGTGGTCTTCGGTCCCGATCCCGACACGGTGCTGCTCGGGATGCAGGAGTATCACCTTCCCGACCTGACTGCGCTCGGGACCATCCAGTTCTCCGACTCCGCCCGGCAGTTGCTCACCGCCGACGACAACTACCTTGTCGCTGCGAGCAACGAGGGTGGCTTCGAAGTATTCGACCGCGGCACTACCGATCTGCTCAACACCGTCCAGTTCGGCGGTGACCAGAACCGTGTCGTCGTGAGGGTCGCCCTGGCGCAGGGCAACTTGCTGGCGTTCGCCTACGTCGACGGTGCCATGCAGATGTATGAGGAGCCCACCCCGGGGATCCCGGCACCCACGTTGACCGCGGAGGTCGAACAGCCGGTGGTCATCGAGCACCAGACGACTCTGTCCGGCACGCTGAGCGAGGCCGGGTCGCCGGTGTCCGGCTCACAGGTCACGGTCCGTCGGCAGTTCAGCCGCGACGTCCTCGCGAGCACGGTCACCGACGCGACCGGGGCCTGGGAAGTTCCTTACACCTTCGACACCTCTGGCGGTGAGTACCTCACGGTCACTGCGGCCGGGGCGGGATCACACAAGGCCGCGGTCACCCAGCTTTCCTTCTACGTCCAGAAGCTGATGCCGGCGTTCGCCCTGCAGGGGCCGGACTCCGTCACGCCTGGGAGCTCCATCGACGTGCACGGCGTCCTGAGCGCCGACGGCGTCGCGCTCGGAGGCCGGGACCTCACCTGGAACGCCACCTGCCCGTCCGACTACACCACGCTCCTCCCACACGGATCCCTCACCACACAGCCCGACGGCACCTTCACGCTCAGCTACGACCCCGGTCGCTGCGCGGAGCCACAGCTCGAGGTCTCCTACGCCGGCGACGACCGGGTCTACGACGGTTTCGAGACCGTGAGCACGCACGTCAGCTGGCACATCGCCCATGTCAGTCTGTCGTTGCCCGCCTTGGCGTACGTCGGCGACGACGTCCACGCCACGGCGTTCGCGACCGTCGACGGCGAGCATGTGGGCGGCCTCCCGGTACACGTAGAGGTTCGAGTTCCCGGTGAGCCCTACCAGGAGTTTGTGGGCACCACCAGGGCCGACGGGTCGATGCCGTTCACCTTCGACACCCCGACCCATGGCAGCTACGGCATCACTGTCTGGGTCGCCGACACCGACGACATCCTCGGAGACACCGTAGACACGACCATGAACGTCGCGCAGGTGACCAGCGACCTCTCCGTAGAAATCTCGTCCACCGAGGTCACGCTCGGAGGCTCGTTCACCTTCACCGGACAGCTGACCCACGCCGACGGTGCCTCTGCTGTGGGATCGACGATCCGCATCGCCGTCATGGACGCGTCGGGCTCCACGACACTGCGGACCCTCACCACCACCACCGCAGCGGACGGCTCCTTCCAGCTCACCGACACTCCCACCTCTCCGGGTCAGCTGGCCTACGACGTCAGCTATGACGGCGACCCGCCGCGCTACGCAGCCGTTCGGGGCACCTACAGTGCATTCGTCGTCGTCGACAAGATCACCCCACACATCAGCCTCGAGACCGACAGGCCCTCCTACGCCGCCGGTGACCAAGCCACCCTCCACGTGGACCTCACCGACTCCACGTCACGTCAGGTGATCGTCACCGCGACCCGCGAGGGCGAACAGCCACAGGTCCTCTTCACCGGTACCGTGCCCGACGACGGCCTGACCCTGCGGCGCACGATGGCTCGTACCGAGACCATCACGGCTACGACACCGGCCGATGACACGCACTCCTCCGCCGACGCCTCGGTGACCACCCCTGTCCGCCTCGTGATGGCGACCTACCCCCGCCGCCCCCTCGCCTGGCGCGGCCAGACCGCCGTCTTCGCCTCCGACGACGACCCGGTCTTCCGCGGCCGCCAGGCCAAACCGCGCAGGCTCGACATCCAGGTGGTCTTCCAGGTCCAGCGACACACCGACACCGGGTGGAGGTCCGTGGTCACCTCCAAACCGGAAGGCTTCGACCCGGACGGCCGCACAGGATGGACCTTCGTCCACCACCACCGAGCTGGCGTCACCTATCGCGTCCGCACCCGGTTCGCCGGGGACCCCGGCAACGCGACCTCGACGAGCAATTGGCTGCACTTCCGGTTCCGCCGATCCTGAGCCGACGGCAAGCGGTCGACCCGAGCCGGAGGCACAGGCGAAGACGGGCTGCACCGGCAGATGGCCCAGGCAAGTTACGCCCAGATCGCGGTCAGTGCTCGCGTGACACGACCGCTGTCGCGGCGATTAGACGCACCTTTAGCGACGTGAAGTGAGCGGGCTGGTGTCGTCGAGACCAACGTCGGTGGTCACTGCAATCCTGAGTCATGCGAGCCAACCTGACCTTGGCCGGCCTGGTCGCGTCCGTTGAAGTGCTATGGGTGCAGCCGCAAAGGAGCTTGACGCAGCGATGAAGGGAACCGTTCTCAGCTTGTCCATGCACTGGGCGGTGGGCGACCTCCTTGGCAGTGGCGGCTTCGGCCGCGTCTATGAGCTGACCGGTGGCAACCAGCCAGCGGTCGCCAAGTTCGTCCCGAAGGCACCCGGCGCAGATCGTGAACTGCTGTTCGTCGAGCTTGAAGGTGTGCGCAACGTGGTGCCCATCATCGACTCCGGCGAGTACGAGGACAGTTGGGTGCTGGTCATGCCGCGTGCCGAGAAGTCGCTCCGTCAGCACTTGGAGGACCACGGTGATGTGCTCGACCTAAACGATGCCGTCGCGGTGTTGGGCGACGTCGCCATGGCGCTCGTCGACCTTGAAGGCTCGGTTGTGCACCGTGATCTCAAGCCGGAGAACGTCCTGCTGCTGGATGGCTCCTGGTGCCTGGCAGACTTCGGCATCTCCCGCTACACCGAGGCATCCACTGCTCCCGACACACACAAATGGGCTATGTCCCCGCCCTACGCGGCACCCGAACGCTGGCGCTCCGAGCGTGCCACCAGCGCAGCTGACGTCTACGCCCTTGGGGTCATGGGCTTCGAGATGCTCAAGGGGCATCGTCCGTTCACAGCCTCAACCATCGAGGAGTTCCGAGAACTGCATCTGCATCACAACCCGCCGGCGCTGGATGGTGTGCCCGTTGCGCTTGCGACCTTGCTGGTTGAGTGTCTATTCAAGTCTCCCGCCACGCGACCGTCGCCAGAGAACTTGCTGGCTCGGCTAAACCGGCAGCAGGCCGCACCGGGTAGCGGTGGACTCGCCGCGCTCCAGGCCGCCAACCGATCACAGGTGCGGCGGCAGATTGAAGCCGAGCGAGACGCGTCCATTGCAGCCACTGCCTCGGAGCAGCGGGAGCAGCGTGTCGCCGCTGCCAAAGTGCTCTACGAACGGATCGCTGACTCCCTACGCGATGCCATCATGGACGCTGCCCCCGCCGCGGAACTGGCGCAAGACCGCAACATGGGCCGGGCGCGCAAGCTTGGCTGGGTCATCAAGCTGGGAGACGCCAGGCTCACCTTCTCGAATTGCAGCACGGGTACTGCATCGTGGGGTGACTGGCAGTCACCTGCCTTCACGGTCGACGCATGGGGCGAGCTTCAGGTGCGTATTCCTCGGACGTACTACGACTACGAAGGGCGGGCGCACTCGCTGTGGTTCGGTGACATCCAGCAGGCTGGGCAGTTCGGGTGGTACGAAACGTCCTTCATGCTCTTGGCGCTGAGCGGGCGGCGATCGACCGTCGACCCGTTCTCCCTCGACCCGGGAGCGGAAGCGGCCAAGGCCGTTGGGAGCGGCATGGCGGAGTACCAGTTGGCTTGGCCACTCACAAAGCTGGAGCCGGACAACCTGAACGAGTTCATCGAGCGCTGGGCAGGCTGGTTCGCTGTCGCCGCATCGGGACAACTCAGCCATCCGTCGAGCCTGCCAGAGCGGCCGCCGCATGGCTCTTGGCGGCTATCCTGATCCCCACATAGATCGTTAGCTTTGACACGTTACCGGGCGGCGCGGTCCCCAGCCGGCGATGTGACGCGCCACGACTTGGAGCCCGTTCCGGGTCGTGCTGGGTGCTAAACCGGGACGTCGTTGGGCGCGGGGAGGGTCTTGCGGGTGCGCAGGGCGCAGTCCGGGGTTGGGATCGATGTGGTCCTCGGGGGCGGCGGGAGCGGCTGTGGTGGGGGTGTCGGAGTGCGGTGCCGGCGGGGAGTGGCGAGGCTGTAGGTGCTGTGGGCGGTGCTGGGGTGACGGGGTGGTCGGCGACGACGTCGACCAGGCCGGGGTCGTCGTCGACGCGTGGGACGCCGCGGGCGGGCGGGCCAAGGAGCTGGGTGGCGGTCTTCGTGATCGCCACGTGGGAGTTCCCAGCGCGGGTCGATCACTGGCGCGACGGGTCCGCCGAACATCAGCAGCGGCACCCGGGGCCTGTGGGCGCACTGGACACCATCGCTGGTGTGCTCGACGTTCGGCGTGACGACGTGGTCGTCCCAACCTCCCCAGTCGTCCCAGTTCAACAAGGAGACCGTGGTGTCCCAGTGGCCGACGGCGACCACCGCGTTCACGATCGCCCTGACCGCTGCCTCGCCGACCGTGACGTCGGCCGGCGGGTGCTCATCGGCGGGGCTGGTGTGCCAGACCATCGACAACGCCGCTTGGTCACCGGACTGGGCGTCGGTGAGGAACTGGTCGGTGCCCACCAGGTTCGCCGAACCGTGGAGCTGGGTGTAGAACGAGACTGGGTAGCCGCCTGTCGGGGCAGTAGCAGCGCCAGGACACGCCGTGGTCGTCGGCCAGGCCCGGCAGGGAGGGCAGGTCCCATTCGGGTGGGTTGGTGAACGGGGGGTTCCGCATCGTCGGGCTCTGACCGCCCACGATCAGCAGGTGGTTGGGGGTGGAGTTGGTGCCGAACCCCGAGCAGTGGTTCTCCAACAGCGCACCGGTCAACGCCAGGTGGGAGTAGTAGGGCAGCACCCGCCAGGGTGTCGAACGACGTCCGGGTCGCGGTTCCGTTGGTCAGCCACTGGAAGTAGGCGTGCCGATCGTGGCGCTGATCCTTGGCCGGCGGTTTTTGCTCCACCGGCCACCAGGTCGCTACGTTCACCCCCCACGGCGCCAGGCCGGCGAAGTAGTTGTCCATCGTGTGGTTCTCCTGAACCAGGACCACCACCTGCTCCACAAGGGGATGGGGCGCCGGAGGCGCCGGCATCCCTCGATGTGGGTCGTGTCGACGCGCCAGGCTCCTCGGCAGGCTTTAGGCGCTTGGGCGCGGGCTTCTTCTTGGCTCCTCCCGAGTCAGCACACCTGGCCTGCGAGGCTGTCTCGTACCCCGCCACCGATCAGCAATACCCAACACCGCTGGGACGCGCGCCAGGAACTTTCCTTCCGGCGGCGGGGCGCGTATCCGTTGGCAGAGGTGAGCACGTTGGCTGTCTTCGCAAGGTCCCGGCCGATGACGGTGGCCGGGACCTTGCGGTGTAGTCAGCTCGTGGTTTTGGCGGCGTCGTTGATCAGATTGGCGACGATCTGGGGATGGCTGATCATGGCGACGTGGGATGAGGTCGGGACTTCGACGATCTTGCGGGCGTTGGCTCGGTTGTACATGAAGCGCTCGCAGGCGGGTGGGATTGCCTTGTCGCGGCCGGCGACCAGCCCCCATGACGGGATGGTCTTCCACGCGGCGGCCTGGGTGGGGTAGATGAAGGAGTCGGCGTCGAAGGGCCGCTGGGTGGCTTGTAGGAGTCGGAAGGTGTCGGTGGGGATGTCGGCTGCGAAGGCTGGTTGTCCGTCCGGGCTGAGGTACAGGTCGGTTCCGGTGGTGCCGTCGGGTTTGGTGTAGGTGACGGGGACGCTGACGGGCAGGACCTCGCTGCCGGGGAACTTGTTGATGAGGTCCCCTTGGGTCTCGCCGACGTCGGGCACGAACGCTGCGATGTAGACCAACGCCTTGACGTTGGTCTTGCCAGCGGCGGCGTTGGTGATGACGGTGCCGCCCATGGAGTGTGCGACCAGTACGACGGGGCCGTTGATGGAGTCCAGCAGGCTTCCGATGTAGGGGGCATCGGTGGGGATGCCTCTGAGCGGGTTGGACCCCGCGATCGTGGTGTAGCCCTTGTCTTGCAGGGTCTGGATGGTTCCGTTCCAGCACGACGAGTCGGCGTAGCCGCCGTGGACGAGCAGGATGGTCGGCTTGGGCTTCGACCCCGACTCTCCAGCCTGGGCGGCGGTCGCGGCGTCCGCTCCGAGCGGGGTGCCGATCAGCGCAGCAGACCCGGCAACGGCTGCGCCGGCCGCTAACACCTGCCGGCGTGAAACATTCGAGCTCATGGTGGTCTCCTCAGTGGGTTTGTCCCTGGTTGGCGGTGCAGTGCACCGCATGACGAGCGGCATGACTGATGGAGGTCCGCCCGGCGCGGCGACGTCGGTTCCCGCAGCACGGGTGGGGGGCTGGGCCGGGAGGGGCGCGGCAGCGGTGGTGCTGCGGCGCCCCTACCCGTGGGTGAGTTTCGTCAGCCGAGGGACTCGACGGCGGCGTGGATGAGGTCGGCGGTGGCCTGCGGCTGGGACACGTAGACCGAGTGGCTGCCGGAGACTTCGCGTGTGGTGGCCCCGGCTCGTTCGGCCATGCCGCGTTGGGCGGGCGGCGGGATCATCCGGTCATCGGAGGCGACGAGATACCAGCTGGGCTTGACCCGCCAGCCGGGGTCGGTGACGGTGCCGCCAAGAGCGTCGATCCCCCAGGGGACTTGGGAGTCGGCCATGAAGGCCGCCTCGTCGGCCGGGAGGTCGCCGGCGAAGGAGTCGTGGAACTTGTCTCGGTCCAGGAAGAGGTAGCCGTCTTGTGGGGGCAAGATCGGCGGCACGGGGGCGCCAGGGGGCGGGTCTGCGATCAGGGTGTTGACCGACTCGCCTTTGTCCGGGGCGAACGCGGCGATGTAGACCAGGCCGGCGACGCGGTCGTCGGTCCCGGTCTCGGTGATGACCACGCCGCCGTAGGAGTGGCCCACGAGCACGGCGGGGCCGTCGAGGGTGTCGAGGACTTGCTTGGTGGTGGCCACGTCTCCGTCCAGGGACACGGTGGGGTTCTGGACGATGGCGACACGGTGGCCCTGCCTCCGGAGCCGGTCGTAGACGCCTCGCCATCCGGAGCCGTCGACGAAGCCGCCGTGGACCAAGACGATGGCCGGGGTTGTTGTGCTCATGTTGTCTCCTGCGTGTCGATGACACCCGCGGGTGTCGCGGTTCCTCGACGGTAGGAACCGCGCGTCGGGCTCACTTGAGTCGAATGACTGAGATTCGTGCAGAATCCCCGGGGGTCAGGTGAGCGATCGGGGCGAGAGAGACCCGGCGCGAGCGGGAGGACGACTGTGACGACTGCCAGTTCGAGCAAGAACATCAGCGAGAGCCGCGATTCGCTCGTGGGGCGTGGTCGGGAGTTGCAACAGCTTGACGGGCTGGTTGATCGGATCGGGACCAGCGGCGGCACGCTCGTGGTGCGCGGGGCGGCCGGGATCGGCAAGTCGGCGCTGCTCGCGGCTGCCAGCGAACGGGCCCGAGGTCACGGGGCACGGGTCGTGGTGACCGCGGGAACGCAGTCGGAAGCACATCTGGCTTTCGGCGGACTGCACCAGCTGCTGCAGCCTTTCCTGGGCCGTCATGTCCAGCTCCCAGAGCCTCAGCGCCGAGCGCTCGACGTGGCCTTGGGCATCACCAACGGGCCGGCACCGGACCTGTTCCTGATCGGTCTCGCCACCCTCGGCGTGCTCACCGAGGCCGCCGAGACGACTCCTCTGCTCCTGGTGGTGGAAGACGCCCACTGGCTGGACCGCTCCTCGGCGCAGGTGCTCGCCTTTGTGGCCCGGCGGCTCGAGATGGAGGTCGTGATTCTGCTCTTCGCGGTGCGCGACGGGGTGACGGGCGGCGTCTTCGAAGACTCGGGTCTCCCTGAGCTGGGGCTCCAGCCCCTGGACGACGATGCGTCGCGCGCACTCCTCCAAATCCGCAACTCCGTCCTGCAACCAGAGTTGCGGGAGCGGATATTGACCGAAGCCGCCGGTAACCCCCTCGCCCTGATCGAGCTTCCACGTGCCGTCGCCGGGCTCGACAGGGTCGCGCCCGAAGAGCCGCTGCCGCTGACGGCGCAGCTGAAAGCGGCGTTCGCGTCTCGGCTGAACACGCTGGAGCCGGAGATCCGCACGCTGTTGCTGCTCGCGGCATTGGATGACCGCGAGGTTTCCGAGCTGACCCGAGCCGCCGAACACCTCTTTGAGGGCAGGCGCGTGTTCCTTCACGACTGGGTCGCGGCCGCGGCCACCGGGCTGGGCAGCCTCGAGACCGGAACGTTCCGATACCAGCACCCCCTGATGAGATCAGCCGTGTACGAGGCGGCCGGCGCCGACCAGCGCCGGCGGGCGCACCTGGCTCTGGCGGAGGCGTTGACGAAGGACCCTTACCGGACGGTTTGGCATGAGGCTGCGGCAGCGGAGGGGACCGACGAGGGTGTCGCGTCCGCTCTCGCAGACATGGCCGACCAAGCGAAAGCCCGAGGCGATCTCGAGGCCGCCTCATCGGCCATGCGGCGCGCGGCTACCCTGACCGCCGACCCCACCCTCCAGGCGGCACGGCTACTGGGTGCCGCCGACCTCACCCTGGAGCAGGGCCGCGGCATCGACTGCATCCCGCTCTACCGAGAGGCGCTCCGGGTCGGCCTACCCCCCCACGACGCGGTGCGAGCATCGTTCACGCTCGAAGCCATGTCGAGCGCATGGTCGGGCGCCTCGGCCATCCCCCGCTTCGCCGAGATCGCCGAGGAGCTCGTCGGCCGCGGCGACGCCCACGCAGCGCTGCAGGCCCTGGCCACGGTCGGCATGCGCGCATTCTTGGGGCCCCTACAAGACAGCACCAGGCAGCGTGTGTCGGCCATCGCCTCGGGGCTCGCCGTACCGACAAACGACCCGCAACGTCTCGCGACCCTGGCACTGGTCGACCCGGTTCACCGAGGGGGCGAGGTCATACAGCAACTCGAGCGCATCTCACCCCTCGACGTCATCGACGCCCGAGACCTGACCGCACTCGGGGAAGCAGCCTCGGCCGTGTGGGCCGACTCCCTCGCCGGCCCCCTGCTGACGGCCGGAGTGGAGAGCCACCGGGCGGACGGCCGGCTGGTCTGGCTCGCCCAGACCCTCACACTTCAAGCGTGGGTCGACGCCAGACGGGGCGCAGTCCGCGAGGCGATGACCGCCGCAGCCGAAGCTTCCAAGCTCGGCATCGAAACCCGCCAGCTGCGCTACACCCTGGTCGCCAATCTCGCGCACGCCATCGCCGACGCCGACATCGGAGAGGCGGACCGATCCCAGCAGATGATCGCGGACGTCGAGGCGGCGCTGATGCCGATGGGCGCCCATCCACTACTGGCCCTCGCCACGTTCGCCCGCGGCCGTACCGCGCTGGCCGCCGACCGCCCAGCGGAGGCGTACACCGACCTGATTCGGATCTTCAACCCGACCGATGTTGCCTTCCAACCCTTCGTCCAGGGATGGGCGCTCGCCGACCTGGCAGAGGCAGCCCTTCATGGCGACGGCGACCTCGACCTCGTGGACGGCTTCATGCGCCGTTGGAGCGAGGTCGCCACCTCAGCCGGCGCCCCGTCCCTGAGAGTTCAACTCGCGTACGTGGAGGCCATGCTCGCCGACGATCGGATCCCACCCGACCGGTTCGAGGCCGCGCTCACGAGAGGCGCCGACGGGTCACCGTTCTACCTCGGCCGTGCACAACTTGCCTACGGCCAGTGGTTGCGTCGACAACGACGAGACATCGAGGCACGCGAACCTCTGCGAGAGGCCACGCAGGTCTTCGACGCCCTCGGCCAGCGTTGTTACGCCGACCGCGCCCGACGAGAGCTACGCGCCACAGGTGAACGCCCCCGACGCCGCCACCCCGACGCCTGGACACAACTCAGCCCCCAGGAACTCCAAATCGCACAGCTGGCTGCCGAAGGACTCTCAAACCGAGAAATCGGCCAACGCCTCTACCTCTCACACCGAACCATCGGAACCCACCTCTACAACCTGTTCCCAAAGCTCGGCATCACCGCCCGCGCACAACTCCGCGATGCGCTCAACGCGCCGCCAGACGAGTAGCTCGATATCTACTCTCGCCGACACCCTGTGCGCGCCCCCGCCGGATCAGGCGAGTTCATCGCTGGTCGCGCAAGAGACGCAGGCGCGAACTCATGCACCGCTGACGACGGACTCGAGTCACCCAGTACCGGCGGTGTGACGCTGCCTCTCAAGCTCGGGCCTCGGATGGCGACTTCGGCCCGAACGCCTCGAGGACCACGGAGTCGGACGGGACACTCAACAGGTTCTGTGCGAGGAACTCCTCAATCCCCGGATAGCCGGCGGCACGCGCCCGCATCAATGCGGCGGCGGCCTGGAGGTCGTAGGCGGTCCGGCACAGCGTGACGGCGGGGCCGAGCAGCGCCCAGTGGGCGCCCGGGTTGCCGTAGGGCATGCCGACGCTGCCGGGGTTGACGAACCGGCGGCGATCGGCGAGCCGGTCGAACGCCATGTGGGTGTGTCCGAGCACCACGATCTGCTCCTCGACGCCAGGGAAGCATTCGGCGAAGCGAGCGACCGGGGAGTCGACGAGCACGATCTCGGTGTCGCTGCGCGTGGTGGCGTGGCAGAACCGCACCGGGCCCAGCCCGTCGAGGTCGAGGCTCACGTCGAGCGGCAGTCCGGCGAGCCGGTCGCGCTGCTCACGGGAGATTTCCGTGGCCGCGTACTCGGTCGGCGGGATCGCGGCGGGATGCAGGTCGGGCGTCAACGTGCCGTCGTAGGCGTTGACGACCTCCCGGTCGGCGTTGCCCCGCACCCACACCGCCCGCTCGCCAAGAGACTCCAGCAGCGACAGTGCCTCGGCCGGCATCGGCCCGGTGACGAGGTCCCCATTGAGCACGATCACGTCCACACCCGCCGCGTCGACATCGTGCAGCACCGCCTCCAGCGCGGGCAGGTTGCCATGGATGTCGGCGAGAACGGCGACACGCATCTCGGCATCGTATGACCGTGCCGCGAGAGGCACGGGCCAACTGCCACGCTCAGATCGGCCAAGCCAAGGACGCAGTTGGGCGCCCTCGAGGTGACCGGCCACCACGAAGCGATCATCCGCGTCCTGACCCGGCCCGACCCAGGTGCGCGCCAGGACCTACACGGCCCGCACTGCGCGCAGCGAACGCGGGCCAGGATGTCCCCAGATCACCACGACGTCCCAGCGCCACCGACCAAGGGAGTTGAGACATCGTGGGCCCGTGTCCCGGCGAAGTGGGACACCTCCCCGGGGCCTCTCGGAGGGGATCTGGGGGGTTCCGCCTCCGTTTCGCCCCGATACGCCAGAGCTGGCCACCGATCCCACGCCCCCAGCGGTGTCGATCCGACACCAACTCAACTGCCAAGCCGCGCGAATGTACCTATTGACAGAAGATTATAACTTTGTATGGTTTGTGGCGTGACGGCGGTGACCATGGAGCAGCGTCTGGCGGCGGAGGTTCGTCGGCACAGCCCGACGCCGTTGCACCATCAGATCAAGGTGGCGGTGCTTCAGGGCATCGAGCAGGGGTGGCTGCGGCCGGGGACGCAGTTGCCGCGGGAGCGGCGGTTGGCCGAGGCGCTCGGTGTGAGCCTGGCTCCGGTCCGGCAGGCGATGCTCGACCTGACCAAGGAGGGCTACGTCGACAGGACGCGCGGCAAGGGCACCTTCGTCCGTGAGCGCAAGCTGATCGAGAAGATCCAGATCCTGGGTAGCTTCCACGGCTCGATGCGCCAGCAGGGGCTGGATCCCGTTGTCCGGGTCCTGAGCTCCACGATCGAGCGGGCGTCGGACCAGGTCGCGGAGGCGCTCCAGTTCTCGGGACGCAGGCGCGTGTGGTCCTTGCGCAGGCTTGCGATCCTCGAGGACATCCCGGTCGCGCTGCTGTCGGCTTGGCTGCCCGCGAGCTACCAGAAGGGCATGTCGTCGCGGGACTTCGGTGAGGGGTCGTTGTACGAGGCGCTGGCCGAAGTGCATGGAGTCGAGATGACCTCGGCGGACAACCTCGTGGAGGTCGGCAGAGCGGGCCTGGATGATGCTGACCTTCTCCAGCTCACGCCCGGCAGCCCTCTGCTGGAGGTCTCCGGGGTCACCCGGGACCAGCGGGAGCAGCCGGTGGAGTACTCCCGGGTGCTCTACCGACCTGAGCACTTCCGCTTCGCCATCGAGAGCCGTCGAGGCGAGAACAACCACTGACTCGGGGCCCGGACGGGCACCAGGGAACCAACCGCAGCACTGGAGGAACGACATGGCAGAGGTCTCGATCCCCTCAGACTTCTCCGAGGGTGGACAGCTGTTCGTACGGAACGCGACCGGCCTCGTCCGGGAGGTGTCCAAGTGGGACGCCCTGATCATGAACACGCTGGGCATGAACGTCGCCCTCGGCGCGGTGTTCATGCTGTTGCAGGCGCCCGGCAACTTCCCCGGCGGCAGCATGCTGCTCTCGATCGTGATCGGAACGCTCGTGATGGCGTTCACCCTGCTGTGGGTCTACGCCGAGTTCTCCGCGGCGATGCCGCGCTCCGGAGGCGACTACGTGTTCGTGAGCCGGGCGCTCCACCCGATCGCGGGCTGGCTGCTCGCGTTCAGCCAGGGCATGTGGTTGATCTTCTTCTGGATCGGCTTCAACGCCTGGTTCTGCCTGACGTTCGCAGCCCCGGTCGCTCTGACCACCATCGGCGCGGTCACCGGTCATCAGGGCTTCATCACCCTGAGCGACAACCTCGTCGGTGACCACACCTTCCTGGGGATCACCACCGCATGGTGGGTGATCGTCGTTGGTGCCGCACTGACGCTTGGCTTCATGGCCCTGCTGATCTACGGCGCCCAGTGGTACTGGCGGGTGCAGAAGTGGCTGTTCGCCCTCGCCGGGCTCAGCATCCTGCTGGTGGCGGCCCTGCTGCTGCTCAAGAGCGGCGACATCGCCGCACGGTGGAACGACCTGGCCGCGACCAACCACGGGCTCGCCTACAACGACGTGATCGCGACAGCCAAGTCGGCCGGGTTCAACCCGACCCACAGCTTCAGCCTGAGTGCGACGATCCTGATGCTGCCCTGGGTCTTCTTCGTGGTCGGTTACGCCCAGGGCTCTGCCCAGATCGGCGGCGAGGTGAAACGTGCGAGCCGCACCCAGTACTTCGCCATGGTGGGCGGCGTCCTGATCAACGGGGCCGTCTTGGCGGGCATCGTGCTGATCTACCAGCACGCGGTCGGACACCAGTGGGCGAACAGCCTCAGCTATGTGAGCAACACCGCCCCCGACAAGCTCGGCACTCCCGGCGGGGTCCCGGCCAGCATCAACTACCTGGCCAGCATTCTCACCGGCAGTGTCCCCCTGCTGCTGCTGATCGGTATCGGGTTCATCCTGTGGGCTCTGATGGGGACACCCCTGTCGGCCCTGCAGGCCACCCGCTACGTGCTCGCCTGGTCCCTGGACCGGACTGTGCCTCGCCAGCTCGGCGAGGTCAGCGACCGCCACCACACCCCGGTCAAGGCGATCCTGCTCTGCGCGGTCACCGGCACCGCCGCCCTGGTCGCCCTGGTCCAGATCCCACAGGCAAGCCTGCTCGGTGCGCTGATGGCCCAGATCGCCGCCTTCATCCTGGTCAGCATCGCCGGAATGGTCTTCCCCTACCGGCTCCCCCAGATCTGGGAGGGCGGCGGCGGACGACGCATCCTCGGCATCCCCGCGATCACCCTGGCCGGCCTCGGCGGCGTCATCGCCCTGGGCGGGCTGATGGTCATGTTCATCTTCAACAACACCGTGAACGCCACCTTCGCTGCCACCCGCGGCCTCTCGCTGAAGTTCATGATCGGCGTGATCGTCGTCGGCGCGATCTGGTACGCCGCCAGCTGGGCCCTGAACAGGCGGCGGGGCGTCGACCTGTCCCTGTCCTACCGAGAGATCCCGCCCGAGTGAGCACCGGCCAAGATCCAGGTTCGACCCGCCAGACAGCGATCCAGCAGACAGCTACCCGGAAGCGCACGGAGTGAAGAACACACCTGACCCCTCGGGCCACAGCGGCCGTGTCGTCGTCGTCGGGAACCTGACCATCGACGACGTCGTCCTCGCCGACGGCACCACCCTGATGGCCACCCTCGGCGGAAACAGCGTCCACACCGCGGCCGCAGCGGCCGCCTGCGGCGCCCCGGTCGCACTGGTTGCCCGCCGAGGCGAGGACTTCCCCGCCGACGCCTTCACGCGGCTGCAGACCGCGGGAGTCGACACCACCGGCGTCGTGGACATCCCCGGACCGACAGTGCGGAACTGGGTGATCTACGAGCCGGACGGACGCCGGCACTGGGTGTACCGCACACCCGCAATCCGCTCCGCCGAGGTGGCGCCGCTCCCGGCCGACGTCGCGGCGACCGCACGAGACGCCCGTGTCGTCCATGTCGCCGCGATGCCGCTGGCTAACGCCGAGGCCGTGGTGGATCAGGTACGCCGAACCACGCCCGACGCGCTGGTCACACTCGACACCCACGAGGGGTGGGCCGACGAACCCCCGACCCGCGTCCTCGCCCTGGCCGCCTCGGTGGATCTGTTCGAGCCCAGTCTCGAGGAGCTCCAGGCCCTCACCGGCGATGCCACCGCAACCGGCGGCCTTCGCGCTCTGGCCAATGCCGGAGTCCGACACGCGGTGGTCAAGGCTGGAGCGGACGGCGCCTACGCCCTCGCCGCCGAAGCAATCGTGCACATTCCGGCGCTCCAGACCCCGGTGGTGGACACCACCGGGGCAGGGGACTCCTTTTGCGGGGGCGTCGCCGCCGGCCTCGCCCGGGGCCTGGAAACGCTGCCTGCCGTGGGACTGGGGGTGGCCGCCGCCGGCACGGCGATCACATCCTCGGGGAGCCTCCGTCTGCTGGACCACGACACCGAATTGCTGCTGGAGATGGGCCGCGACCGCACCGCCCGCGCCAGCGCGGTCCCCCCAGCCCCGCCCCGCGTGGCCGACCCCACTACCGGCAGGGAAGGCCCGCGGGACGAAGCGGCCTACGACATCGAGGTGATGCGCCGGGAGATCGAGATGATCCCCGACGTCGTGTCGGACGTGCTCGACGACACCGACGGCCACATTCGCCGGCTGGGCCGCGCCCTGGTCGACCGCGAGGTCGAGCACCTGTGGCTGACCGGCTGCGGGGACAGCGCCTTCGCCGGACACGCGGCCGCCTTGGCGTTCCAACGCCACACCGGGATCACCGCTCACCCGGTCCACGCGCTCGACTTGGCCCGATACCTGCCCCGCGCCCTGCCCAAGGCCAGCGCCGTCGTGTGCGTGTCCTTCTCCGGCAAGGTGGGCCGCACCACCGAAGCAGCCATCCAGGCCCGTCGCTTCGGACACCCGGTCTTCGCCCTGACCAACACCGCCGACAGCCAGCTCGGCCGCGCCGTCGACGAGGTCGTGCCGCTCGAGGTCACCACACTCGGATTCTCCCCGGGCACCTCGACCTACGTCGCGATGCTCGGCAGCCTCCTCCGGCTCGCCGCCGAGGTAGCCGCCCACCGCGGACAAGACGGCACCCTCGGGCGGGCACTGGTCCGGCTCCCCGCCTCCGTCGCTGACACCCTCGAGTTGACCCGACCAGTCGCCGCAGACTCTGCCCGGCTGATGCTGGCCGCACCGTGGACGACCTTCCTCGGAGCCGGCCCCAACGAGGCGACCGCCAAGTTCGGTGCCGCCAAGCTCTTCGAGGGCCCACAACGGCTCGCCGTGTCCACCAACCTCGAGGAATGGGCGCACGAGGAGTACTTCGTCACCTCACCCGGTGACCCAGTCGTTCTCGTCAACCCGACCGGAGCCGGCCACAACCGGGGTGTCGAGATCCTGTCCGAGCTCCGCTTCATCGGCGCCACCCCCGTCGTCGTCTCCGATGCCGAACCCGACCGTCGCCTCCCCGGTGAGCTCTGGCTGCCGCTGGCGCCCGACGTGACCGAGGAGCTCTCACCGGTCACCGCAGCCCTGCCCCTGTCCCTGGTCGGGTTCCACCTGGCCCAGCTCGTCGGCAAGCAGTCCTACAACTTCCCCAGCGAAGCCGCGCGCACCGAGCATTACCAGACCATCCACCGCGCCACGATCGGAGAACCCGCATGACCGCGCCCCTCAACGACGTCGTGGCCGAAGGCCGGCGTCTCGTCGAGTCGGCGGCGCCCGACCTGCGGATCCGGCTGCTCGGCGGCGTCGGAGTCGCCCTGCACGACCACCGCCCGGTGCCGGCTGCCCTCGAACGCGGCTACGGCGACCTCGACGTGGTCGTCCCGCCCAAGTCGGCCAGGCAGACCACCGCCGCCATGACCGCCGCTGGATACGAGCCGAACGAACGGTTCAACGCCCTCCACGGCGCCCAGCGGATGCTGTTCTACGACACCGATCACAAGCGGCAGGTCGACGTGTTCGTCGGCGTCTTCGCGATGTGTCACCGCCTCGACCTATCCGCACGCCTCGACCAGCACCCCTACAGCCTCGACGCCGCCGACCTGCTGCTCACCAAGCTGCAGATCCACCAGATCAACCGCAAGGACCTCGTCGACGCCGTCCGCCTGATCCTGACCCACGACAACGTCGACATCACCGGCGGCGGCGAAGGCACCACCCACGCCATGTCCTTGGACCGCCTCCGCTCGGTCACCTCGACCGACTGGGGATGGTTCACCACCGTCACCGACAACCTGCAGCTCGTCCGCGCCGCCGCATCCGAGCTCCTCGAACCCGAGGACGCCGGGCTCGTGGAGTCGCGCGTCGACCAGATCGACACCGGCCTCCGGGCCGCACCCAAATCGATGCGGTGGAAAGCGCGCAGCGTCATCGGCCGAAAGACACCCTGGTACGAGCTCCCCGAAGAAGTAGGAGGTGCCTGATGAAAGACACGAAGATCTTCTTCGCCACCGACATCCACGGCTCTGACGTGTGCCTGCGGAAGTTCCTCAACGCCGGCAAGTTCTACGGTGTCGACGCCGTCGTCATGGGGGGCGACATCACCGGCAAGATGATCGTGCCCATCGTGGAGGAGACGCCCGACGAGTACGTGGCCCATCTGTTCGGCCGACGCCGTGTCGTGGACTCAACCGGGCTGCCCGGACTGCAGAAGTTCATCGCCGACGCCGGTTTCTACCCCCACCACATGAGCCCCGACGAGATGACGGCCCTCCGAGCCGACCCCGCGGCGGTCGACGAGCTGTTCCAGAAGATGATGACCGAGACCATGAGCCGATGGGTCGACATGGCCGAGGACCGCCTCGGCGGCACCGGCGTCGAGGTGATCTTCGCCCCCGGCAACGACGACCCGCTGTTCGTCGACGACCTGCTCAGCGGCAGCGACGTCGTGGTGAATCCCGACAGCCGGGTCATCGAGCTCCCCAGGGGCTACCCGATGATCTCGGTCGGCTACTCCAACCGCACCCCCTGGGACTCCCCACGGGAGCTCGACGAGGACGACCTGCGGAAGGTCATCGACGAGGAGGTCGCCAAGCTCGACGACCCCCGGCGTGCCGTGTTCAACCTGCACGTCCCACCCAAGAACACCCCGATCGACCAGGCGATGGAGCTCGACGCCGAGTTCCGACCCGTCGTGAAGGGCGGCTCACCGGTCATTACCGGGGTCGGCAGCTCCGCGGTCCGTGACGCCATTGCCACCTACCAGCCGATGATGAGCCTGCACGGCCACATCCACGAGTCCCGCGGCGAGGCCAGGATCGGCAAGACCGTCGCCCTCAACCCCGGCAGCGAGTACAGCGAGGGCCTGCTCCGCGGCGTCATCATCACTCTGTCGCAGAAGAAGGGCCTCCGTGGCTACCAGCTCGTCTCCGGCTAAAACACGCGCCGGCGACACCATCGAGGTCGGCGTCATCGGCTCGGCCAGGATCGACCCCGGCGACCCGCGCTATGCCGACGCCGAACGCCTTGGCCGAGCCCTCGCAGCCGAGGGCTGGACCGTCGTGACCGGCGGCTACGGCGGCATGATGGGCGCCACCTGTGCCGGCGCGGCCGCCCCCCGCGGCCCCACCGTCGGACTGCCCATGTCGGACTGGAAACACCTCACACCACACGAGAGCAACGCCGAGCTCCGCTGGGCCGTCGATTACGCCGAGCGAATCCGCCTTCTGCTGGCAAGCGACGTCGTCGTCGCCCTGCCCGGTGGCATCGGCACCCTCAGCGAAGCAGCAATGGTCTGGGCTGCTGCGCAAACCGAACCCGACGCCGCGCAGCTCATCCTGGTCGGCGAACAATGGCGAGAGCTCCGCGACGCCATCGGCACCGGACTCGTCGTCGACTCCGACGACCTCGCCCTGGCCCGGTGCGTGAGCACCGTCGACGACGTGGTGGGCGCCATCCACCAAGCACTCCACCGACCCGGCAACGCGCGCGGCGCCCGCGGCTGAGCGCACCTCCACGGTTCGCCGGCCCGCTGGACACCCAGGGAGAACCCATGACACCCCACGGCGAGTGGATCGACTTCACACCCCTGAACGCCCACGCCCCGGCTCAACCGCTCGGCGTCCAGTGGATCCACGGCTCGCCCTCGGCCAAGCACAACACCGACCCCGACATCCAGGTCCACTGGCACGACGAGCACACCGTGATCCTGCGGCAGAACAAGGCGATCGACTACGAGGCGCCGTTCATGTTCCTGCTGTTCGGGAACCACCGCGCCGTCCTGATTGACACCGGAGCCACCGAGTCTGCCGAGTTCTTCCCGATCCGAGCGACGATCGACCTCCTCATCGCGGAATGGCTGAACGGCCACCCACGAGCCGACTACCAGCTCGTGGTCCTGCACAGCCACTCCCATCACGATCACCTCGCCGGCGACGCGCAGTTCGTCGACCGCCCTGGAACAACCGTGGTGCCCGCGAGTCCCGCGGCGGTGTACGGCTACCTGGGGCTCACGGCTGAGCTGGACCGCCCGGCCCGCCTCGACCTCGGCGGGCGGATGCTGGACTGCATCGCGAGCCCCGGTCACGACGCTGCCGCCGTCACCTTCTACGACGCGTTCACGGGGTTCCTTCTGACCGGAGACACCGTCTACCCCGGTCGCCTCTACGTCAGGGACTGGCCCGCCTTCGCCGCGACCATCGACCGGCTGGTCACCTTCGCCAAGGAGCACCCGGTCAGCCACGTGCTGGGCTGCCACATCGAAATGACCACGACCCCCGGCGCGGACTACCCGATCCGAACCACCTACCAGCCAGACGAGCCCCCGTTGGAGATGTCTGTTGACCAGCTGCACGACGTCCACCGCGCAGTGAACGAGATCGAGGACCGGCCCGGCCGGTACGAGTACCCGAACTTCGTCATCCAGCACCTGGGCTGAACTCGCAACCAGACCTGGGTCTACCGGAGCTCGCGCCGCAACCCATTAGCCGGAACCCATGAGATGGCGCTGTTCGCTACGTTGCGGTCAGGTAGCGGTCCATTCCCCGCCGGAAAGACGCACACCCTGTCACGGCGACGGTTAGGCGGGAAGTAGCTCACCGCGATCAGCGTCGTGACTGCGTAGCTTGAGTTCGATCTGGTGGACGGCCTCGGCGGAGATGTAGCTGACGCTCTGCGGCACGGCTGGACGAGGTCGCAACTCCGACAACGGGATCGGCTCTTCGAAGCTGACAACTGATCCAAGGACCAAGGCCACCCCAGTCGAGCGCGATGCGTAGTAGTCCATGAACTCGGGTCTCGTGATTGACCCGACCTCAGCGAAGCGTCGCCACAATCCACGGGGCGAGAGGCGCACCGTGTCGACGATCCTGAACAACCCAACGATCCGTTGGGTGGGTGCGGTTTCGTAGATCAGGACCGTTTCTACGTCCGGCGCGAGTGCTCGCTTGCGGAACTCGACTGTCTTGGCGCCAGAAAGGATTGCCTGGGCATACCCGGGTTGGATCGCCATCAGCCCGACCCGACCAGTCGTTCCCGCACCCATCCGGCTCCCGCTCCGTCCAACTTTGTGATCGACTGCGGCCTGCCTCCCAGGACGCCAGCGACTCGCAACGCGTCGTAGGTCCACGGCGGCTCTACGAACCGATCCTGCCTGAATCTGATGGCCAGGACTCCTCTGACACTCCGCGTCATCCGCGCAATCTCTGCCGGTGAATAGACAGTGCGTCGGCCCACGAACTTGACGACCTCGTCCGGATCGACGGACCGCAGTGCGTCTTCCACGATGCCGATGGCACTGATGGCCTGCGCGTCCTGGGATCGATAGAAGAGCAGGACGTCTCCCAGTTCGATCTGGTTGGTCGGGCTGTTGCACAGGTACGCCTTGCGTAGCGCGTTTCCCCAGGGATGAGTCACTGGGCTACCGAGCGGGAACAGTTCGAGCTGCTCGGATCGGCGTCTTGGCGCTCGCTCCGGGAACAGTTGATCGTGCCACCGCGGCTCGATCGGGACCACGAACACCTGCTGGCTGCAGCGCAGGGCTGGCGGTCCGAATCGAATGTGGTATTCCAGGTCGCTCAGGTCGGCTCCGTGACTCTCAGTGAAGGGCCGAAGCGACTTGGCGAGCACGTGTTCCTTCCGAGTGTTGCGGGAGCCGGTGTCGACGAAACCGAAGCTCTCCAGGAAGCCGATCACTCCTGGATGGGAAGGCAGAACCTCGACGTACAGGGTCGCGGTTGGCGAGTCGGCAGCGTCCATCAATATTGCTTTGAGAAGGAGCTCGCCGAACTTCACGTTCGGGTGTTCCGAGGAGACCTTGAAGGTGCAGATCTTCATGACCGGCTGGTGGAGCTCGTACGGACAATCCGGCTCAGGCTTGAGAATGGCGAGAGCAGCATGTCGGTCACCCTCGTCAATGAGATAGCAAGTGCGGGTCTCGCTTTCTGCCCGGACCTTGGCGAACCAGTCATCGAACTCGTCGTAGTCGGCTCGCAAGCTGTCGAAGATGGGGTCGTCGGTTCGTAGGGTGTAGGTGGCTGGCTTGCTCACCCGCGGTGGCGGCGGTGTCTCGGCTGGTTCGAACTGGGCCAAGAGCGCGACAGCTTCCTCGAGTGTCATCACCCGCTCCGCGAGCCCGGCCCTTTCAGCCCTTCGGCGAAGTTTGTAATCGTCGGTGACCAGGTGAGTGGCCGCACCGGCGTGCAACGCAGCGATGATCCGCAGGTCTCGGTGGTCGTTTGTTCCCGGGACGCTGTTTCCGACACGTGCAGTGAGCGCGTCCGGTATCGGGACTTCCTCGAGAATGTGGAACTTCTCGAGCTCGGCCAAGCGTTGAGCGCGCTGCGCGGGGTCCTTAGCTTCAAGCAGGTCGTCTCGGGTGGCCACGGTGACGCAAAGAAGTTGTCCTTGCTCGTTGGCCAGCCTGAGCAGTTTGGCGCCACTTCGCATCCCGGGTTCGAGTACGCCCGAATAGGGCTCCACCGCAATGACCACGTTGGAGTCCAGGAGCAGCCGCAGGCGCAGAGCACGGCCCGATCCGCCAGTCACGTCAACATAGTGCGCGACCTCAGGGCAGAAATGTCGGAGTCTTCGTTGATTGCGGTTGGCGCAGTCAATGAGCCCGCCACCGCGCGGGTGTGACACGCCCGCGTAGCGGCGGATTGACCCACCACTCGCTCGCTGGAATCAGTTGTGCGAGGCGGTAGGCCGGCGCACAAAGCGAAACCCCAGCTACCTTCGTAGCTGGGGTTTCGTGCTGCAGCAGGTTGCTGGTGTTGCTACACGCCGGTGCTCACTTGAGCTTCAAGACGATGGTGCGCTTGGCGGTGGGACCTCCGGCCACGGTCGCTGTCGCGTTCGTTGAGATGCTGTGCGTCTTTGCCTTGTGGAGCATGGTCATGCCAGCCGCCGTCACGTGCAGCGTGACGGTCTTGGTGGAGCCGCCGGTCGTCGTGTAGGCGTTTGCGGCCACGACCTTCTTGCTCGCCACGAGCTTGATTTTGCCTGTGCACACCATGGCTCCGGAGCAGGCCACGGTGACTTTGGTCTTGCCGGAGGCTACGACCGCCGTACCGGTCTTGATCGCGATGTGGGCGCTGGTGACCTGGTAGGAGATCGACGCGGTGCCCTTGTACCCGTCGTCGGAGGTGCCGGTCACCTTGTAGGTGTGGGACCCAGCCGTGCTGGTGTCCAGCTGGCCGGTGCCGCCGTCGACGGTGAATGAGCCGGTGGAGTCGTTGCAGGCCACCAAACCGGGTCCCCCGAGCCCTTCGGTGCATGAGAACGTCGTCGGAACCGTCTGGCCCAGCTTGTAGATGCCGCCGGTGGCCGGCGAGGAAATGTTCGCGGTCGGCGGGTACATCACCGTGTACGAGATCGAGGTGGTGTCGCTCAACCCGCTTGAGGACATCGCAGTCACCGTGTAGGTATGGAATCCGCCGACCGAGGTGTCCAGGGTCCCGGAACCGCCCGTGGCGGTCGTGGTGCCGTTCGAGTCGTCGCATGAGGTGAGCCCGGAGCCCCCGACGCCCTCCGTACATGCGAAGCTCGTGTGCACGGTCTGACCGACCACGTAGGTGCCGCCGTCCACCGGTGCCGAGATCGAGGCTGACGGCGGCGCGGCAGCCGGGTAGGTGATCGAGACCATCCCCGCGCTGGCAGTCGGCGCTGGCGCGCTCACGACGTAGGCAGTCGACTTCACGTAGCTGGATCCGCCGCCACCTGAGCCGCCACTGCCAGCAGCTCCGCCACCGCCACCACCGCCGCCGAAGTAGCCGCCACCGCCGCCGCCGCCACCGGCGCCGAAGTCGGTGGTGCCGGAGCCACCCGTGCCTGCGTTCCCGCCGAGGAAGGCGGAGCCGTCGGAACCGCTTGTGGCATTGCTGCCGCCCTGGGCGGCACCGCCCAGCCCGGGTCCGGACTGGGTGCCGGCGGTGCCTTGACCTCCGCCGCCGTTGCTGCCGTCCTTTCCGGCATCGCCGCCCGCGACGTCGTAGGTGCCGCCACCCCCTCCACCTGCCACGAGGAGCACGCTGGCCGAAGTCGGAGCGCCGGCTCCGGTGCTGAACATGGAGGCGCCACCACCGCCTCCACCACCAGAGGCGCCGACGCCGGGCTTCCCCGCACCTCCGGTGCCGCCGCCGCCGACGCCACCCGCGGTTCCCGTGCCCGCGCAGAATCCGCCGCCAGCACCCGCGCCGGCGACTTGGACCCGGTACTGGAAGTTCGCGGCCACGGGCACGATCGCAGTCACCGTGTCGCCTCGGCCACCAGCGCCGTTGAAGCAGTCGCCGCCTCTGCCTCCGACCGCCGTGATCTGCACCGCGGTCACCCCAGCCGGGGCGGTCCAGGTGGTCACCCCCGGACTGGTGAAGTTGACCGTGGTCTGCCCTGCGGCGTCGGCCGCCGGTGCCGCCACCACTGTCACGGCCGCGAGCCCGCCAAGCAGCGTGGGAGCAGCGAGTAGGCCGGCGCCCCACCGTGCAACAGCACGAGGGCGCGCTCGACCTGGAATCGAAGGGGCCACAGAACTCACGATCCTTTCGGTAGGGCAAGAACATGTCGCTGCTCCAGGCCCCGAAGCCCCTCATTCGAGCGAGAACCTCACCAGCCCCCGAGGGCGGGCTTCTGAGGTAGCCATCGGAGAGTATCGAAACCAGCCGTGTGAGGTAAGCACCCAAGTCGGCCACGGGACGACCGAACGATCGACCTACTGGTTCCGGCGTACGCCGGTCAAGATGCTCTGGCCCGAGCCAACACGCAAAGGGCCGAACCTGACCGAGGTTCGGCCCTGGTGGTCGGGCGACCTGCATTCTTGCCGAGGCCCGGACGGTCAAAGCGGACAAGGCCGACACCAGACGTGCGGCCGGTAAGGAACCTGCTTTGTCTGCCATGCACCAGATCAGCGCCCTCGGCCTGGTCCTCTTCGCCATGCTCCTCGGTGCCGTCGTCGGCTACGAAAGGAGCCTGCTGAACAAGCCCGCCGGGCTGAAACCCACATGCTGGTATCCGGCGCAGCGTGTCTCATCATGCACCTCGGGCAGATCGCTATGGACCAGCAGGCACACAGCGCTGATCCCACCCGCACTCTGCATGCGGTCGTCACAGGCATCGGCTTCCTCGCCGGCGGCGCGATCATCCGCGATGGTGCCAACCCGCAGGGGCTCACGACCGCAGCAACGGTCTTCTTCGCCGCCGCACTCGGATGCGCTGTCGCTCTCGGTACGCCACTCCTTGCCGCCGGCGCTGTTGCCGCTTGCGAGAGCGCTTGCTTCTCCTCTTGGCCATGCAACCAGCGTGCTGGCGACGGCAGTTCAGCCACGCTCGGCCACCGGAGGTCGGAAATCCAAGTCGTTCCTGCGCCAGACACGCCGCAAGGAGTCCGGCCGCCTGCGGGCCTGGCGTCCGTGCGCGTTCCGGAACGGGCCAGCCTCGTTCCCGTTTCGAGTTAGAGGTCCGCGTCGTCCAACCCGTTGCAGCAGTTCAGAGCTGTAATTCCGACCCCCCACTGGGGCAGTGGTTCGGAATAGTAGTGGTGACGCCGTTCAGGACTGGCTCCGGGAGCACCCACGGTCGAAACGCATTACCCTGAGTGTGGCCGAATTCTCTCGTCGTGTGTCGACTTCCGAACAGCATCGTTCGGACGATTCATGCGTCACTGGGTCGCGACGCTTCGAGGGGGGAGCCGCACGGGGGGTGCCACATGTGGGTTCTGCGCAGCTATGAGGAATGGCTCGAGTTAGTCCGCGACCTCCTCAATCACCCCTCGCGGGAGTTCCCACGAATCCAGGTCCACATGCAACTCGCGAGCACCCTCGACACCATGGTGTCCTGGAACTGGGAAGAGCCCGATGGTTCCTATGGGGTCGAGTTTTCGCACCCGGTCTCACGCTGGCCGACCGCCGAGTCCTTCGAGATGTGGGAAGGCGGCGTTCGAGACCTTCACCCGCTTCTCTGCTGGTTCCGCGGCACAGAAGACCCCCGACCGATGTCGTTGGGCCGTGTCCCGGACACCTACATCGCTCCTGGCGCGATGGAGCTCACCCGCGAGTTCAGCGCCCCGGTCGGCGCCGATCAGCAGCTGTCCATCCCGTGCTTCGTCGGCAACGGTTACCGTGCGTTCGTCGCGGCCAAGAGCGGGGATGACTTCAGCGACGAGGCACTCCAGTTGGCCCGGCGCATCCAGCCCCTCCTGGCCCTGTTGTGGTTGCAGAACGCGGCCCTGGAGCGATGCCCCGACCACGACGAGTCGTCGGGGCTGACCGGCCGCGAGCTCGCGGTGCTCCAACTGCTGGCCGACGGGCTGACCGCCGAGGCGATCGCACGCCGGCTCGGGATCTCCCCGCGAACGGTGCACTGCCACCTGGCACATGTGTACCGCAAGCTCGGCGTCGCCGACCGGATGCGGGCGGTCCTCGTCGCCCAGGCTGCCGGACTCGTCACCCTCGACCACAAGCCGGAGCCGGGATTGGACCGGACCACGTCGGACGTCTGAAGAGCAAGTCGGTAGAACTACTGATCGCGCGTCCTACGTGACTGGAGGGAGCCTGGAACCTCGGGGGAAGGAGCCCGCCATGTCCGTGTCCGGCGCTGCCCATGACCGGTCGAACGCTCGGGGTCGCATCCGCAGGTGGCGCGTGCACGGGCTTGCGCTGGTGGCGGTCATCGCCGCTCTCGCCATGCGGCCGACGTCGCCGGCGGGCGCTGACACCGGTGATCCGGTCTCAGCGCCCGCATCCGCCGCCGTCCCGGACGTCCTCACCGGCGACACCTGGCTCCGCCACCACCGCGAGGACCTCATGCCCTACTGGGATCAGCCGGCCGCGCTCGGCGATCCGGTGGGGAACTTCCCGTCCTTCCGCGACCGTAACGGTGACCTCATCCCGGCGAGTCCGGACACCCAGGACAGCTCGGACCCGAGAGCTCTCTCGACCCTGGCCCGACAGGTCTACGGCTACTCCCTGTCGTTCATGCTGACCGGTCAGGACCGGTACCTCACCTACGCCAAGGCCGGGCTCGACTGGATCGACGCACACGCCAAGGACCCGGTGTACGGCGGCTACTACGGCGACCTCAACGCGGACGGCAGCCCGGTGAATCCCCAGGGAAAAAAGGACCTGTTCGACCTGGCCTCCCTCGGGCTGGCGTACGGCATGTACTTCAACGTCACCCGGGACCCGGCCGTCGAGAACGAGCTGCTCGCCGTACGTGACCTGATCTTCGACAAGTACTACGACCCGGCCCAGCACCGGATGAAGGACTCCCTGACCTATGACCTGTCCACCGAGGTGGACACCGGGGGACCCGGAGAGAACATCACCGATCTCCTCATCCCCGCCACCGCGGTTTCACTGTCCAACTGGGCGCTGCTGAGCGACCCCGCCCGTCAGACGCAGTTCAAGAACGACCTGCGCGAGCTGGTCTCGATCCTCATCGCGAACCACAAGAACGACGGCGCCACGAACCCGAACAACCGGTTCTACTTCTGGGGACCCAGCGGCAGGTTCGGCAGTTTCTCCTCGCTGGAGACCGACTTCGGTCACAACCTGCTGAGCTATGCGGTCATCTACGACGCCAACCACCTCTTCCCGGACCGTCCCTGGGACGGCCTGAGCGACGACCGCGCCCGGCTCCTCTCGCATGCGTGGGACGGCGCGGCGTCACGGTGGAACGAGCGCATCGTGCGGAGCTTCGCGACGGGCAACGTCGAGCCGGACAGCGGGTGGTGGATGCACGACGAGGGGGACCAGCTGCTGGCCACGCTCGACCTGTCCGAAGGCTTCACGAACACCGCCCAGATCGACCAGCTCGCTCGGAGTGCCCAGACCTTCCTCGACATCTACGTCGACCGCGACCCGGCGTACCCGGCCCGCGAGACGTTCGCCCGGATCGACAACGTCGGCGACCAGACGGACCTGCGCAAGACCTTCGCCGGCAAGAACATGGACCACAACTTCGAGCACGCGCTGATCATGTACCTGCACGGTCAGGCTCTCGAGGGGAAGCCCGCGACCCTCTACTACGCCTTCCCTGCCGACCAGGCACTCACGGCCGTCGCCGAGCCCTACTGGTTCAACTCGGCCGGCCAGACCCGCACCGTCACGCGTGATGTCAGCACCCTGGCCGGGCACAAGGTCGTCGAGGTCTCCTTCACCGGCATCGGCCAGGCAGCCGGCGAGCCCTACCCGGCGCCGAACGACACCACGGCACCGACGACGACCGTCACGAGGTCACCCGACGCGAACCAAGCCGGCTGGAACGACGGACCGGTCACCCTCGATCTGAATGCCACGGACGACCCCGGAGGCGTGGGCGTCAAGGAGGTCCACGTCCTGATGGACGACCAGGCCGGGCTCACCCCTGACCGCGCCGTCATCGAGCCCGGCGCCCATGCCACCGTCACCCTGAGCTCCGAGGGCGACTACGACGTCAGCTACTACGCAGTCGACCTGCTGGGCAACCGCGAGCCCGTGCAGACGACCCGCGTCCGCGTGGACCGCACCCCGCCGACCGTGTCCGGCCTTCCGGAGCAGCCGTGTGCGATCTGGCCGCCCAACGACCGCATGGTCACCATCGCCCACGTGGTCGGAGCGGACGCCCTGTCCGGACTTGCCGACCTGACGGTGGACGTGACCGCGGACGAGCCCGACGCGGGCGACGTCCTCGTCGACGGTGGCACGGTCCAGGTGCGCGCGTTCCGCGACGACGAAGGCGACGGCCGGGTCTACACCGTGACGGCCACCGCCACCGACGCCGCGGGCAACGTCACCGTCGGACAGGGCACCTGCACCGTGCCGCACGACCAACGCGGAGGCCACTAGCTAGTGGAGGGTGACCTCACACCCTAAACAGCGAGGCTCACAGCCGCCCGGGGCACCGAACTGACGGGAGCTTCCCCGAGGCGCACTCGCAGCCCCGGGATGCGGGACACCTTCGAGAGTCCCCAGCCGACGCAAACTCCGACGCTGACCACGGTGCAGGCAACCCCGAGACCACCGTGGACCGCGACCGTGGCATCGGGTGGGAGCCGCATGGCCCAGGCGCCCACAGCTGCGCTCGCCAGGTGCACCACTCCGTAGATCAGGGTCAGGTCCCTGAAGAGGTGCCTCACCCGCGGGTTCGCCGTCACCGACGCGGGAAGATGGACGAAGTCGTGGGCGAGTCGCATCGTCAACGGACGCGTCCCGAATGCCGCAACGACGAACATCCCGCCCGTCAGCACTGACAAGATGATCGGCTGCCACAGGTAGACCACGACCGAGGTCACCGCAAGCGACGAGACGGTGCGCGCCGCGAACAACGCGAACGCCATCCACACCGTCGCGGGAACCCGGGCGCCGCGTAACCAGCGCGCGAAGATGCACGACGACCGCCACGCGAGCACCGCGAGAAGTCCGATCATGTCGTGCCTGGCCCGCACGAAGGGGAACAGGAGGATCGCCGGGACGACGACCGTCTCGGCCACCAGCCACAGCCCGTGCAGGAGGGTCGGCGCCAGGCGCCCGAGGTGAATGGTCGTGTCCGCGCTCGTATCAGCGTCGGCGGTGGTCGAGGTCGGCATGAAGTGTGTGTCGTCGCGTTCGTGGTCTCGATGACCGACGAACGCTGCGCTTCAGGCCCGACGGCGCTCGAACAGTACGTCATGAATGGCCCGCGCGAGAAAAGAACGCGGAATCTGGGCTACGGGAGGATCAGCCGGTCGCGCTGCCCGCGAGGTCGGCGGCCGCCAGTGCCACCTCGGAGGCGATCCGGCCGGGGACATCGTCGTCGGCGACGGCCACGACCACCGCCCACGCCGGGTCCGTACGGGTAGGGCGCGGCACCAGGGCGGCGGTGCACGAGACGCCGTCGCGGAACTCTCCGTGCTCACTCACCAGCGCACGGTCGGGGATCGACCCCAGCTCCGCCTCGAGCTGCTCGACGTCGGTACGGGTGCGGGAGGTGAACGGACGCAGCTCGTGGGTCTCCAGGAACCGATGTCGCTGACGGGGGGTCATCGCGACCAGCAGCGCCTTGCCGAGGGCGGTCGCGTGCGCGGAGACGTCCAGGCCGACCTCGAAGTCCTCCAGGTACGGCGACCCCGCGGCCTCGGCGACCTCCACCACCGTGACCCGCTCGTCCTGGAGCAGGCCGAGGTAGGAGCTCAGCCCGACCCGTTCCGAGAGCTGTCGCAGCACCACGGCCGCGTCCGGCGGGCGATCCAGCGACGTGACGAGGTCGCGGAACCTGCGGGCGACCGACTCGCCGATCACGTAGGTCCCGTTGGGGAGCCGCGCCAGGTAGCCCTCATAGGCGAGCGTGCGCACGAGGTGATAGCTCGTGGAGATGTTCAGCTCGCACTTGCGGGCGATGGCCTTGACGGGAAGACCCGGTTCGCGGCCGACTGCCTCCAGAACTCGGACTGCGCGGCCGACACTCTGCACGAAGTCGTCCGGTCGGTTGTCATCCCGGACCCGGTCATCAGGCTCCATCGCACACCTCACCACAGCCATCGCCCCCTCGGCTGTGGACCCATCGTAGGCAGCCGCCTCGGGGCCCACCGTTTCGTGATGTGAAATCCGAGGGGCTGTCAGGGCCACGGGAGCGGCGCGAAACTGGCGGCGTGATCGACCCGTCGGTGCGCGCTGTCCTGGGCGACGTCTACGACCCGTGCTGCCGCGACAAGGGGATCTCCGTCGTCGACATGGGTCTGGTGCTCAGCGCGGAGATCGACGGGAGATCCGCACGGGTCGAGCTGATCCTCACCTCGGGGTGGTGCCCGTTCGCCACGAGCGTGCTGGGCGACGTCGAGTCGGCGGTGTGCTCGCTCCCGGACGTGGACACGGCGACGGTCGAGCTCGTATGGCACGAGCCGTGGTCGCCCGAGCGGCTCTCCGACAGCGCCAAGGCCAAGCTGCGCTTCCTCCCTGACCCGGTGACCGTCGGCGACCCTACGTCGTACGTGGCCGCGAGCCGGGCCCGGCCACACTCCCCAGCCCTCTCTTCGAAGGACAGTCATGATCGGTGACGCATTCGTGTTCGACGGTGTCGCACACCCCTTCAACTTCGAGGCCGACAACGCCCGCGGACCGGCCGGCCAGATGTTCTCCAACCATCTGTACGCGTTCCACACGGTGCTGACGCCTCCGGGGCTGCCGTTGATGTCCGCAGAGGAGTTCTTGCACAAGTGGAGCGTCGAAGAGATCCACGAGATGGTCTATGGGAACTCCGACACCGACATGCTGGTCGCGATGCCGCTCCCCTTGACCGACATGTACAAGGACGGACTGTCTCCGTGGACGGAGTGCGCCAAGCTCGCGCAGCTCGACCCCGAACGCACCGTCATGTGGGGCACCGTCAACCCCTTGGAAGGCAAGGCGGCGCTCGACGACCTGACCCGTCAGGTCGAGGAGTACGGCGCGAAGGCGTTCAAGTTCTACAACGTGCGCTACGAGGACGGTGGTCAGGTGCCGTGGCGGATGGACGACCCGAAGGTCGCCTTCCCCATCTTCGAGCGGATGCAGGAGCTGGGGGTGAACCTCGTGGGCGTGCACAAAGGGGTCCCGCTCGGGCCGCAGATGATCGAGCACACCCAGACCTGGGACATGGACGGCGCGGCCGGCGCCTTCCCGGACATCAACTTCGTGATCTACCACGTCGGCCTGCCTTTCATCGACGAGACCTGCTGGCAGCTGATCCGCTACCCGAACCTGTATGCCTCACTGGCGGCGACCATCAACTTCGTGGTCCGCTCACCCCGGCTGTTCGCGGAGCTGCTCGGCAAGCTGCTCTTCTGGTGCGGCGAGGACAAGATCGTCTACGGCAGCGAGGCGCCGATCTGGCAGCCGCAGTGGGCACTCGAGGCGTTCTGGAACTTCGAGATCCCCCAGGACCTCGTCGACGGCTACGGCTACCCGCCGCTGACCGAGCAGGCCAAGCGCAAGATCCTCGGCGAGAACCTCTTGCGCCTACACGGAATGGACGTCGAGGAGACCAGGGCGCGGCTCGCCGGCTGACTCGTCCGTCGGCTCGGCGACGAGCGGGGTGATCTGAATGGTCATCGGACGAGCTCCGCGAGCAGGTTCTCGACCCGGTGACGGATCTCGTCGCGGATCGGACGGACCACCTCGATGGCCTGGCCGGCGGGGTCGTCGAGGACCCAGTCCTCGTAGCGTTTGCCCGGGAAGTAGGGACATTCGTCGCCGCAGCCCATGGTGACGACGACGTCCGCCTCGTGGACCGCAGTGTCGCTCAGCAGCTTCGGGGCTTCGCTGGCGATGTCGATGCCCTCCTCGGCCATCGCCGCGACGGCGACCGGGTTGACCTGGTCCGCGGGTTGCGAGCCCGCCGAGAGCACCTGGACCCGGTCGCCGGCGAGGTGCTGGAGGTATCCCGCGGCCATCTGCGAGCGGCCGGCGTTGTGCACGCAGACGAACAGCACGGTCGGTGTGGCGTGGTCGGGCTGACGGGTCACGGCGTCTCCTCGGAGACCGGCTGACGGGCGGGCGCCGACCGGAGCAGCAGGACGGCGCCGGCTCCCAGTGCACCGCCCACGAGCTGCATGAGGACGAACGGCGGAACCGAGGAGGGCGCGATCCCGGCGAAGGTGTCGGACAGCATACGGCCGATCGTCACTGCCGGGTTCGCGAAGCTCGTGGAGCTGGTGAACCAGTACGCCGCGGCGATGTAGCCCCCGACGGCGAACGCCACCGTTTCGATCCTCGGGGATCGGAGCGCCCCGAAGACGACGACCACGAGGCCCAAGGTCGCCACCACCTCGCCCAGGAGGTGCCCGCCGGTGGCCCGGTCGTGGCCGGAGATCGACACCGCATCCAGGTCGAACATCAGGTTCGCGACGATCGCGCCCACGATGCCGCCGGCCACCTGCGCGGCGATCGACCACGCCGCATGACGGGTTGTGATCCGGCCCAGGGCTCGCTCGACCAGCGTGACGACCGGGTTGAACGACGCCGAGACCGGTTGCAGGGCGAGGATCAGCGCGACCAGGACCGCGCCGGTCGCCAGGCTGTTCTCGAGCAGCTGCACGCCGGTGTCGTGCGGCGACAACCGCTGCGCTGCGATCCCCGAGCCGATCACCGTGGCCACGAGGAACGCGGTGCCGAGGAGCTCGGCCGCGGTGCGTTGGACCAAGGTCGGCATCAGACGCTCACGCCGCCGAGCAGCGTGGCCAGGTCGCTCAACGCGCCGGCGTCGATCCGGTAGTACACCCACACGCCCCGCTTCTCACGATCCAGCAGTCCCGCCTCGTGCAGCAGCTTGAGGTGGTGGCTGATGGTCGGCTGCGACAGTGCGAAGGCGTCGTTCAGGTCGCACACACAGGCCTCCCCGTCGGCGTGCGACGCGACCAGGGACAACAGCCGTAGCCGAACCGGATCGGCGATCGCCTTGAGCAACGGCGCGATGCGCTCGGCGGACTCCGCGGACAGTGGCTCCCGGGTGACCGGGGAGCAGCAGGCCACCGCCTGGACCGGGGTCAGCTCGAGCAAGGACTTCGACATGTGTCTATGTTGACAGACGTCGATGTCTCGTGCCAGTGTCCGGTGGTCGATCAACCATCTCGGGGTCGAGGTGGCCGACACCGACGCCGTCGACGCCGAGCAGACCCGGCTCGCCGAAGCCGGCTTCGCCTCGATCGACGAGAGGGGCAGCTCCCCAGGTCGCGGACTGCTGCTGAGCCGCGCGGAGCAGGACGACGCGCCCGGCGTCGTAGGCCCTCGGGAAAGGGAGCAACGGCGCCACCACGGCGTTGTTCTTCGTATACGGTTGACGCGCAGGTGCTGGCGTACCGAGGGAGGTACTGGGGTGAGCTCTCCTGACGGTCCGACCTGGGAACCGGATCTCGTGGACCCGATGCGCGCCTCGATCGGGGATCGCCACCTGAGCCTGCGCGACCAGGTGCTCGCAGAGCTCCGTCGCCGGATCATCGACGCGGAGTACCGGCCGGGCGAACGCCTCACGGAGGATCGGCTCGCCGAGGACTTCGGGGTCTCCCGCAACCCGGTCCGGGAGGCGCTGCGGGTGGTCGAGGCAGAGGGCTTCGTCGTCCTGCAACCGCGTCGGGGGGCGGTGGTGGCCGATCCGGATGAGCGCTTGATGCGTGACATGTTCGCCGCGCGGGCGGTGCTGGAGCCGTTGGCGGCTCGGATCGCGGCCGAGCGGGCCAGTGAGGAGCAGCTGCACGGGCTTCGCCGCCTGTTGGACCGCGCCCGTGAGGCCACGGAAGCAGACGACCTCGCGACAGTCGCCGAGCTCAACACCGAGCTGCACGGCGCGGTGGCGCAGATGTCGGGCAACCGGTGGCTCGTGCAGTTCTCGACCTCGATGTACCGCCACGTCCACTGGGTCTTCCGCCTCGGCGCGTCCGCGCGCGCCGTGCACTCGTGGCAGGAGCACGTCCGGCTGGTCGAGGCCCTCGAGTCGCGGGATCCCGACGCCGCGGAGCGGGCCGCCGCCGACCACGTGCATGCCGCCGAGACCGCAGCGATCGACCGCGGCAGCACCGGGAACGAGTCGCTACCGGCTGGGGTCTGAGCTCCGGCGCTTCACGCGGCTCAGCGTCCCGCGGCGTACCCCTGGGATCCGCGCGGATTGGCCGCGGCCGACAGCAGTCCGGTGCCGGGGTCGCGGGCCACGGCACACAGCCGGCCCAGGGACCACGAGCCACTTCGGGTGACCCGATGGCCGAGCACCGCCAACCCGTCGAGGACGACGTCGCCGAGGCGGTCCTCGGCGACGAGCTCGCCGGGGATCATCTCGCGCGGGTAGAACGAGCTGGGGAAGGACGTCGTATGGAACGACGGCGCGTCGATCGCCGCCTGGAGGTCCTGTCCTCCGACGAGATGGCGCAGCAGGAACGGCAGCTGCCACTGGTCCTGCTGGTCGCCGCCGGGGGTGCCGCAGGCCAGCACCGGACGGCCGTCTCGCAGCACCAGCGTCGGCGACAAAGTCGTCCGGGGACGGCGTCCCGGAGCGAGAGACGAAGGGAGCCCCTCGTCCAGCCAGAACATCTGCATCCGGCTGCCCAGGCAGAACCCGAGCTCGGGCACCGTCGGCGAGCTCTGCAGCCATCCGCCGCTCGGGGTCGCCGAGATCATGTTGCCCCAGCGGTCGACGACGTCGATGTGGCAGGTGTCGCCTCGCGTCTCGCCGCTCCGCGCCACCGTCGGTTCGCCCAGGCCTGCGCCCGTCGGGACGCCGGACGTGCGGCGTAGATGGCCGGGCAGCCGAGGGGCCAGTCCACCGGCTGCGCCGGGACGCAGCTCCGGTGAGGCCTGATCGCCGACCAGGTGTCGCCGCTCGGCGACGTACGACGGCTCGAGCAGCTGGTCGAGGGTGACCGGGCTGTCCTCGCCGTACCACGCCTCGCGATCGGCGAAGGCCAGCTTGAGCACCTCGGTGATCGTGTGCACGCCCTCGACCGTCGACGGGTCGAGCGCCTCCGCCGGCATCCCGTCGAGGATCGCCAACGACTGGAGCAGGACCGGGCCCTGGCCCCAGGTCCCGGTCTTCGCGACGTCGACGTCGCGGAAGCGGTGGACCGCCGCGGGCTCGTACGACGCCTGCCACGCGGCCATGTCCGCGGCTGTCACGAGCCCGGGATGGTCGGCGCCGCTGGAGTCGCGGTACGGCAGCCGCTGGAAGGCGTCGACCGCCTCGGCCACGAATCCCTCGCGCCATGCCCGGCGGGCGGCGGCGAACTGGGCTTCCCGATCCGATCCTGCGGCCTCGCCCGCCTCGACCAGGCGGGCAAGCACCTCGGCGTACGCCGGGTTGACCACGAGCTCCCACGGTCGGGGCGCTCGTCCGTGCGGCAGCCACTGAGCCGCCGATGTCGGCCAGTGGTCACGGAACGTCGGCTCCATGGCCGCAACCAGCGCCGCGGCCCGGGGCAGGATCGGGTGGCCGGATCGGGCGTACCCGTGGGCGTAGGACAGGACGTCGCGGAGGTGACGGGTGCCGTGGTCGGCGGCCAGCATCAGCCAGGCGTCGACGGCTCCGGGTACGGCGGCCGCCAGCGGGCCGGCGCCCGGGACCAGGTGGAGCCCGAGATCGAGGTAGTGCTCGCGCGTCGCCCCCGCCGGCGCCGGACCCTGACCGCAGAGGACGGTCGGCGTGGGGTCGTCGGCAGTCGCGAACACGGCGGGCACCTCGCCACCGGGGCCGTTCAGATGGGGCTCGACCACATGCAGCACGAAGGCGCCGGCGACGGCGGCGTCGAACGCGTTGCCGCCCGCCTCCAGCTCCGCCATGGCCGACTGCGACGCGAGCCAGTGCGTCGACGACGTCATGCCGAACGTGCCGCGGAGTGTGGGGCGCGTGGTGAAGTCCTCGCTCACCGCCGGCGCTCCACGAGACGGCTGGGCTGCGTCGGGTCCGGGAGGTCGCGCACGTCGGGCCCGGTGCCGTCGTCGGCGACCAGATGACAGGCGACTGACCCGTGCGACATCTCCCGCAGGGCGGGGACCTCGGTCCGGCAGCGGTCCTCGGCCAGTGGGCAACGAGTGTGGAACCGGCAGCCGGAAGGCGGGTCGATCTGGCTCGGGAGCTCGCCGGAGAGCACCACCCGGGTGCGCTTCCGCTGGCGACTCGGGTCGGGCACGGGTGCGGCCGACAGCAGTGCCTGCGTGTAAGGGTGCCGCGGGTGCTCGAAGATCAGCTCCCGGGTCCCCACTTCGGCCACCCGGCCGAGGTACATCACGACCACCCGGTCCGCGAGGTACTCGACCGCCGCCAGGTCGTGGGTGATGAAGAGGCAGGCGAACCCGAGATCGCGCTGGAGGTCGGTCAGCAGGTTCAGCACGCTCGCCTGCACCGAGACGTCGAGGGCGCTGGTGGGCTCGTCCGCGACCAGCAGTCGCGGCCGCGAGACCAGCGCCCGGGCGATGCTGACGCGCTGCCGCTGGCCGCCGGACAGCTCATGGGGGTAGCGCTCGGCGACGCCCGCCCGCATCCCCACCTGCTCGAGCACCTCGCGCACCCGGGCCGAGCGGTCGGATCGTGGGACGCCGTGCAACCGGAGGGGCTCGGCGACGATGTCTCCGACCCGCATCCGCGGGTCGAGCGAGCTCGCGGGGTCCTGGAAGACGATCGAGACGGTACGACGGTGGGGCCGCAGGGCGCGACGGGACATGCTCCCGACGTCGACCCCGCCGATCCGCACGGTCCCCGACGTGGGGTCGATCAGCCGGACGATGAGCCGGCCGACGGTCGACTTCCCGGAGCCACTCTCACCGACCAGCGCGAGGACCTCGCCGGGGTCGACCCGCAGCGAGAGGCCGTCGACCGCGTGGACCGGGCCGAAGTGCTTCACCAGGTCGACGACCTCGCAGACGGCGGTGGTCGTGGCCTCCGCGGTCATGCCGTCTCCTTCCCGCCGGTGCCCGCCGGATGCCAGCACGCCACCTGATGGCTGCTCTGTGGGGCCCGCTCGAGCGGTGGCTGACGCGTCCGACAGGTCTCGTCGGCGGCCGGGCACCGCTCCGCGAACGTACAACGGTCCTCCGGGCTCTCCAGCACCGGGACCAGCCCCGGGATCTCCCGGAGTCGGCGCTCGTCCTCGTCGATGCGAGCCGTGGGAACCGCACCGAGCAGACCGACCGTGTAGTGGTGTCTCGGCCGGGCGAAGAGCTCGTGGATCTCTCCGCGCTCGACCACTCGACCGGCGTACATCACCAGCACGCGGTCCGCGATGTCGGCCACGACGCCGAGGTCGTGGGTGATCAGCACGACCGCGGCCCCGAGCCGGTCGCGCAGGTCGCGGAGGACGTCGAGGATCCCGGCCTGGACGGTCACGTCCAGGGCGGTCGTCGGCTCGTCGGCGACGAGCACCTCCGGGTTGCCGGCGACGGCCATCGCGATCATGACCCGCTGACGCAGGCCGCCGGACAGCTGGTGGGGGTACTGGCGCAGACGCTCGCGCGGGTTGGCGATCCCCACCAGGTCGAGCAGCTCGGCCGCGCGGTCCAGGGCGTGCCGGCGGTCCATGCCCTCGTGCACCCGGAGCACCTCCGCGACCTGGCGCCCCACCGTGAACACCGGGTTGAGCGAGGTCATCGGCTCCTGGAAGACGTAGGCGATCCGCGAGCCGCGCACGCGCTGGAGCTCTGCCTTCGAGGCCCCGACGAGCTCCTGTCCGGCCAGCTGGACGCTGCCGGTCACGGTCGCGTTGCGCGGCAGCAGGCCGGACAGCGCCATCGCCATCACGCTCTTGCCGCAGCCGGACTCTCCCACCACCGCGAGCAGCTCACCTGCTCGGGCCTCCAGGGAGACCTGGTCGACCGCGCAGACATGGCCGTCCTCGGTGCGGAAGTCGACGCTCAGGTCGCGCACCTTCAGCAGCGGGCTGCCCGAGCCCGGATGCCACGGGTCGACGTCTGTCGTGGTGATCGTCATCTGCGAGTCCCACGGGGGTCGAGGGCGTCGCGCAGGCCGTCGCCGAGGAGGTTGAAGGACAGGGTCAGCACCATGATCGCCAGCCCCGGGATGACCGCGGTCCAGGGTGCGCGGGTGATGGACTCCTGGGCCTCGGACAGCATGGTGCCGAGGCTCGGCGACGGCGGCTGGATGCCGAGGCCGAGGAACGACAGCACCGCCTCGCCCAGGATCGCCGCCGGGATGGCCACCGTCGCCTGCACGATCAGCACACTCACGG